>JAGBNL010000019.1 GCA_017634415.1 Clostridium sp.
GATAATGTAAAGTTTACACAGAGCGATGTTAAAGGGGAGGAAATCGTTATGAAAAAGATTGACATCGGGGGAATCAATTATATCGAGCTGGTGCCGGATGGGACCTCGGAGTGGTACTACGGTCTGAGCAGGGAACTGACGGATATGTATGAGGCGGAGGAGTGCCATGACGCCGGAGAGACCGTCCGGGGGAATACGCTGTGCCTAATTCACTACCCTGACGGGGAGGTTTTCCGGCCTGTTCCGAAGAAGGACGGAACCTATATCGAGAATCCTGTTTTTCTGGACCAGGTGATTTATATCCTGACAGTGGACTTCCCGGCGCAGAAGATCCGCATCTTCGCCTTTGACTGCGCATCCCATGAAACCGCGCTCCACATGGAGAAGCCCCTGGAGAGCGTCATCAACTGCTATAATCTGCGGCTTCACACAGCACCCCTCACCCTCGCGAGACAGGGCGATGACGATGTGTTTGAGATTATCTGGCCCGACAGGACCGGATTCCCCATGGATCCCCATGAGTCCTTCTTCATGAGAGACGGGGAGAAGCTCTACTTCAGCAGATGGAATGAAAAAGGAGAGGGAGACGCCTACCGCTACTGGGAGGATACCGTTATCCGCGATCTGTCGGGGAAGCTTCTGGAGGTCCTTCCGGGCGATTTCCGCGTGATGCCCGATGGGGAGCTGTGGCATATCCTGTGACGGGATATTTCTTTTGTCATTGACAAATGCCGGCGCTTTTCCACAAATACCTTCTTCTCTGTTAGAATAACATTGAGTTATTATGCGAAAACATAAGCTTTCGCAATGCTTTTCAGAGAGAGGAGGAGAACAATATGAAAAGAAACCGGTTAGTACCCCTGGCTCTTGTGATGGCTCTTGCAGTTTCCGGTCTCAGCGCCTGCGGCGGTTCTGACAAGGCGGAGACAACAGCAGCGGAAACGACGGCAGCAGAAACCGCTGCAGCAGAGACCACAGCGGCTGAGACCACGGCGGCTGAGACCACTGCGGCCGAGACGGAGCCGGAGACCGAGGCGAAGAAGGAGTTCCCTGCTGAGGGTGAGTATACTCTTTTTGCCGCCGAGGAAGACGGAGACGTGGTCGCCAGTGCGGATATGGAGATGGAGGCATCGATTACCCTGGAGGAGGGCGGCAAGGGCAGCATGACCTTTGATGGAGACTCCATGGGGATCAAGGAGTGGAAAATCGAGGGTGAAAAGTTTTCTATTCTTATGGATGATGACAGTGCTGCGGAAGGAACCCTGGCAGACGGCGTGATCTCGCTGGACATTATGGGCACAGGAGAAATGTTCATGTACTTTGCCCAGGAGGGCGCGGATACCTTTGCCTATGAGATAATGAGCCTGGATGAGCTTCTGGCCAAGCGGGCAGGAGGCAGTTCCGCAGCTGATACGAAAACGGCAGCCTTCTATAACGGGATTGATTCGACGGCGGGAGCCCATCTGAATTATGAGCTCCATCTGGATTCCATGGATTCGGACCAGGTCTTCGATGTGCATGCAAAGGACGGCGTCTATTATTCTGACTGCACAACGAAGGTGTCCGGCGTTGAAAATGAAAAGATAACATTTTTCCAGGACGGCAAGGCCTACAACCTGGATCCGAAGGATAAGACCGGAGTTGTCGCAACCCAGACGGATTCTGAAATTGTCACATCCAACCCGCTGCTGATGGATTCCCTGTATTCCCTTCTGTGGTCGATGGCGCAGAATTCCGAGGCAGCCGCAGAGGAACGGGAGCTTGACGGAAAAACCTATGACGCAGAGGTGTTTGCGGCTGACGGCATCAATCCCGAGACCGTGCTGTACTTTGATGAGGCCGGAAGCCTCGTATGTGTCAAGGCCGGTGATGATATGACCTATACCATTCACTCCATCGATGAAAATGCGGATGACAGTCTGTTTGACATTTCCGCCTATGAGATTAAGTAATACTGCACAGGGCTTTGCAGAGTCTTACTGCATAAGCTGCTGAAAACCCAAGAAAGCCGGTACCCCGCGGGGCACCGGCTTTCTGATATTTGTAATGTGAAACAGATTAAAACAGCTTTACGATATCTTCCGCACACAGAGGGGTAATACCAGCTTCTGTCAGGATCTTGATGGCCTGATCATTGTCCGCAACCCTGAGGACCATGAAAGCCTTGTCTGTTTTTCTGGTCAGGAAAGCGTACATATACTCAAGGTTGATGCCATTCTGACCGAGAAGGTCCAGCACATGGACCAAGGCGCCGGGCTTGTCTTCGATCTCTACCGCCAGAACCGGGGTGAGAGAGCAGACATAGCCATTGTCTTTCAGGGTATTGACGCATTCGAGGACGTCATTGACCAGCAGGCGGGCGATACCGAAGTCTTCGGCTTCCGCCACGGAGAGAGCTACCATATCGATGTGCTTTTCCTGCAGAAGGTGTGTGAATTCTGCCAGGCTTCCGGGCTTGTTTTCAAGAAAAACGGATATCTGTTTTACTCTCATCGTAACGTACCTCCTTTACTGCTTGTACAGATTTCTCTTGTCAATGACGCGCTGCGCCTTGCCTTCGCTGCGGGTGATGCTCTTCGGGTTCACCAGCTTGACGTCGCAGACGATGCCCAGCATGGACTTGAGATCGCCCACCAGCTTCTTCTCGAGGGCGGATACCTTGCTCAGGGAGTCGGAGAACATCTCCGGAGTCATTTCTACCTGTACTTCAATATTATCACAGTTCTTCTCACGTGTCACGATGATCTGGTAGTTGGCCGGATAGCCGTTGTTCATGAGGACAGTCTCAATCTGGCTCGGGAATACGTTGACGCCCTTGACGATGAGCATGTCGTCGCTTCTTCCCATGGGCTTGTGCATGCGGACGTGGGTTCTTCCGCAGGAGCAGGGGGTGTAATCCAGGTAGGTGATGTCACGGGTTCTGTAGCGGATGAGCGGGAATGCTTCCTTGTTGATGCAGGTGAAGACCAGCTCGCCCTTGGAGCCGGGCGGGAGCACCTCACCGGTGTTCGGGTCAATGATCTCGGCGATGAAATCATCTTCGTTGATATGCATGCCCTTCTGCTCATCGCACTCGAAGGATACGCCGGGGCCGCAGATCTCGGTGAGGCCGTAGATATCGTGGGCCTTGAGACCAAGCTTGGCTTCAATGTCACGGCGCATTTCCTCAGTCCAGGCTTCCGCGCCGAAGATACCGGCCTTCAGGTGGATCTGATCCCGCTGACCGCGCTCATGGATGGATTCCGCGAGATAGGCGGCGTAGCTGGGGGTGCAGCAGAGGATGGTGGCGCCGAGGTCGGTCATGAACTGGATCTGCCGGTCGGTATTGCCGGAGGACATGGGCAGGGTGAGAGAACCCAGCTTGTGAGAACCGCCGTGAAGACCGGCACCTCCGGTGAAGAGGCCGTAGCCGTAGCAGACCTGAACCACGTCATCCGGGGTGGCGCCGGCAGCTACCAGGGCTCTGGCGCAGCACTCATCCCACATGTCAATGTCATTCTGTGTGTAGAATGCCACAACGCGCCGGCCGGTGGTGCCGCTGGTGGACTGGATGCGGACACAGTCGTTTAAGGGTGCGGCGAGGTAGCCGTAGGGATATTCATCCCTGAGGTCGGTTTTGGTGACGAAGGGGAGCTTGTGAAGATCCGCGATTCCGTGGATATCTTCCGGCTTTACTCCGGCCTCGTCCATCTTTCTGCGGTAGGGTGCCACGTTCTCATAAACGCGTTTTACAGTCTCTACCAGTCTCTCGTCCTGAATTTTTGTGATCTCTGCTCTGGAAGCACACTCAATCTTCTGATTGAAATACTTGCCCATGGCTGTCGCTCCTTTCTCCTGGCGCGTTCCCTGCGCCGGTTCCCGTTTTTGAACCCCTCTGCGTTCCCATAGTTTCTTCTTCCTGCGTGACAAATCCCGGCAAAAGAAAAGGCCCCGCCCAAAATGGACGAGGCCGTAGGATTCATTCACATATAGCGCGGCATATCAATCCATTCAGGGATTTTTCTTGAGCACGACAAAGAGACGGCCAAAGTAAAAGCCGTTAAAAAAGCTGTTAAATCGATTGGACAGCTGATTTGTCATCTTGTCGTACTCCTTTCCGCGATATTACTGTGAATTATATTCCCGGGTTTGTGAAATGTCAAGAGGGAATATATTACACCACCGATTTTCCTTTCCATTTCCCGACCTTGTACATCACAAAGGTGATGAATGCGCCGGTGACCCAGGTGATGAGCATGGACAGCTGCATCATGTAGCAGTTTCCCTGGGGGAGTTCCGGCGTTTTGGTCATGCCGACCATGAAGTAGGCCAGGGGCACGCGCAGCAGAACGGATACCAGGATGGAGATCCACATGGGCGTCACCGTGTCGCCCGCCCCGCGCATGATGCCGGAGAGACACTGGGTCACTTCCATGGCGATGTAGCCCACGGCCAGAATCCGCATCATGTTGTTGCTGAGGGTGATGAGGGCCTCCGTGGTGGTAAAGATTCCCATGAGGTAGCGGCCGAAGATGAGGATCAGCACCGTAAGCACAGTGGAGATGCCCATGGCGGCAAGGGTGCCTTTCTTCGCGCCCTCCTGGACTCTGTCGATTCTGCCCGCGCCGATATTCTGTCCGGCGTAGGTGGTCATGGCGCTTCCGAAGGAGAAGGCCGGCAGCATGACGAAGCCGTCCACGCGCATGACGATGACATTTGCCGCAATGTACATTTCCCCGAAGGTGTTGGTCAGGGACTGCACCACGATGAGGGACATGGAGAAGATGGCCTGGGTGACGCCGGAGGGAAGTCCCAGCTTAATGAGGGTGAGAATATACTTTTTCTCCGGTTTCAGGTATTCCCATCCCATGTCGAAGATATCGCTCATCTTCGTGAGCTTCCGGATGGTCAGGAAGGCGGAGACGAACTGGGCGATGATGGTGGCCAGGGCTACGCCCGCCACGCCCATGCCGAAGTACGCGACGAACGCATAGTCCAGGATAATATTCAGGAAGGTGGCCACCAGGAGGTAAATGAGCGCGGAGACGGAGTCTCCCAGTCCTCGCAGTACGCCGCCCATGATGTTGTAGTAGCCGCCGCCGGCGATGCCGACGCAGATGATGAAAAGGTACTGCTCACACCAGCCGATGATGGACTCCGGCGTTCCCAGAAGCCGGAGCAGCGGTCCGCTGATGAGAGGGCCTGTAATCATGATGAAGAGGGAGGCCACGCCCGTGGCTACAAAGCAGCTTCCCACGGCTTTGGACAGGTCTTCCCGCTGTCTTGCCCCGAAGTACTGGGAGATCATGATACTGGCGCCTACGGCCACGCCCATGAAGAGCACCAGCAGAAGGTTCAGGATGGGGCCGGCGCTTCCGACGGCTGCGAGGGCATTGTCCCCCACAAACCGGCCCACGATGATGCTGTCCACGGTATTGTAGAGCTGCTGGGCCACATTGCCCAGGAGCATGGGAATGGTGAATTTGATGATCTGCCGGACCGGATTGCCTTCGGTCATGTCGACTGGTTCGAATAGTTTCATGATTATTCCTCGGTTTTTTCTTTCAGCGTTCAGGATGCATGAGCATGTTCTGAAGTTACATTTCTGCTCATCCCGGTGGAGCGAGAGTCCCACGGTTTTGTGCGGATCGAGGGTACACCGCCGGCGTACCTTCATCTATATGCGGCAGGCTGTGGGAAGACATTTTACCATAGTTGCAGGGGAAAGACAATGGAGAAAAATGTGCCGGAAGCTTCGGTAAAATACCGTGAATACACCGTTTGACACTCATCGCGGAATCAGCTATAGTTAATTGGAAATGTAATTATCACAGAGGAGAATATCATATATGAAAAAGAATCTGTTTATTATAGCGGCAGCTTCAGTAGCCCTCTTTGCGGCCGGTTGCGGCAATACCGCGGCGCCGGAGACCACAGCGCAGGAAACCGCGGCAGAAGAGACGACAGCAGAGGAGACAGAAGAGACCACGGAGGAGGAGAAGCCGGAGGAGACGGAGGCGTCTTCCGAGGAGGCTTCTGAGACGGAGGAGAGTGAGACGGAGAAGGGAGAAGCGGAGAAGCTGGGCTTTGATGTGGACGAGCTCCGGGAGATTATGGGCGAGTTCGGCGGCTATACCGAGGCGGAGATTGAGGAGAGCATAAAGCTCGGCCGTATCGGCAAGCCCGACGGGGCCTGCTCCTGCGTCTTCCTGACCACCGATGAGGGCGCCATCGACACGGTTTCCTTCTATATGGCCAAGGATAACCCGAGACTTCAGGAATTCCTGGAGGCCTGCGCGGGGCTGGATTATGAGGGGGCGGACAAGGAGAGAGCCCTTTCCTGGATCGATTCCATCGCGGAGGATTCCCTGACGGCCAACGCCACCATCGGAGATGTGACCTTCCAGTATATGGCCATCAGCTCCAATGTGATGCTGAGTCTTGCATTTGCCATCGGATGATGGTTTGACAGCAGGCCTTTTCCTGTAGTAGGATAGACCTTGCATGCAGCCATGGTGGAATTGGCAGACACGCAGGATTTAGGTTCCTGTGAGGCGACTCGTGTGGGTTCAAGTCCCACTGGCTGCAGTTTTCGTATTGAAGAAGGGGCGGCCGCATCTGTGGGATGCGGTGCCTCTTTTTTTACCCTCCGGAGCCAAAGAAGCGGTTGTATTTGAGAGTGCTCTGTGAGATAATTAACAAAGACGTTTTGTGAGAGGAGAATGACTATGAAAGTAGCGATCTGTATCGGTTCCGCATGTCATTTGAAGGGTTCCCGGGACGTGATCAAGAAGTTCCAGGAGCTGGTGGCGAAGTATGATCTGGCCGGAAAGGTAGCGCTGACCGGCGCGTTCTGCAGCGGCAACTGCAGGAAGGGCGTCTGTGTGACTATCGATGACGGAGAAGAGATCTATTCCCTGAAGCCGGAGACGGCGGAAGAGTTTTTTGAGACTTACATACTGCCGGGCGTGCAGTGAATTCTTCCCTGAGATGAGGAACGGCCGATGGCAATTATTGATTTTAAGGAAGCAAAGTGCCGGCAGTGCTGCCGGTGCGTCAGGAGCTGCCGGGTGGGGGCCATAGCCTTCCGCCGGGAACATGCTTTCGTGATGCCGAACCGCTGTATTCTCTGCGGCGAGTGCGTGCAGAACTGCCCGCAGTCGGCCAAGCGGATGGCCAGTGAGCTTGAGGATGTGAAAGCGATGATAGCGGCCGGGGAGAGAGTGGTACTCTCGCTTTCGCCGGCCTATATCGGCGTGTTCGGATATAAGAGACATCTGAAGGTGCTGACAGCGCTTGAGAAGCTCGGATTTACAGAGGTGAGAAACAGCGCCGAGGGCGCGGTTCTGGCCACGGAGGAGTATGTAAAGATCCTGAAGACCGGGGCCATGGACAATATCATCACCACCGCATGTCCCGCCATCATCAATCTCATAGAGATACATTATCCGGACCTGATTCCCTATGTGGCGCCGGTGATGATTCCCTCAGGAATCCACGCGAAGATGATCAGGGATGAGTATGAGGATGATGTGAAGGTGGTCTTCGCGGGTCCCTGTATCGCGGAGAAGGATAAGAAACGGCGGAGCAGGCCTGACGCGGTGCTGTCCTTCGAGGAGATTAGACACTGGCTTGCCGAAGAGGGCATCGACATCGATGAATGCGCGCCTGCCGCGGCGTCTCTGGATTACCTGGGCGGGAATCTCCGCTATGTGATGCGGGAGGGCCTTATCCACGCGGTGGAAGCCAGGGAGAAGGTCCTGGATGTGAGCGACCATTACCGGAAGGTCTGCGCCAGCGGCATCGAGAGCTGCATTGAAATCTGCGAGTCCCTTCGGACCGGCCGGATTCATGACTGCTTTATCGAGCTGAATACCTGCCTTGGGGGCTGTATCAACGGCCCGCTGTCCACGAGAGAGGATGCGGCCTTCATCACGAAGCTGGAACTGGATGAGTTCCTTCCCAAAGGTTCCGCCCAGAGTATCTGGATCGGAAAAAACCGCATGCGTGTGGGGGCGGACCGCACATTCTCGGACCGCTCCGTGAAGGAACGGGTTCCCACGGAAGCACAGATCCGGGAGATCCTGCGGAAGACGGGAAAGAACAGGCCGGAACAGGAGCTCAACTGCGGCGCCTGCGGTTATGCTACCTGCCGGGAGAAGGCCATCGCCGTATTCAGGAAGAAGGCGGAGCTGGAGATGTGCATTCCCTATCTCCATCAGAAGGCCAGCTCCCTGTCCCATGTATTCATGGAGACGACGCCGAATGCCATTCTGATGATAGATGAA
>JAGBNL010000020.1 GCA_017634415.1 Clostridium sp.
CTACGGAGGTACCGCTTTCCCCGTATACTTCCCGCAGAAATCCCTCCTCCCCGGGATTGGCGTCCCCGCCGCCGGTGAGGTAGCCCACGGGGATAATGAAGAATTCCCGCTCCACAATGGAGGTCACAGGAATCTTCAGCCCTCTCGCCTCGTCGGAGATAACCTCAAAATCCATGAAGCGGTCGGAGCTGTACTCAATCATGTATTTGTCGAAGTCAAGCTTCCCGTATTTGCTTCCGTCCGTTCCCGTAAAGGAGCTGTAGCGCCCCACCAGCTTCATGTCGGAAGCCGCCGGCTTGATGGTAAGGCTTCTCCTGTCGGCGAAGGCCTTCTCGGAATCTTCATCCAGGGGAAATACCACAGACCAGTCCTCCGAGGAGATCAGCTTGTACACGGGCGTGCCTGCCTCTGTGAGCTCTCCCGATTTGATGCTCTTTCTGCTGTACTTTGTGCGGTCGAAAAGATCCGGCGTCACCGAGGCCGCATCCATCCCCTCATAGCCGTCCACGGCGTAGGAAACCACGCCGGCCTCCCCGGTGGTGACCTGCTGGTAGTAGATCCCGTGCTCCTGCAGCGCCGCATCCAGACTGTCCATGGCATTGACGTTCATATATTCCGCCACGGAGGACTGCAGTGCGTACTGGGCGGAATAGACAGAGCCGAAATCCGCGTCATAGTAGGAAAGGGAAAATGCGCTCAGCTGCTTTTTCAATTCGGACAGGTTCTCGGAAGTAAGATCGGACCCCTGGGCTCTGTTTTCCTCCAGGAACTTTCCCAGCTCTCCCGTCTCATCCAGGGAATAAATTCTGGCTCCCCGGGCGGCGCGCTTGCCCTCACGGATAAAGTAGTTTACATACCCGGTTGTCTGCGTCTGCTGCACCGATTCCTGCCGGAATATGATGCCGGTATAGGTTTTGTCGTTGACGATACTGCCCTCCGCCACCTCATAAAACTGGATTTTCTCGCGCTTTGCGTAGGCATAGAGGCTGGAGGCAAGATATACGAAGATGGCGGCAAAGATGATAACGCCGATATTCAGATGAAAGGGCCGCCTGTAACGGATAACTTTCCTGTTTCTCGCCATGTTAGGTTTCCTCTGCTGATACAGGAATACAGGCGCCGGTATCGGATACGTCCGTGCCGGCGCCTGCAGCCTGTCATATATTAATCTGATTCGGATTCAGCGCAGATTACAGGGATACGATGATGTTCTCCCTGAACGCTTCCGGAATCTCGTGGGCATCTCTCGAAATACTGAGGATAAAATCAACATGATACTTCTTGCTGAGCTTGTCAATCATGGTCAGGATATGCTCGATATCTTCACCTTCCAGGCTGGAAAGCTTGATAAAGCTGTCAAGATACATCTGTTCAAGATCGTGATCCTGGCAAATGATGCCGCAGAGGAATCCTACGAAGCCTTCACCATTCTCAATCGGATATTCCTGTACATTAATCAGACGGATGCGATTGTTGAGCTCATACATGTGCTTGGAACTCTTGTCCAGGTAAACAATGGAACCCTTGGATTCCTTGACAGCCTTGTTGGCCATGTCAAGAAGATACTTTGTTTTACCCTTTCCTTTTCCGCCTGCGATAATCTGAACCATAGTCGTGTCCTCCTTGTTTCCGCATATTGTAATCTCGTCAAATACGGTTATTGTTCTTTTTCATTACTGCCCGCCCCGCGTCTTTGAGCGGTTCAGAGGTACGCCTGCGGCGTACCTTTCTTTGATTATGTATCAATTATAGTATAAACCCTTCGGAATCGCAATGACTAATTAACCGCTTTCGAGATTATATTTGTCATGTCCGAATAGAGCGTCTGGCGGTCAGGGGATTTCAGAACCACGGAAATATACTCATTTCCGGAGGCATCCTCCTCTCCCATGATGAGACAGGAGCCCGCCGCCTTGGTGGTTCCGGTCTTTCCGCCGATTACGGTAAGTCCCTCCGGCGCGGAGGCCTTTCCCGCAAGATACCAGTTGCTGTTCTCCCACTTCTTAAGGGCGGGCATCCCCACCGCCATGGTATAGACCCCGTCATGAGACGCGGTGGATATGATCTCCCGGAACAGCGGCTGCTTCATGGCCTCCCTGAATATGAGATACAGGTCATAGGCGGTAGTATAGTGGTTATCATCCGTAAGTCCGCTGGGATTTGTAAAATGGGTTCCGGTAGCGCCCAGCTCCAGGGCCCGGCGGTTCATGTGCTCCGCAAAAGCCTCCACGCTTCCGTCCAGATGAACGGCGATTGCGTTGGCGGCGTCATTCCCGGAGGGGAGAAGAAGTCCGTACATCAGCTCCCGCATGGTAATCTGGTCTCCCGGAGCGATCCCGCAGAGAGAGGCGCCGGGTTCCGTGATGACTACCGCATCCGTGGCCGTCACCACATCATCCATATTTCCGTTTTCCAGCGCCAGAAGCGCTGTCATCACCTTTGTGATGCTGGCGGGATTCATTCTGCTGTAAATATTTCTGCTGCACAGTACCGTATGTCCGGTCTCATTGAAGAGTCCGCCGGCCTCACAGAGAAGTCCTTCATCCGAAGCCGGGGCATTCTCCTCCGGAACGCAGAGATTTTCCGCAAACATGGGATAATACCCTGATATGCCGGCAGCGGAGGCAAGAACTGCCGCTCTGTCTTCCGCGTGATATCTCTCCTTCTCAAACCGGTGTGCGGAAATCAGCCGGAATGCACCTGTCAGCGCCAAGAGAAGAACCAGAAGGGACAGCAGGCATCCGGGGCGGATTCTGCTCCTGCGCCTTCTTCTTCTCCTTCGTCCGGCTGACGTATGGCCGGCCGTGTGATAATGCCTTTCACTCATCGGTAAAGCTCTCTCCATTCCATATCCCCTCGATCAAGCGCCTTGATCAGGAGTTCTGCCGTTGCCAGATTGGTGGCCATGGGGATATTATGGGTATCACACAGTTTCACCACATCGTTGACATTCGGTTCGTGAGGCTTCGGCGCCAGCGGGTCTCTGAGAAAAATCAGAAGATCGATCTGATTGTTTTCAATCTGGGATCCCAGCTGCTGGCTTCCTCCCAGATGCCCGGGAAGCAGCTTGTGCACTGACAGATTCGTCACTTCCTCGATGAGTCTGCCCGTGGTGCCCGTCGCATATAACTCATGTTTTGTAAGTATTCCCCGATAAGCGATGCAGAAATTCTGCATCAGCTTTTTCTTTGCATCATGAGCAATGAAGCCTATATTCATGTGTGCCTTCCTTCCTGATGTTCCTCTGTATGCTTCTGAAGCCCGATATTCAATATGATCCCCACGCCGATGAACATACTCATGAGAGACGTAAGTCCTGAGCTGATAAATGGCAGCGGCAGTCCCGTGTTCGGGAAAATCCCCGTGGCCACGGCAATGTTCGCGAAACTCTGAAACGCCACAAGGGCGGCCATTCCGGTAGCGATGATGCGGCCCTCCGCATCTTCGGCGTGCGATCCTATCCAGAGACATTCAAATACAAGCAGCGCATAGAGCAGTATCACGATACTGCATCCGATAAACCCCAGCTCCTCCCCGATAATGGCAAAGATGAAATCCGTCTTCTCTTCCGACAGGAAATTGCCGTTTTTCACGGAGGACAGGGTGTTATTGAAGAGTCCTTTTCCGGTAAGCTGGCCAGACCCGATGGCCATGATGGAATTGTTCTGCTGACGGTTCAGATCCGCATACTGATTGTTGCTGTTGAAAAAACGGGCGAGAATACGTTCCGCCTGGTACTGTTTCAGGAACGGTATCAGGCCGTGAAGGGCCAGGTAGAGAAGGGCCGAGACGGACGGTATGCCCAGGGCCAGCGTGCCCAGAATCCAGCGGTAGCTGAGTCCTGCGGCGAACAGCATGCTGAAAATGATTACGGCGATAACGATGGTTGTGGACAGATTCGGCTGAATATAAACCATAACCAGCGGTATCCCCGCCAGAACCGCTATCCGCGCCAGTGTGGCGGACCGGTTCAGAATATCTCTGCACTTTGAGAGATACCAGGCCATAAAGAGGATCAGTCCGATTTTTACAAACTCCGAAGGCTGAATGGTGATGGGGCCGACCGTGAGCCATCTGGTTGCACCGTTTGTGCTTCTGCCCCGGATGAGCACCAGGAGAAGGAACATGATGCAGACGCCGTATATCGCCCAGGAAAAGCGGTTAAACCAGTGATAATCGATCATGGAAACCACGATGCAGATGGTCACGGACAGGACCACGCCGATAACCTGTTTGATAACAACGGAGGCATCCTGGCTGCTGGCGCTTCGGATGGCCATGACGCCGATGATGCTGAGCGCCGTCGTGTAAAGAATCAGCCTCAGATTGTAATTCCGGAAATTGTAATCAAAAAGCATAGTCGCTCCTATCTGATATTCTACTCTACCGGAACGGGGCGCACAAGCCGAAAATTTCCGGAAGAGAATCTGATTAATCTCCGTTAATCCGCTCGTTGGAGGCATCCAGGGCGCCGGAGGTCATGACCTCCGCCAGAGATGTATATCCGTAATACAGGTTATATACATGCTTTGCCGCCATGGCTGCGTTGGAGGAAGAATATCCGTTGGGGATATTCACCGTCACCGCCACCTCGGGATTCTCAAAGGGGGCGAAGGAGATGAAGAAGGCGTGGTTTCCGCGTTTCTCCGACTCCTGGGCCGTACCGGTCTTGCCGGCGATGTGGACCGGAAGATCATTGAACACCTTGTTGACAGAGCTGTTCTCCACCACGGCCCGCATGCCTGAAGTAACGGCGTTCCAGGTGCTGTCGGATATATTCAGGGAGGCGCTCACATTCGGTGAAAACTCCTTGACCAGGTTTCCTCTGGAATCCGTCTCCTTATCCACCAGACTCAGATCAAATACCGTCCCCCTGTTGGCCAGCGCCGTCACATATCTGGCAAGCTGGATATTGGCATACTGATGCGTGCCCTGTCCCATGCAGGAACGTTCCGGGTCGCTGTCGGAGATGTGGGGCGTAGCCTCAAAAATCTCGATGCCCGAGGTTCTGTCCAGTCCGAACATGGCGGCATATTTGCGGATGGTTGTAAGACCTTTGTTGGTATTATAGGTGCCGTCGGATTCCTGGGAAAGTCTGTGCCCCAGCTCCGAAAAATAGTAGTTGCAGGAATTCTCTATGGCGCCGATCACGTTCAGGGCCGAGTGGAATCCCGGATAAATCCAGCACTTGATGGGAACGGTAACTTCCTCATAGATACCGGTACAGTCGATCCTGTCATAGGCATCCACAACATGCTCCTCCAGGCCTGCGATGGCCGCGATAGGCTTGAAAGTGGAGCCGGGCGCCTTGAGGGTCTGGGTGGCGTTGTTTCTCAGAGGCAGGGAGAGATCGGCGTTCAGCTGCGCAAAGTAGGCCGGGTCGTCGATTCTGCCGTTGTCATAGCTGGGATAGGTGACCAGGGCCACCACCTCTCCGGTGCGCACATTGGTCACGGTGCAGCTGGCGGTACAGGGATCCAGCGCCAGCTGGGCGGGGGTGATCTCAATGCTGCGGATTTTCTCCATCAGCACGGCAAATGCCGTATTCTCATCTCCGCTTTCCAGAAGGGCCACGGTCCCCGGATCTTCGGGAAGGCCTCCCTGGGCATAGAGGGCCAGCAGAAGCTCTCTTCCGCTCACCACATTATTGTTGATGAGGTAGCGGTAGATCCGTTTTGTGAATTCCTGATCGGAGGAAAGGGAACGGCTCACATAGGCTGCCAGCGCATTGAACACGTCCTCCGCGTCGGAATATTTTTCCGCGATATCCAGCTTCGTTGTGTCGATCCAGCTGGAGGAAATCCCGTAATACAGGTAATCCCGAAGACTGATGGTGCCGTCCTTCCAGGCATTGTACTCCACGCTGGAGGTATCGATGGCGCTTTTCCTGATAATGCCCACATTGTCCTTCGACAGGAAGGAATAGATGTAATTCATGTAGGCCTGCATATCCTCGGGCAGCTGGTTCATGGGCAGCGGATTCCCGCCGGTGAGCTGTTCCGTGATGGCATTGTCCACCCGGACCCGCTCCTCCCGGTATTTTGCGGCGATGGTATGCTCCACCGGGCCCGCGTCCGCCCTGTTCAGCCGTTCCAGAGAGATCACGTTGTTGTTGACCAGCTGGAAATAGGCATCCTTCACGGGAATCTTGATTTTGGAGGAGTCGATATACTCGATGGTATCCGCCTCCTGGTTGACGATGGTGCCGAGAAGAACGCCCGCGAGCTGCCGTTCCAGGATATAATAGATTCCCTTCTGCAGATTCAGGTCCAGGGTCAGATAGATATCATCTCCCGCTGCGGCCTCGTGGCTGTCCGTAATGTCGAGAATACGGCCCTTGTTGTCCACATAGGCCGTCTGGGAGCCCTTCTTCCCCTTGAGGGCCAGCTCCATGGAAGACTCGATTCCCGTTCTTCCCACGATATCATTGAGTTCGTAATCCGGGTCTGACTTCTGAAGCTCTTCCAGTCTTTCCGCGGTAATTTTGCCGGTATAGCCGATGATGGGCGCGAAATAAACCGCCTCATAATAGACGCGGCTTGTGGATTCGTCCACATTTACCCCGGCTATCTCCGCCTCGTGCTCCAGAATATCCGCCACCGTCCGATCGTCCACGTTGCGGGCGATGGTGGTGGATTCGTACTTCTGGAATTCCGTAAAACGCATGGTATAGCGGATATCCAGTATCTGCAGTGCGGTTTTTCTGTCCAGGTTCACGGGATTGCCGTTCCTGTCCACGATCCTGTCCAGATGGTATTCATTGAAAAGGCGTTCATAGAGCTGTTCCGCCGTAATGCCGGAGGGATACTTTCCCGCGTCATCATCCAGCTCGCTGACATTTTTCAGTCCGTAATAATCCCGGAGAAATCTCTTCCTGGCCTCTTCGGACTCACAGGTGTAGATAACATTGCCCAGGTTGTCAAATCCAAGCTCCAGGCTGCAGGAGGCAGTTGTGCCGTGGCGCTCCAGAATCTTTATGAGCCGGAACAGCATGCTGTTGAACTCGGCATCGCCCCGGTAGGCGCCCACATCCTGTATTGATATGTTGTAGGCCAGCCGGTTTCCCGCCAGGATATTGCCGTTTCTGTCATAGATATTGCCGCGGGTTCCCGAGGTGCGGATCACCTTCTCGGCCATGGACACATAATCCTCCTGGTACTTTTCGCCCTCGATGATCTGAAGGCGGAACAGGCGGACAAGCAGTATCGAAAACATACCAAAAAAAATCACCGCGAGCAGAAACAGGCGCGATGTAAAAAGTCTCTTTGCCAGGTCTGTTATATAATCCCTGAAGTCCTGAAACACCTGAAAATCCGCTCCTTTCTAGTGATTGTTCCGAAAACGTCCGATAAAGGACGGCATCCCGGGCGTAAAATTCCTCACCGCGTTGTTCAGCCACAGAAGCGCTCTGTATACAAACAGCGTGACCAGGGTGGTAAAGATCATCTCCGGCAGCATGATCTTCAGAAAATAGAATCCGAAGTCCAGCTTGCCGTGAATCAGGAACCGGAAGATAAATACATAGAGATTCAGTAAAAGCTCATTTATTACGCTCAGGGTCAGAGGAAGTGTAATGTACTCTTCATAATAGTATTTCTGGAAGCAGCCGTTCAGATAGCCGATGTTGATATAAAAAAGGGTATAAAAACCAAAGGGCCCGCTGTAAAACAGGTCCAGCAGAAGCCCGGCCTCCAGCCCGTACAGAATACCGCATTCCTTCCCGTCTATAAAAGAACAGATGGAAACCACAATAAGGAGAAGGTTCGGCCAGGAGCCGACCACCTCGATAATGGGAAATACGCAGACCTGCAGCGTAAAGGCCAGGATGATAATAAAAATATTCAGGACAATTCTTCTTATCATTCTTCCGCCCCGGTGCTCTCTTCCTCTTCGGTTTCTGTTTCCATTTCCTCCGGATTGTCATTATGGTCATCTTCCGCCGTCTCTTCCGGTCCGATCTGCAGTTCATTCTTCAGCTGGGTGATCACCAGCACCTCCTGCAGACCCTCAAAGGTTCCGGCCGGAATCAGCGCTCCGGATTTTGTGATGTTATTGGCATCTGTCACCACGTCCTCGGCGTAGCCGATGAGAATGCCCGGCAGATACACCTCACTGATGTTGGAGGTGACGATCCGGTCGCCCGACTGGATATCGGATTCCTTCCTGATATGATCCAGCTTCAGACGGCCCTTTTCATACATCTCCATATCGCCGGCCACGTTGCAGATTTCGCCGGTTCTCTGGGACATGCCGCTCACATTGCTGCTGTCGTCTATGATGGTGCGCACGGTTGCGTAATTGAGCCCCACATCCGTGACTATGCCGATGAGTCCGCCGCTGCAGAGAACATTCATATCCGGGCGGATCCCGTCGGCCGTGCCCTTATCGATCCGGAATATCCGGAACCAGTTGCCGGAATCCCTGGCGATAACTCTTGCGCCAACCTTCGGATACTGCAGATACTCCTGGTCGAGTTCATACAGTTCCCGGAGCCTTGCCAGCTCATAGACCTCCGCGGCGAGTCTTGTATTCTCCTCCGTAAGGCCGGCTACTCTTTCGGTAAGCCGTTTGTTCTCCTCCTGTACGCTCCGGAGTTCCGACAGCTGCTTTACGTGATTATAGATGCCGCCGCCCAGAGCGTTGACGCCCCGTTCCATCGGCACCAGAAACAGACCCGCGCCGTTTCTGAGCGGCGCGAGGAAGCTGCTGTTGAAGGAGGTGATACCTATCAGCAATATGCAGAATACCGATAATACCGTTACGATAATCCTGCTTTTCTTCATTCCAACAATCCCCGTTCTCTGAAACTGTAATATACCTGATCTCCGATGATCAGGTGGTCCATAAAACGAATGTCCATCAGCTTCGCAGCTTCCATCACGTTTGCCGTGATGGCCATGTCCGCTTCACTGGGGGAGGGATCCCCGCTGGGATGGTTATGGACCAGCACAATACTCACGGCACCGCCCCGGAGAGCTTCTCTGATGATCTCTCTGGTGGAAGCGATGGACATAGTAACTGTCCCCCGGAACAGAAGCGTCTCCCGGAGGAACATATTCCTGCTGTTTAAAAGCATCACATGGAGTTCTTCCTGCTCCAGATGACGCAGGCTTTCCATGTAGAAACCCGCCACCTGTTCCGGACGGTCAAAGGACCTGTCCCCGGTGCCCGCAAGCCTCCGCCAGATTCTCTTGGATATCTCCCCCGCGCAGAGAAGCTCGATTCCCTTGACGCGGCCGATGCCCTTCATCTCCATCAGCTCCGGCAGGCTGTAGTGCAGAAGCCCGGTAAGCCCTGCCGGCTGACCGGACGAAAGTACGCGTCCCGCCAGCTCCAGCGAGGATTCCCCCCTGCTCCCGGTCCGGAGCAGCACTGCAATCAGTTCCTGATCCGTAAGTGCCTCCGGGCCCAGATATTCACACTTCTCATAGGGCTTCCACTCGCTGTTAAGATTCTGCAGTTTCTGATTTGCGCAATAATTCATCTGTCCTCCTCCCGGCCTCTCCAAGTACAAAGATAGGGACATGATGCGCCTGCAGTACCATATATTTTACCATACAGTCAGTTTTGCATTTATAAAATTTTCATTACAAAACCGCAACGCCCTTATCCACAAGGCGCTGAACCGCCTTCAGGATGCCTGCTTTGGCGTGAAACCAGGTGAGTCCGCCCTGGAAGAAGACGGAGTAGGGCGGCTTGATGGGGCCGTCCGCCGACAGCTCTATGGAGGACCCCTGGATAAATGCGCCCGCCGCCATGATCACATCGGAATCATAGCCCGGCATCGCCCAGGGCTCCGGGGTGACAAAGCTGTCCACGGGAGCCGCCGCCTGGATGCCCTCGCAGAAGGCAATCACGCCCTCGGGTTTTCCGAAGGTCACGGCCTGGATAATATCATGGCGCTCATCCGCTCCCCGGGGATATACGTCAAATCCCAGTCCTTCCAGCACATTTGCCGCGAATATGGCGCCCTTCAGCGCGCCGCCCGTGACAGAGGGCGCAAGGAAGAGTCCCTGGAAGAAGGAGCCGTTCACCGCCAGCGTAGCACCCACCTCACGGCCGAGGCCCGGGGACCCCAGACGGTAAGCCGCATTCTCGATGCAGTCCGCTCTTCCGGCGATATATCCGCCGATGGGGGCAAGGCCGCCGCCCGGATTCTTGATGAGGGATCCCACCACCATGTCCGCGCCGACATCGGAAGGTTCCAGCCGCTCCACAAATTCACCGTAGCAGTTATCCACCATGCAGATCACATCCGGCTTCACGGATTTCACAAACCGGATCAGCTCCCCGATTCTCTCCACGGACAGGGTGGGCCTGGTGGCATATCCCTTCGAACGCTGGATTGTGACGAGCTTTGTCCTGTCGTTTATGGCCGCTTTGATGGCATCCCAGTCAAAGGAACCGTCCGGCAGAAGATCCGCCTGCCGGTAGGTAATGCCGTATTCCGCAAGAGACCCGTTGGATTTCCGGATGCCGATGACCTCCTCCAGGGTGTCGTAGGGCTTTCCCACGGGACTCATAACCTCGTCCCCGGGCCTCAGATTCCCGGCAAGGGCCGTATACAGAGCGTGGGTTCCGCAGGTTATCTGGGGACGGACCAGCGCATCCTCCGTGCCGAAGACATCCGCGTAGACCTTCTCCAGGGTTTCTCGGCCCAGATCATTGTATCCGTAGCCGGTGCTTCCGCTCAGATGAATATCGCTTACCCTGTTTTTCTGCATGGCCCGAAGCACTTTGAGCTGGTTGTACTCCGTGGTTTCATCCACCTTCCTGAAGCGTTCCCTGAGCTTCTCTTCCACACTGTTGCCGTAAGAAAGCACCCTGTCGCTGATTCCCAGGGTGCGGTACATCTCCGTAAGTTCCATATCCGCAATAAATCCTTTCTGTTTCTGTCCGCCGCCAAGGGGCGGGACCCCGTGACTTCCAGTCTTCTTAACGTTCAGGTTTGCCTGTCCTGAGGTCTTCCGTTATTCTGGCCAACATCTCTTCCTCGGACATTTGGTCCGCGTAAAGCCAGCGGACATCCCGCTCCCGTCTGAACCAGGTCAGCTGACGCTTGGCAAAATGTCTTGTATTCTGTTTGATCCGTTCCGCCGTTTCCGCAAGGCTCCCGCCATGTTCCAGATAAGCCAGAATTTCCTTGTATCCGAGTCCCTGCATGGAGGTCATATCGGCGCGGCATCCCATCTGACGCAGGCGCTCCACTTCCTCCGGAAGCCCCTGCTCCATCATTCTGTCCACCCGTCGGTTGATGCGGTCATAGAGAAGGGATCGTTCCATGGTAAGCACATAGTAGAAAAGATTCCAGGGAGATTCCTTTCCTCTCTCCTGTTCATTGTGCTCTGAGATACGCTTTCCCGTCTGCCGGTAGAATTCCAGGGCCCGTATCATCCGTTTTACGTTATTCTCATGGATGGCCCGGGCAGATGCGGGATCTGCCTCCTCCAGTATCCGGTGAAGCTCTCCCGGCCCCTTAAGACGGGCAATCTCCGCCAGCTCCTCCCGGAGGGCGGAATCTTCCTCCGTCTCTGTAAAGTCGATATCGTAGACAAGGGCCTGGATGTAAAAGCCTGTCCCGCCGACGATAACCGGAATATGGCCGCGGCTTTCTATCTCACGGATCGCTTCCCCGGCCAGCTTCTGGAAGACCACCACGTTGAACTCCTCCGTGGGGTCCAGCACGTCTATCAGGTGGTGGGGGATGCCCTGCATCTCCTCCGGCGTCACCTTGGCCGAGCCGATATCCATATGCCGGTACACCTGCATGGAATCCGCGCTGATGATCTCTCCGCCGATGCGCCCGGCAAGATCGATGGACAGCGCGGTTTTTCCGGAGGCGGTGGGACCGGCAATCACGATAAGTGGTTTCTTTTCCTGCATCATATTTCTCCGTTCTGCAAGCCCCGCTTTTTATCAGACGATTCGTTTGAACTTTTTCTCCAGCTCCGACCTGCTCATGGAGATGATGGTGGGACGGCCGTGGGGGCATGCATAGGGATTGTCCAGCAGAAGAAGCTCGTCGATCAGGGCCGAGGCTTCCTCCTCCGACAGCCTGTTGTTGCCCTTGACGGCAGCCTTGCAGGCCATGGTGGCAATCCTGTGATTCAGGGTCTCTCCCGTGACGATACCGCTCTCCTCGGTCAGACTGTCCAGAATCTCCAGGAACAGTTCTCCCTTGTCCACGGAGAACAGATTGTCCGGAATCGCCCGGAGGGCATATTCTCTCCCGCCGAAGGGCTCTGCTTCGAACCCCAGATTTTTAAGGTCTTCTTCATAGCGGGAAAACATCAGAGCTTCCTCCGCCGACAGCGTCATCACGATGGGAGGATTCACCATCTGGGATGTGAAGCTTCTGTCCCGCAGCGTTCTGATCATGCGTTCATAGAGAACCTTCTCGTGGGCGGCATGCTGGTCAATGATATAGAGATTCTCCCCGAATTCCACCAGCCAGTAAGTTTTAAAGACCTGTCCGAGGATCCGGTGTCTGAGCCGCGCCTCCGGCGTCAGAAGCTTTTCCGCAAACATGGTCATCTGTTCCGGCTTTCCGGTTACAGTCTCCTGTCCTGCCGCGGCCTCTTCCCGGCTCTCCGGCTTCTCTTCCCGGTTCTCCGGCTTCTCATCCCGCTTCTCCGGCTTTTCTTCCCGACTCTCCGGCTCTTCTTCCCGGAATTCCGGTACGGGCTTAAGGGAAAATGGCTCCGCCGGGACGGGCTTTAACGGAACGGATTCCGTCTCCGGACGGGGCTTTGCCTCATAAGAGCTTACCGGCTCTTCAATCCGTCCCGCAGAATTCGGAAATCCCCCTTCCGCCGTCCCGGCTGCCGGGTATACTGTATCCTTCTTTTCCGCAGCCGTCCGGGAAGGCGCAGGGAACACATCGCGGAATCTCACGGCTCTGAGGCCGCCCTGGTCCCGCGTCGGAGCCGCGGCCGCCTCCCGGTCCGCCGCCGGTTCGTTCTCAGAAGGATCCGCCTCCGGTATCAGCTCCTGTCCGGACAGGGTGACGGAAATCAGATGGTAAATGGTCCGGTAAACCGTCTCATCATTCCGGAATCTGAGCTCCAGCTTGGAAGGATGGACGTTGACGTCGATAAAGGTGGGATCCACCTCGAAATTCAGCATGGTAAAGGGATATTTATGCTGCATCATCCAGGGCTTGAACGCGTCCTCTATCGCCTTTCCGATGAGTCCGTTCCTGATATATCTCCCGTTGATGAAATATACTTCAAAGCTGCGGCTTCCTCTGGCGATGACAGGCTTTCCGATAAAGCCGCTCACGGTGATGGGCGAAGCGCCGCCCTTCACCTCGATGAGATTCTTTGTGATTTCCCGCCCGTAGACGGTATAGATAATATCCCGGAGACTGCCGTTTCCGGAGGTAAAGAGCTTTGTCTGTCCGTTCTGGATAAAACGGAAGGATATCTCCGGATGGGACAGGGCAATCTTCTCCACGATGGAAGCCGCATGGGTTCCCTCCGAAGCCGGCGTCTTCATGAATTTTCTCCGGGCCGGCGTGTTGAAGAACAGATCTCTTACCAGAAATGTGGTTCCCTCGGGCGCACCCACCTCCTCCAGGGCAATCTCCTTCCCGCCCTCGATGCGGTACCTGCTTCCGGAGATGCTCCCCGGCGTCCTGGTGATCACTTCCACCTTTGCCACAGCCGCGATGCTTGACAGTGCCTCGCCGCGGAAGCCCAGAGAAGCGATGCTGACCAGATCCTCCGCGTTCCGGATTTTGCTGGTGGCATGACTTAAGAAAGCGGTGGGAATCTGCTCCGCGGACATGCCGCAGCCATTATCTGTGATACGGATCACGGACAGTCCGCCGTCCCGTATTTCAGCGGTGATGGCGGAAGCTTTGGCATCGATGGCATTTTCCAGAAGCTCCTTCAGTACGGAGGCCGGTCTCTCTATTACTTCCCCTGCCGCTATCTGATTGATGGTATCCTGGTCAAGAACATGGATTTCCGGCACGGACTTATCCCTCCCATCTGTTCTTCAGTCGGTTCTGCAGTTTATCCAGCTCGTTCAGCGCTTCCAGGGGCGACATGAGATTCACCTTCAGGCTCAGAATCTCCTGGATGATCTCTTCGTAGTTCACGGTGCCCGCAAAGGACATCTGATTCCGATCCACCTCGTCCTGTTTCGCGATGCGCTTTCTTGTGGTGGCGCTTCCGTCCGCCAGCTCCCTGGCCCTGGCCGCGATATCTGCGTCTCCGAGCGCCTCCAGAATCTCCTTTGCCCGCTGGATCACGGCATCGGGAATTCCCGCCAGCTTGCCCACCTGAATTCCGTAGCTCTTATCCGCACCGCCCCGGATAATCCGGCGGAGGAAGATGATGTCATCTCCCTGTTCCCGCACGGCGATGCAGTAATTCTTTACGCCTGCCAGCGCGCCCTCCAGCTCTGTCAGCTCATGGTAATGGGTGGCAAAAAGGGTCTTTGCCCCCAGGGTTTTCACGTTGCTGACATATTCCACCACGGACCAGGCGATGGAAAGCCCGTCCAGTGTGCTGGTGCCTCTCCCGATCTCATCCAGGATGATGAGGCTGGAGCGGGTCGCATTCCGGAGAATATTGGCCACCTCCGTCATCTCCACCATGAAGGTGCTCTGGCCGGAGGCCAGGTCATCGGACGCACCGACCCTGGTGAATATGCGGTCGCAGATCCCGATATCCGCCTCCTCGGCGGGAACGAAGGATCCGATCTGGGCCATCAGGGTAATGAGGGCCGTCTGCCTCATGTAGGTGGATTTGCCGGCCATATTGGGACCGGTGATGATGGCAAAACGGTTCTTCCCGTTGTCCAGCAGAGTATCGTTGGCGACAAACATGTCATTCCTGAGCATCCGCTCCACCACGGGGTGTCTGCCGTTTTTGATGTGAATCACGCCCTTCTCGTTGATGGCGGGCTTCACGTAATTGTAGCGGGATGCGACGGAGGACAGGGACACCAGAACATCCGTGAGCGCGATGGCGTGGGCGGATTTCTGGATGCGCACCACCTCGGCGCCGATGTGATCCCGCACCTCGCAGAACAGGTCGTACTCCAGGGCGTTGAGCCGATCCTCCGAGCCCAGTATTTTCTCCTCCGTAAGCTTCAGCTCATCCGTGGTATACCGCTCCGCGTTCACCAGCGTCTGCTTCCGGATAAAATAGGACGGCACCAGGTCCTTAAAGGAATTGGTGACCTCAAAATAATATCCGAACACCTTGTTGTATTTGATTTTCAGGTTCTTTATGCCGGTTTTTTCCCTCTCGGAAGCCTCCAGATTCGCAAGCCAGGTCTTGCCGTCGGTCTTCGCCCGGCGCAGCTCATCCGCCTCGGCGCTGTAGCCTTCCCGGATGATGCCGCCCTCGCGGAGCATGACATTGGGCTCTTCGGCGATGGCAGAATGTATGAGAGAGCTGATATCCTCCAGGGGATCGATGGCCTCCGCCGTCTCCTTCAGAAGACTGCTGGTAAAATGCGAGAGCTCTTCCCGGATATGGGGAAGCATTTCCAGGGAGGCCGCCAGGGCGTTCAGGTCCCTGGGATTGGCGGTTTTATAGCTGATTCTTCCGATGAGACGCTCCAGGTCGTAGACGGGACCCAGATACTCGGAGATCTCTTCCCTGGAAATGTAATTCATGTTGAATTCTTCCACGGCATTCTGGCGCGCAAGGATGGCATCCCGGTCAATCAGAGGCTGCTCAATGAAGCTGCGCAGAAGTCTGCCGCCCATGGCGGTCTTTGTCCTGTCCAGAACCCAGAGCAGTGTTCCCCGCTTCTGCTTTTCCCGCAGCGTCTCCGTAAGCTCCAGATTCCGCCTTGTGGAGTTGTCCAGCATCATGAACTGCCCCGTGGTATAGGGGGTAATCCTGGTGAGATGGTCGAGATGGTTTTTCTGCGTGTCATACAGATAGGCCAGGACAGCTCCCGCGGCGATGGTACCGGTACGGAATTCGTCTATTCCGAGGCTCTGAAGACTCTGCACATGGAAATGCTCCAGCAGAAGACTCTTTGTGCGCTCGTCCGAGAAACAGGTGCTGTCCAGGCAGGATACGGTGATGTTCAGCCGCTCCTTCAGGTCTTCTGTGTCCACGCCGGACATGGTAAAGGCTTCGTTGCACACAATCTCTGAGGGCGAGAAGCGGTAGATTTCATCCAGAAGACTTCTGGTACTCTTCACTTCCGTCACGTAATAATCGCCGGTACTGACATCCACCGTGGAGACGCCGCAGGTGCCGTCGGTCCATACGATGCACATCAGGTAATTGTTGCGGTTTTCTTCCGTCTCCCCGGAGTTCAGCAGTGTTCCCGGCGTAATGACGCGGATAACCTCACGCTTAACCAGGCCCTTCGCGAGCTTCGGATCTTCCACCTGCTCCGCGATGGCCGCCTTATATCCCTTTTTGACAAGCCTTGCGATATAGTTGTCCACGGCGTGAAAAGGAACGCCGCACATGGGGGCGCGCTCCTCCAGGCCGCAGTCCTTTCCCGTAAGGGTCAGCTCCAGTGCCTTGGACGCGGTCTGCGCGTCCTCAAAAAACATCTCATAAAAATCACCGATCCGGTAAAAAAGAATACAGTCGGGATACTGCTTCTTCATCTCCAGATAGTGTGTCATCATCGGGGAAAGTGCCACGTAATACCTCTCACTATTAAAACGTCCAAAAGGCGGCGAAATGGCCCGATGAAGAATCGGGCCTGTTCACCGCCTCGCACTTAGTTATGATAATCAGTTCAGAACAACTGTCGGATCGGTGGGATCCCATCTCTGTGCGAAGGAAATGGATACCTGGTCAGGAATCATGAAGGGCGACGGGGATGTCGCATCCTCGTAGATTGTCACTGCGGTACCGATTGCACAGTTGTCGTAAATCCACTTTGCGTTCTTCGCGATCAGGCGGACGCAGCCGTGAGACCGGGAAACACTCAGGTTGTTGTAGCCCCAGTTGTTCATCCACATGTTGTCGGGCTTCTCATAGGTGATGGTGTGCATCATAAAGCCCTGGGTGATTCTGGTAGACCACTGGGTATAACTGTCATCGATCATCAGATGCCAGCGGAACTTCTCCGGTGTGTGGAAGGTGCCAATCGGGGTATCGTCACCCACGGAGGTCATCATCGCCTTCACCGGGATGATATATCCGTTGCTGCCGTCCGGCGCATAGACTGTCAGGCAGTTCATGGTCTTGTTTACCTTCAGGATGTAGGAGGACTGCTTTCCGATGAGCTCGTCCACATCCTGGCAGAGAACGCCGTTGTTGTAGAAGTAGAACTTCAGTCCGTCGATGTACTTCCATCCGGTGACAGCCTGACCGTTCTCAAAGTAGTAGCGCTTCCTGTCATCATCAAGCCATCCGGTGTAAGGTGAACCGTCAGCATTGGTGTAGGTTGTGCCGCCGTCGGAAACCTGCAGGCGCGGTGTCTTGTCGGAGTAATATCTGGGCTTGTTGGTGCCCGCCGGAGCGCCGCTGCCCTTCGGCACGATCTGCACCTCAAGGTCGGTAATGCCTTCAACATCGATGGCACCGGCAATCTCGCCGTTCTTGGCCCATCCGAGGAATCCTTGGGAAGCGGTGGAAACGCGGTAGTAGACATCGTACTCCTTCTCCAGGTAACCGGAGAGCTGGATCTGCATGCCTTCCACAACGCATCCTGCATGGGCGAATCCAGTGGGATCGCCGTCGTGTCTCCAGAGCAGATATCCGCCTGCGGAGTTGTAGCCTCTGTAGGAGATGCCGCCGACCTTGCTGTAGCCGCTGAGAGTCAGGGCCACGGCAACAATGTTATTGGCGCCGTCTCTGCAGAAATCAATCCGCAGCGGGAAGTAGCCTGCCTGAACATTCTTCGTATCCAGGGTGGTGCCTGCCGTCATGTAATACTCGATGGGATTGACCAGCGGTGCTGCGCTCTCCCATGCCAGCTGTCTTGCTGCCGCATTCTTCTGCGCCATCTCCTGGACAGCTGCGGGATCCTGTCCCACACCTACAGCGAGATTCGGGTCAATGGTCGGAATCTCTGCCGGTGCCGCCTGGGAGGGCTGTGCCTCCGGCGCCGGTGCAGCTGTTTCCTGAGGAGCTGCAGTCTCCTGGGGAGCGGCGGTCTCAGTTACCACGGTTTCCTGGCTGGAAGCGGTCTCCGCCGCAGTCTCGGCAGCCTCTGTCTTTTCCGGGTAAGAAACGGTTTCTCCTGTGGCTTCCGCCTGGGCGATATCATCCGCAGGGCCTGCATAGGACGCGAATCCGCTTCCTGCCACCAGTGAGGCCGCAAGCAGTGCGCAGGCAGCCTGTTTTAATCTTTTCATTGGACTATTCCTCCTGTAATTCATCTGGACAAAGTGTTCCAATATAATAAAAACCTTTGGACTCTGTGAGCTTTACTCTCACAATTTTTCCAATCAGGTTTTCAGGACCTTGAAAATGCACCAGCATATTGTTGGACAGCCGCCCGGAGAGCCAGCCCTCCATATGGTCATCCTTCTCTTCCGCAAGGACCTCAAGAATCCGGCCCTCTCCTCTTTTGCACATTGCCGAGGCTTCTTCCTGCACAACCTCGAGCAGACGTTCAAAGCGGTCTTTTACGATATCATCCGGAACCTGGTTTTCCATGGCTGCCGCCGGTGTGCCGGTCCGTCTGGAATAAATGAAGGTAAATGCGCCGTCGAAATGCACCTTTCTCACCACGTCAACCGTTTCAAGGAAATCCTCCTCGGTTTCCCCGGGGAATCCCACGATGATATCCGTAGTGATGGCCATATCCGGGATTCTTTCGCGGATTTTTTCCGCAAGGGCCAGATACTGTTCCTTTGTATAATGCCGGTTCATCTCCCGGAGAATCCCTGTGCTTCCGGACTGGAGAGGCAGATGAAGATGCCTGCAGATTTTGCCGGACTCTCTGATGGTCTCGATGAGTTCATCCGACAGGTCCTTGGGATGGGATGTCATAAACCGGATTCGGCGAAGACCATCTATCTTCTCCAGGCGTCTCAGCAGCTCCGCAAAGGATACCGGGTGCTCCAGCGTCTTCCCGTAGGAATTCACATTCTGCCCGAGAAGCATAATCTCCACAACGCCGTGCCGGACCAGATCCTCCGCCTCCGCCAGGATATCCTCCGGCGTCCGGCTCTGTTCTCTTCCGGTCACGTAGGGAACGATGCAGTAGCTGCAGAAGTTGTTGCAGCCGTACATGATATTCAGTCCGGATTTGAAGGAATACTTGTGGTCGGCCGGAAGGTCTTCCACGATCCTGCGTTTTTCCCGGATGATATCAATCACCTGGCGCCCTCCGTCAATTCTCTCGGAGAGAAGCTCCGCCAGCTTATAGTTGTTCATGTTGCCGAAGATAATATCGACAAAGGGATAGCTTTTCCTGAGCTTTTCAATAACATGGGCTTCCTGCATCATGCAGCCGCACAGGGCAATCATCATGCCGGGATTCTTCTTCCGGATGCTGCCCAGACGTCCCAGTCTTCCGTAAACCCGCTGGTCCGCATTCTCCCGGACGGTGCAGGTATTGTACAGGACCAGATCGGCTTCTTCCCCGTCGGTCTCCGTATATCCTGACTCCTTCAGAATTCCCCGGAGCTTTTCGGAATCATGGGCATTCATCTGGCACCCGAAGGTCGCCACATGATATGTCAGGGGATATCCCCGCCGTTCGGCCTCCCGTGCCGTATACTGACGCAGTCTCGCGATAAAGTACCGCTGTCTCGCAGGCTCGGTATCAGGCGGAAGAGCGGATAAATCCACGCTTTCGTAATCAAATTCAGTCATCTGCAGAGAGACACTCCTTTTTCAGCCCGCCCCAAAGGGGCGAGAGCCCCGCGGCTTAGAGCGGTTCAAAGGTACGCCCTGGCGTACCTTCCATACCGATACGTCCTAATATAATAGCAAACAGGCTGCAAAAAGTAAAGTCTTTTCCTACTGTTCCGGTGTTTCCTCGTAGGTGATATAGGATATGATTCCTCTGAGCTTATTCTGACTTATGATAATACGGATTCCGTCCAGGTCTGCAATATATTCCCCCGCTTCATCCTTCGCTTCGGGGTAAACTTCCTGTATGCGGGATACGGGGTCTCCGACCTTCAGCCCTTCTTCCGTGCTGACCCTCTCCGACATCAGCGTGATGGTTTTGACCACGTCCTTTGTCTCATCCGCGTTCAGGTCCGCAAAGACCTCAAAATCCCCGTCTCCGTAGCTGTAGGCCTTTCTCACGGCGCCCCTGGCACAGTTGTTGACGTCCCTGCTTCCCGTGGGCTCTCCGAGGAGCTTCAGCGCCTCTTCCGCGTCCATTCCGGGCTGATAGCGTGTTCCGTTAAAGGAAAATCCGTATCCTGTCTCTTCTGCACTTTCCTGCGCTGCGGCATTTCCCGTCTGGGCAGCTCCTCCGCAGGCTGTCAGGTTCAGCGCTGCGGCAGCAAGGAGTACCGCAGCCCATCGTTTTGTGATATACATTTGTTTTTCCTCATTCAGTTCTTTTTGGAATAAATCTGTGTCGGCGTGACAACATAATCCATCCGCACGTCCAGGGCGTCATGCTCCACCTGCTCAAATATCTGGAAGTCATAGGCGATGGCAATTTTCAGATGATTCGGCTCCTTTTCGAAAAGCCGGTCATAGAATCCGCCGCCGTAACCGTTCCTGATACACTCCGGCGTAAAAGCCACCCCCGGAACAATCACGGGGCAGTTCGCATCCTCCGCCTTTTCACAGGTGAACTTCGGCTCAAGAAGACCGAAGGTACCCGCTTCCAGATCCTCTTTTCCGGAGATGAAATAGAAGTCCAGCCATTTTCCCGACGCATCCCTCATAACCCGGGGAACAGCCACTCTCACGCCGGCATGCAGAAGCTTTTCCAGAATCCCGCCGGTCTCCGTTTCTCCCTTCACGCTGATGTATGCATATACAACCGGGGAATTCTCCAGATGGAATCCCCTGAGGTTTTCCTCCAGGTTTCTGTCCCACTCTGCCTTGTCTTCCGGTGCAATGCCCTGTCTGAGCTCCTTCACGGTTTTTCTCAGTGCTTTTTTGCTGTAATCCATTCTGCTTTTTCCTCTTCCTGATGCTTTACGGCCTGTATTTTGCGGCGACAGCTTCCGCGATGCGCATTCCGTCCATGGCCGCGGACGTGATGCCTCCGGCGTAGCCCGCGCCTTCCCCGCAGGGATAGAATCCCTCCGTCTCCGACTGAAGGCTCTCCCCTCTCAGTATCCTGACCGGGGAGGAGGTTCTGCTCTCCACGCCGGCCAGAATGGCGTCATCCCGGTCAAATCCGCGGATCCGCCTGCCGAAGTAACGGATTCCTTCGCCGATGTCCTCCGCAATGGAGGCCGGGAAAATCCCTCTCACATCGCCGAAGCGGTACTGTCCCCGGAAGGCAGGCTCCACACCGCCGAAGGCGCGGGAAATCCGGTCTGCCGAATAGTCTCCGAAAAGCTGCACCGGTATGGCGCCTTCTCCTGCCCGGAAGGCTGCCCGTTCCAGATTCCGCTGAAACTCCATGCCGGAGAGAACATCCCCGCCGGGGAAATCCTCCGGACCAACCGTTACGATGATGGCGCTGTTGGCGTTCTTCCCGCCCCGGTCATGGTAGCTCATTCCATTGACGGCAGTCATGCCCTGCTCTGAGGAAGCGTTCACCACATATCCTCCGGGACACATGCAGAAGGAATACACGCCCCTGCCGCTCCGGGCCCTGCAGGTCACCTTGTAGGGAGCCGGGCCAAGAATCCCCGGATCCGCCATTCCATACTGGGAAATGTTGATCATTTCCTGGGGATGCTGTATGCGGACCCCTATGGCAAATGCCTTCGCCTCCATGGGAATCCCCCGTCTGTGAACGGCACAGAAGGTATCCCGGGCGGAATGCCCTGCGGCAAATACCACCACATCCGCGGGAATCAGTTCGCCTCCCGCAAGGACCCCGGTTATTTTTCCGTTCTCCGTGATAAAATCATCCGCCCGGGCGCCGAAGCGTATCTCGCCCCCGAGACGGCATATCTCCCCGCGGATATTTTTGACGACCTCGGTCAGCACATCGGTTCCCACATGGGGATGGCTGTCCCACAGCACGGAGGAATCCGCCCCGAACCGGACAAGCTCCTCCAGAACCTGACGGTTTCTGCCGGAGGCATCCTTCACCATGGTGTTGAGCTTTCCGTCGGAGAAGGTTCCTGCGCCGCCTTCGCCGAACTGGATGTTGCATTCTCCGTCCAGCTCCCCCGTCTCCCAGAAGCGGGCCACCCGCGCCTTCCTGGTGTCCGCGTCCTGTCCTCTCTCCAGCACCAGGGGATGGTATCCCGCCCGCGCAAGAAACAGAGCACAGAACATCCCCGCCGGGCCGAAGCCGATGATGACGGGCCGGTGCTTCAGCGGCGCATTCCCGGATTCCGGAAAATGATACGCCGCATCCTTCCGAATCATGATATCCGGACTTTTTGCTCTCTTTACCAGCTTCTCCTCATTCCGGGCACGGACATCCACAATATAAGAAAAAAGAATATTGTCCTTCTTTCTCGCATCGGGAGAACGGCGGACAATATCCAGGCTGAGGATCTCCTCCGGCGCAATGTGCAGCAGCTTTGCCGCCTTGCGCCGGAGATCCTCCTCGGTATGGTCAATTGATATTTTCAGCTGATTGATTCGTATCACGATCAGGCACTTCCTTTACTGCTCGCCCCGAAGGGGCGAGAGGTTACGGCTCCAGGTTTCCCTGCAGAATCCTGGCAATTTCGCTGTTCTCATCCAGCACCACCGTCTTGTTGGAACCCTTCAGGGATGCCTTCAGTGCGTC
>JAGBNL010000021.1 GCA_017634415.1 Clostridium sp.
CTTCTGGAGGAACTGGGAGAGATGATGCAGGATGCTGCCCTGTGCGCTCTGGGCACCTCCGCTCCCAATCCGGTCCTGACCACCCTCCGCTACTTCCGGGATGAGTACGAAGCCCATATTCTGGAACACAGATGCCCCGCCGGCGTCTGCAAGGAGCTGACCCGGTTTGCCATCGATCCCGGCAAGTGCCGCAGCTGTGGCGCATGCATGCGGGCCTGTCCCGCCGGGGCTATTACCGGACAGCCCAAATCACCTTATACAATCAATACAGAGGCATGTATCCGCTGCGGAAGCTGCCGGGAAGCCTGCCGGTTTGATTCTGTCTTTACCCTGGGGAAGGAGGACTGACCATGAATATCATTATCGACGGAAAATCCTGCTCCTGCGAAAAAGGTGAATATCTGCTGCAGATCGCCCGCAGAAACGGCATCGAGATTCCCACCCTCTGCCATCATGACAGCTTTGCCGGGCAGGGCTCCTGCCGCCTGTGCATCGTGGAGGTGTCGGAACGGGGCCGGAAGAAGGTAGTGGTCTCCTGTGTCTACCCGGTGAATCAGGAATGTGAAGTGTTTACACAGAGCGAGCGCATAAAAAAGGACCGCCGCATGATCCTGACCCTGCTTATGAAGCGGGCTCCCGACAGTCCGGAAATAAAGACTCTCTGCGAAAAATACGGCGCGGAGGATATCCCGCGGTTTGTGAGCGTAAACGGCAGCCGCTGCGTCATGTGCGGTCTCTGTGTCAGGGCCTGCGCCGAACTCTCGGTAGGCGCCATCTCCACCGTCAACCGGGGCGTCACCAAAGAAATCGCAACACCCTATCATGAGGAGAGCTCCGTCTGTGTGGGCTGCGGCAGCTGCGCCTACGTCTGCCCCACAGGCGCCATAGATATAACGGAAACCTCCGATACCCGCACCATCTGGGGAAAGACCTTCCCCCTGGTACGGTGCGCGGACTGCGGCACCGTCATCGGCACCCGCCAGGAACTTGCACTGGCCGCAGAAAAAGCCGCCACGGAACCCGATACGCTCTGTGCCGACTGCAGGAAAAAACGTATGGCTGATGTATTCTCCCTGACCTACGGGAAGTAAACATCCGGATTGCAAACCGCAGAAAAGAACCGGGCTGCCGCACGAAACATATTTATGCATCATATGTTTCATGCGGCAGCCCCGCATTGTATTGCTGTATCACTGCCAGCTCTGCTGCTGCCACGTATTATTCTGCTGCTGCCATATGTTCTGCTGATATGCGGACTTCAGCCGCTGATAAAGCTCCGCCCTGGTGCAGTTTCTGTAGGGATTGACATAGAATATCCACAGAATTCCGCAGGTGAGCACCGCCAGCAGGTCCCAGCCGAGAAATGACAGGTCCAGCAGAAAGGCGTTCCATTTCTGCCCTCTCATCATCTCCCGGGAGCGCCGGATCGCCTCCGTCCCGCTGACCGTCGGGTCCTCCGCCAGAATATAGGGCACCATCATGTAGGAGTAACCCTTGATAATTCCGGGAATAATGAAAAGCAGGGCCCACAGGAACAGGAACAGGTCCTTCAGAAACATGGTGAACACCTTGTCTCCCCAGTGCCGGAAGCCTTCCTTCATATCCTCCGGACGTCCGACGCCCATGCTGTTCCGGATATAGAAATTCTGGCAGCCCACCTGCAGGGGATTAAACAGCAGAAGCTTCATCAGAGTGGAACACAGCGTCGCGCCGGACAAAGCCACGGCAGCCGCTGCGGCAATCTCCGGATGGTTCAGAAGCGTCATTCGCAGGCTCTCCAGGTCACTGGCCCGCCCCACCGTCTCTGATGTGGTCCGCACCGTCACTCCGAGATTTCCCCTGGTCACCGCCCCGAGGACCACAGCCACCAGGACAGACGCCAGGTAATTGGCCTTCATGGCCGCCTTTCCTCTCATCTTCAGTTCACTGATACTCCACATCCCCTGTCCTTCCTTTTCTGTCAGGATATGTGCCTGACCCGTGTATAATTAATGCTGAACAGTTACATGTTCTTTCTCCTGCATCATATCATATCCCTTCCGCCTGATATGGTATAATCAATTAAGATATTTTTACGATTCACAAGGAGATTTCCCCATGCTGTATCTGTGCCATGCGTCTTCCCCTCTGGGGGATATCACGATGGCCGGTGACGGTGTATCCCTCACCGGACTGTGGTTTGACGGGCAGAAGCATTTTCCTGCCCTTCCGTCCTCTGCCCCGGAAAATGAACATCTCCCGGTCTTTGAAGAAACCGGGAGATGGCTTGAACTCTATTTTTCCGGGAAGGTTCCCGATTTTATGCCTTCTCTGAATCCCGCCGGGACACCCTTTCAGAAGGCTGTCTGGGAACTCCTGCGCCGGATTCCCCGGGGGGAAACCCGGACCTACGGCCAGCTTGCAGGCCTGTATGCGGAAAACAGCGGTATCCCCCGGATGTCCGCCCAGGCGGTAGGGGGCGCCGTCGGCCGCAATCCCATCTCCATCCTGATTCCCTGTCACCGGGTTATCGGCTCCGACGGAAGTCTTACCGGCTATGCCGGGGGCCTGGCACGCAAAGCGTACCTCCTTGACCTGGAGAGACGCTTCTGACTCAAGAGAGCTTGCCGCGCCCTGTGCCTTAAGCCTCCGGGGCGGTATACTCTGCCTTTGTGAAGGCATCCTCCAGTGCGCCGCGCAGCTTCCGGTACTCCTCGGCGTACTCTTTCTCCAGGCCGTCGGTGTAATCCTCATTCGGCTCCATGTAATTATAGAAGGTCACATCCCCGGCCTTTCCGATCTCCGCCGCATATTTCACGTCGAATTCGGTGCCGTTCTTTGCGAACTGTTCCTTCACGGCAGTAAAGTCCCTGCCGCAATCCATTTTTTCAAGTTCTCTCCTTCTTTAATCAAAGACGGACCGGAGTACCCGGAGATTTACTCTCCTTAATCCCCCGCGGGTATCGCCAGGATCTCCTCCGGGAAGATATAGTCGGCACACCGCATGAGATCCTCCGACTGAATTCCCCGGGACCGCGCGGACCGGATGATGGTGTCCCGGTTCCGTTCCGCCAGCGTCTCGATGGATACGCCGTATTTCCCGGCAATCTTTCCCAGAGTATCGCCCCGTTTGACCACATAGGCTTCTTCCTGCGGCACTTCCTCCTCCGGCGCATTCCGGGCGGCCGCAGCCGCCTCCCGGCCCCGATGGGCGACATAACAGAATACATTCTCCTCATCCGGGCATGGGACCGGCAGCTTCTGCGGATTCCAGCCGTAATCCTGGTAGGATACGGCCGGAAGACCGAAGGCTCCCGCGTAATCCGCAATCAGCTGTGCGCGGGTCTCCTCCCGCGTTCTGTAATCTGCCTGCAGCTTCATCCATGCCGCAAAGCTTTCTCCGAACAGCTTTTTTCTGGCAAATTCCCCCGTGTCCCGGGATATGAAATCCATGCTCTGAAAGACATACTGTCCGTCTTCCTGCCGGAAATGCATGCATCCGGAATATTCCCTTCCCTCCCCGGAGAGGAGAACATCTCCCTGGAGGTCATAGGTCATATACCAGAAATCTCCCCATACCCGGATATTCTCCGGATTTTTCTCATCTGACTTCACGGCAATAAAACCGGGAATCACAACCTCCCCGGATTCCGTCTGCGCCCCGACGCTGTCAAACAGGTAATCGCATACGGCCGCGGAAAGCCCGGGTTCAAGAGAGATCGGAGTCACATCACCGTCCGGCTCCGGCGCGGCGGCGTCTCCGGATTTTTCCTGCACATCTCCGGGAATCCCGTCTTTTTCCTGTTCGGACTGCGCGGAAGCGTTATCTGTCTTCTGTTTCCCGTCTCCTGCTCTTCCGCAGGCCGTAAGGGTCATCGCCATAACCATGGATGTCAGAATGATCAGAAATCTCTTTCTCATATCCCTTCTGTCAGTTCCTCTCTTCCTCCGTATCAAAGGAGGGCTGCTCTTTCTTCGGATAATGGGGGCCCGGTTCCAGTTCAATCTCCAGAACCTCGGAACCATCCCATTTCTTCAGGTCCACTTCCACTTCCTTCGGCTCATAGATGGCGCTTGTACAGTGAAGCACATCCGTGTCTCTGTCGATATGGGTGAAGATACGGTAGCAGCCTTCCTTCAGCAGCGGCCGGCCGGCGTGCTCCATGGAGACTCTGACCGCGCTGCCCTCCACCGGGCGGCCCGTTTCCCTGTCTGTACACAGGACAACCAGGGTGCGTCCGGAAGAGACAGCCTCCAGCTCCTCTCCCAGAGAATCCTGCAGGAATACACGGATATCGCGCACCCGGGTGGGTGTGAGACGGCTCCGCCTCGAAGTGATCTCCACCGGCTGCGCCCTGTAGAACAGGGACAGCTGATAGGGCTTGTTCGGGAAATTCCAGATCCGCAGCTTCTCTCCCGGCTCGATCCGCTCCATCTCAATTCTGGTATCCATCGGCGCCCCGTACAGGCTGCTGGTCTGGCCGATGACGGCATTGTCCGAAAGGGCCTGGATGACCCTGCCCAGAATCCTGTGCTCCTCCTGGGTCTTATACCGCTGGTCTCCCATGGACCAGACCGTGATCATATAGCGGAGCGTCAGAAATGTGGACGGAAAGACCTGAACATGGCGGTCCTTCGCGACCATGCCCCGCTCCACGATATCGTTGTTGGGTCCGATGTCATAGAGATAGACGCCCACCACCAGGTCGCCGTGGTCCTCCGGACTGCACACGCCGACCGCCGTCGAATGCTGAATCACATCCGGTACAAGCTCTTTTCTCAGTATGGATACGATGTGGCTTCCCACCTCGCTGATGGAACTGAATCCCATATTACTCTCCTGTCTCTTTTCCCGGCATGCTCAGGTATTCCGCGTAGGGTCCGAAGGCCTCCCGGTCGATAAACCGTCCCAGCTTCCGGAACTCATACTCCATGGCCCGCACGATATGCGCCATGCTGATGTCCTTTCCCTCCGCCCCTGCCATATAGGCTGCGCTGAAGAGAATCGCCTTGATGTTGGATCCCGAAAGCTCGAACTTCTTCGCAAGGAAGCGGAAAGGAATATCCTTCTCCACCCTTGCACTCTGCGGCAGCATGGTGGACCAGAGGATGTACCTGGCCTCCTCGTCCGGGCTGTCCAGCCGCACCGCATAGGTGATTCTCCGGACAAAGGCTGTATCGAAGTTCGTGTAAAGGTTGGTGGCCAGGATAGACATCCCGTCATACTCTTCAATCTTCTGCAGAAGATATGCCGTCTCGGAGTTGGCATATTTGTCATTGGAATTATTGATCTCCGTACGCTTGGAGAACAGCGCGTCCGCCTCGTCAAAGAACAGGATCACGTTGGATCCCCTGGCGGCATCAAAAATCATCGAAAGATTCTTCTCGGTCTCACCGATATACTTGGAAAAGATCTGGGAAATGTCCACGCGGTACAGCGGCATTCCCAGCTCACCCGCCACCACCTGGGCAGCCATGGTCTTGCCGGTGCCCGGAGGTCCGTACAGCAGGAGGCTTACGCCGTTGCCGTAGGAATTCTTCCGGATAAGCCCCCAGCCACGTCCCACACGGTTGCGGAGACGGCAGCGGTCGCAGGCGGTCTTCAGCACATTGCGCTGATCCTCGGTGATGGTGATATCCTCCCAGGTATAAGCGGCCGGCACATAGTTCGCCAGGCCGGAGAAATCCACCTGGTTCAGCTGCCGCAGAGATTCCAGAATCATCTCTCTGGTCACCCGGGGAAGCCTGCGCACCCTGGCCGCGGTTTTCGCGTGGCTGCAGGTATTCCGGATCATGCTGTAGGATACATCATAGCAGTCTGCCAGGTCCTCTATCACCACATCCTCCGCGATATCCGCTTCTTCCTCTTCCGTCAGGAACCAGGTCCACATCTTCATGCGCAGATTCACATCCGGCGCAGGAATCCGCAGGAAGGGAACCGACTTTACGATCAGCTCGCCGGGCTCCTCCTTTTCCCCGAACAGGACAACGCAGGCCCCGCCCGATATGCGGGATATGCGCTCCAGAAGCTTCCACCGTCTTCCGGCGGCCTCCCTGTCTTCCCCGGCGCCGGGAATCTTCTCCGCCTCATAGCGTACGGCGAGAAGTCCCTCCCCCAGTCTGAGCCGCAGGGCCAGATCCGCAAGGCAGGCGGAGATATCCCGGGAGCTTCCCCTGGTCAGCTGCTTCAAATCCAGCACATACAGGGGCATCTCCTGAGAAAGAGCAAAGAGATGCAGAATATGCAGAATCGTGTCCTCATCCCCGTTCTCCATATATAAGAACAGGTGCTGCGGATCCGACAGGGCGTACACCAGCTCCGGTCCCATCTCCTCAAAAAAGAGGGGGATATCTGCATTTTCCCGGTAGATGGCAAGGGGGTCCGGCAGCTGCATATCATTCAGGGGCTGCCCCGTCAGAATCTTCTTCATCAGCGGATTCAGCGCAAGAACCGTATCCAGTCCCCTGTCCTCCTCGCTGTTTACAAAAAGCGAGGTGAAGAGATCCTCGTCCGGCATGAATGACGGCATGTCTCCCGCACTTTCCCGGGGCGTCACCCTGGCCATCAGGGCATTCAGAAGTCCCACCGTGGGCCGGGTTCTGGAGATATCATCCTGCAGGAATCCGAAGATTCGCTCATAGCGGCGGTCCAGAACGGATGCCAGCGCCAGGACAACCGCCATCACGCCGGCGCGGTCCAGGCCGAAAATACGCTTCAGGGAATCGATCCACAGGATGTCGATGGCCATCCCGCCGTTCTCCGTATCCGTCCCGTCCTCACCGGACAGCTCCTCCGATCCGGCATTTCCGCCGGAAAGCTCTTCCGGTACACCGTCTCCGCCGGAAAGCTCTTCCGGTACACCATCTCCGCCGGAAAGCTCTTCCGGCATATCCTCCTCAGCGGTCAGCAGGTCTTCCTCCTCCGGAATACCCGCCGTGCGGGCCACCCTCCCTTCGATATAGCGAAATCCTTCATCCACCGCATGTGCCAGCACCGGGTCGCACATGTCCCGCTCCCGTAAATAGGGCGGCATGCTGAAATAGCTCTCCATCTCGGACTCGGTGATCACCAGACCTCTGGAAAAAAGCTTTTCCCCCGAATCCAGACGTTTATACTCCAGATACCCCTCCAGCATCATGTCCAGAAGCCGGAGATAGTCCTCCGTCTCCTCCGCTGCCGCGCGGTAGGGCACATCTGCATATTCCGGATCAAAATAATCCTTATATTCGTACATAGTTAAACCTTTTCAGCCAGGATACGCTCCAGAATCATCCTGACAAATTTTGTAAATCCGGAACCCGGGTCGCGCATCAGAAGCTCCAGCGCCCGCCGCATGTAGCGGTCCGCCGCCAGCATCCGCGGGTCCGTATCCGTCACGGTAAATTCTTTTCTCAGGTAGACCAGCGAGAGAATATTTTCCAGCTGCTGCATAAAAGTGATCCTTGTATGCTTCGGGTCCGAGCGGAAAATACCGCGCATGATCATGGTCATGCCCCGCCTCTGCTTTCTCACGCAGTCCGTCAGATATTTATCCAGCCATTTCTTCATGCCTTCCAGATTCTCCGGCGTGCCGCCCCCGGAAAGGGCTTTCACCGCCGCCTCCGGAATACCGCCGTCGGATTCGCCCTTCAGGTACTGTTCCTTCATTCCGCCGAAGACGCCGTCCAGGAAAAAACACTGATACATGGCAGCGGGAGAATGGGCGGTGCCGAACATTTCGCTCTTTGAACCGTCCTTTCTGTGGCGGTTCTGGGAAAAGGCATAATCGATATCCTGCTGGGAATAGGCCTTCTTTTCCTGCATGTAATGTCTCGCGTCGTCATACTCCAGGGCGATCTTTTCCAGCCGTTCCAGCTGGTCCAGCTCTTCCACCTCCTCCGGCGCAAGGTCATCTTCCTTCTTTTTGTCCCGCAGCTCCAGATACCGGGTATAATATTCCACCGCCTTCCGGGGAGATCCCCAGATCTGCAGATAGGAGGCATAGTGGGCCGGGGTAAATGCCGCCCTGTCCCCGTTTCCCTGTACCGTGTAGGTGCCTTTATCCAGCTTTTCGTGCACGACCTCCGACCCGGTTTCCCGGACGGGATCCGCAAGGTAAGTCCCGAAGGCGCCGTTATTGTCCCCGTGAAGTCCGCGCAGGTGCTCATTCGAGGCAGAAGGAATAAGCCCCGAACGGATAAGATCCCCGGCGCCCTCATTGGAAACGGCATGCGCTCTCTTCGCTGCGTTCATTGTCTGCCCTGCAGTGCCGGCTCTGTTTTTATCCTTCTTCCGGCGGCGCTGCTGTTCCGCTTTTTCCAGTTCCTGTTTCAGGTATGCGGCCACAGGCATGCTGAATACTCCTTTACACAATCTTTTCCAGGGAAAATGCCATCCGTTCCTGTGATCCGATGATCCGGACACAGAATTCTCCCGTATCTGTCCTGCGAAGGAAGTCCGTGAGCCCGCTTTCCTTCTCGGTCAGACTCTGCAGCAGTTCCACCGCCTCATCCGGCCCGGTACTGCCCGGAAATACAGCGGTCAGACCGGTTTCATCCAGCGCAGTGACAAGTCCGCCCTTTCCTTCAATCATCTCCGCCGCGATGACGGGGATTTTCTCTGTCTGGGCCGAATCAGCCTCCGGATCAAAGATGAACCGCACCTCCAGGCTGCATCCGCTGACACGGGCCTCATCTCCCGGCACAATCTTCAAGACGTCCTTTGTGTCAAACAGCGCGCTCAGAACCTTCGGGACAAAAGCTTCATAACGCTCCCGGATGCTCTCCACGCTGTCGTGGTACTGTCTGAGACCGTTTGCCATCACATAAAAGCTCTCTGAGAGATCTGTCATCTCTTCTCTGGGCTTCGTGCGGTCCGGAAGAAACAGGGCCCGGCTCTCGTTATCCAGAACCTCATCCTCGCCATTCCTGAACCGCCTTATGACCCGATGCATGACCCGGAGAATCCGCATGGACCTGTGCACAAGGAGGCAGATGCCGATCACGAGCAGCCAGCTGACACCGAAGGTGACTGCCGTATTGGTCAGCGCCCGGTTCCTGCATCCTGCCCGGAGAACAGAGGTATCCGCCCTGCAGGCCATGCCTATCCCCGCACCCACATGGTTGAAGAGCAGCGTATGCGTACCATAGGTGATGATCGTCTCTGCGGGAATCACCTCCGCGAGGACATACGCTTCCGGATCGGGTTCGCCTGATTTTTCCGGTCCGCCCTCTCTGCCGTCGGTCAGTGTCCCCTTTACCAGGGTCCCGCTGCGGAATGCCTGCCATCCGTAGTCCCCCAGGGTATCATCTCCTTCAAGTTCCTTCATCAGTCCGGAATAGCCGTCAATCAGGAGCGCCCGCCCGTCGCCCCTGAGAACCAGATACTGGAAATACAGGCTGGAATCGGGAAAGCTGTATTCCGACGCTTTCCATCCCCGGCTCAGACCTTCTCTGGACATGGCCGGATCAAACTCCACACCGGCAATCCTTTCATGCAGGGATTCCAGATCCAGCGGTTTTCCGTCCCGCACGGCCCCGCTGCTCTCCAGGCGAATCTGGTTCACGCCGGTCCTGACACACAGTTCCATCATTTCCTGGTAATTTTCCAGTTCGTACTCCAGAAATCCCTTCAGCTGCATCCGATAGACCGCATGGCCCATCAGTAAAGTCAGCAGGGTCAGCACCAGGAATATCTGCAGGGCCATGGGAATCATCAGAAAGGGGCCCCGTCCGTTTTTCCGGTCCTTTATCATTCTGCCTGACATATCACCGGCGGCTCCTTTCTGTCACAGTTCATACAGTAGCTTCTCGCAGCCCGGTCCTCCGCATCCGCGGCAAGACACGCAATCATGTCAATCCGGGCTCTGAAGTAATCCTTCGCTGCATAGGCGCGGACACCATCCTCGAAGGCTCCCGCACTGTCCTCCCGTATCTTGCGGCATTCCGGTGTCTCCGCATCCAGGAGTTCATACAGTTCTTCCCCGTGATACCAGCCGTCCACGCACACTCTCCCGAGAAGCCGGAAATGGAACTCGCTTCCGGATTCCGCAGCTTCTCTGTAAACAGACTCCGTCGCGATAAGTCCCTCCTGC
>JAGBNL010000022.1 GCA_017634415.1 Clostridium sp.
CAAAGAGCTTATGGAACGGGGGCTCAGGCTCGGGGCGGATGTGCCCTTCTGCATTCTCCGGGGAACCGCGCTGGCGGAGGGAATCGGGGAGGTTCTGACGGAGCTTCCGCCGATGATGCCCTGTTCCATCCTCATTGCGAAGCCCGGATTCTCCGTTTCCACCGGCGAGATCTATACCAGACTGGACCATATGACGCCGGCGGAGGATGATGTCTCCGCGGAGGCGGAAGCCTTTCGGGCTATGAAGCCGGACACGGAAGGAATCCTGGAAGCGCTGAAAAGGGGAGACCTGGACAGGCTGATATCTTCCATGGGCAATACCCTGGAAAATGTCACCGCAGCGCTTCATCCCGAGATCCGGCAGCTGGAGGACAGAATGGTTTTGCTCGGTGCGGAACGGGCCATGATGAGCGGCAGCGGACCGACAGTGTTCGGAATCTTCAGGGATGAGGAAAAGGCCGGGGAGGCACTCCGCATACTGCGGGATGACGCGGAGAAGCTTGGACTGAAGCAGATATATCTGACAGAGCCTTACCAGCCGGGGAGAGGCCGGGACAACAGGAAGGGGAGGGAAGAAGATGCTGGATAATCTTGAGATGAAAGTCGACGCCTATCTCCCGCTGAGAGATGTTGTGTTTCAGGCCCTGAGGCAGGCCATACTCCGGGAAGACCTGGCACCGGGGGAGCGACTGATGGAGATTCCCCTGGCCAGTAAGCTCGGCGTGAGCAGGACCCCTCTGAGAGAGGCTATCCGCATGCTGGAGCAGGAGGGGCTGGTAGTGATGATTCCCCGCAGAGGGGCGCAGGTGGCCGGAATCTCCGAGAAAAGCCTGCGGGATGTGCTGGAGGTCAGGAGAAGTCTTGAGAAGCTGGCAATAGAGCTGGCCTGCGAGCGGATGACAGCGGAGGATCTGGCAAAGCTGGAGGAAGCCCAGGCCGCCTTCGAGCAGGCTGTCCGGGCGGGGGATGTGATGCGCATCGCCGAGAGCGATGAGAGCTTTCACGATATTATCTATAACGGTACCGGCAACGCGAAGCTGGTTCAGATGCTGAATAATCTGCGGGAACAGATGTACCGCTACCGGCTGGAGCACATCAAGGATGAAAAGTCCAGGAGATCCCTGATGGCGGAGCATATCCGGATGACGGAAGCCCTTCGGAACCGGAATGTGGAACTGGCTAAGAAGGCGGCGGCAGAGCATATCTCCAACCAGGAAACCAATGTACTGAAAAACCTCCGGGAACAGGAGGAGAATGTATCCATGGAAGAGAAAAACGGCAGACGCAGGAAAAGCTGACCTCCGGGAAGTGTTAAGATACTGAAATATTATACCGCATATGCGGGAAGAGCATTGACAAAGTGACAGGCTGTCACTATAATAGTGACAGCCTGTCACTTTGCTGTGTAAAAAGGGCCCACTTCGGGGCGGGCGGAGACAGGCGGGAAAGAGAGGAGATTATGGCATCGGAGCGCTTTTACCGGCTTCCGGAGGAAAAACGACGGGTCATCTGCGATGCGGCATTCCGGGAATTTGCCCGGGTCCCCATCGACAAGGTGTCTATCAACCGGATTATCCGGGACGCGGATATATCCAGAGGAAGCTTTTATACATATTTTGAAGATAAGTGGGACCTCCTGCGCTTTATCATGGAGGAGATGCGGAACGCCATGCAGGCCAACGCGGGCCGCTACCTGAGAGAGTCGGACGGAGATGTCTGGTATATGCTCCGGGCTACCTTTGAGGACTGCCTTGTGTTTTACAGGGCGGAAGAGACAAAGTCTTTTGTGGAAAACGTGGTAAACTATGTGAATTCCTCGGAGATGTTCGGCAGTTCCCGGAAAACCCTGGAGGAGTTCGGGGGATCGGAAGCCAATATTCACGCTTTTTATGAGACCTATATCCTGAAGAAGGGCTGGAATCTGAGCTACGGGGAAGCCTTCAGCTTTCTGCAGCTGGCCATGATGGTAATCGGCATGGCGATGCGGGATTCTATCAACGGAACTCCGGAGGAAGAGGTCCGGGAGCATTTTGAAAATATGCTGACGATACTGCAGTACGGGGTGACCGGAAGAGCAGAGCGCAGTGAAGAAAATCAGGAAAAGACGGAGGAGATAGTAAAATGAAGAAAAAACTGATCATCGGCCTTGCTGTGCTGCTGCTTGTCGCACTGGTGGCCATGCGGCTGCTGAAGCCCCAGGAGAGAGAGGCTGCAGCCTCTGTTCCGGTGGTAACCACGGAGAATCCCGCCACGGACAGTATCTACCTGAAGACCGGTCTTACCGGCTCCATCGAACCGGCGGACATCGTGTATGTCATCCCGAAGGCGGCCGGAGAGGTCACGGAGGTTTCCGTGAAGGCCGGCGACATGGTGGAAGAAGGACAGAAGCTGGTGCATATCGACACCAAGATGGTGGACAGCGCAAAGATCGCCTTGGATACGGCAGCGGTATCCGTCAGCGACGCCAACAAGAATCTGCAGAGGATGCAGGTTCTGGCCGCGGGCGGGGATATTTCCCAGCAGCAGCTGGAATCGGCCCAGTCTCAGGCGAAGATGGCGCAGCTTCAGTATGATTCCGCAAAGCTCAACTATGATAACCAGATCGAATTCAGCGACGTGACCGCCCCCATCGCCGGAAAGGTTGAGTCGGTGAATGTGGAGATCCACGACAACGTATCCCAGCAGAATACCCTGTGCGTCATCTCGGGCGAAGGAAGCAAATCCGTCTCCTTTGCCGTGACAGAGCGCATCGTGGGCAATCTCGCCGTGGGGGACCGCATTGAGCTGGAGAAGAACGGCAGCGATTATACCGGCGTCATCACGGAGGTGAGCTCCATGGTGGACGGCAGCACCGGCCTCTTTAAGGTGAAGGCCTCCGTGGACAATGCGAACGCCCTCGCCACCGGCGCCCGGGTCAAGCTTTATGTAACCTCCGAACAGTCGGAGAATACGATGGTCATCCCCACAAAGGCAGTCAGCTATTCCGGCGGACAGGCCTACGTGTACACTCTGGACGGGGAGATGGTCCATGAGATTCCCGTCACCGTCGGTGTCTATGATTCCGAAAAGACGGAGATTCTTGGGGGACTTTCCAAGACCGATGAAGTGATCGTCACCTGGACGTCCGAACTCTTTGAAGGCGCAAAGGCGCAGAAGAAGGAGGCGTAACGGATGGGACTTACAAAACTGGTTCTCCGCCGTCCGGTCACCACATTTCTGGTGGTTCTCTGCCTTATCGTGTTCGGAAGCTCTTCCCTGCTGTCCTCCAAGCTGGAGCTGACACCGGATATGGAGCTGCCGATGATGGTGGTTTACGCCATGTATCCCGGAGCGGCGCCGGAAGACGTCAGCGAGCTGGTCACGAAGCCGATCGAGGACGATCTTTCCACACTGAATAATGTAAAACAGACTACCAGCTACTCTATGGAGAATGTGTCCTTCATCCTTCTGCAGTATGAGTACGGCACAAATATGGACAAGGCCTACACGGAACTGAAGAAGGCCATGGACGCGGTGAAGATGTCGCTGCCGGATGACGTGGATACGCCGACGATCGTGGAATTTAACATTAATTCCATGGCGTCCCTTACGCTGGCCGTCAACAATGATGCGGCGGCGAATCTGTACAACTATGTGGACAGCAACGTGGTTCCCGAGATTGAGAAGCTGGGTTCCGTCGCCAGCGTGGATGTCAGCGGCGGACGGGAGGAGTATATCCGGGTTCAGGTAATGCCGGAGAAGCTTGCCCAGTATCACTTAAGCATCAGCTCCATCGCCAACGCGGTGGCCTCCGCCGACCTGGCCTACCCGGCAGGCACGGTAAAGGTGGGAAATCAGAAGCTCTCGGTCAGCACCGGTGTTGACTTTGATGATATGGAGAGCCTGAAGCGGATTCCCATCACCCTTGCCTCCGGCGACGTGATATATCTGGAGGATGTGGCAGTGGTGGACAACTCCCTGAAGGAGGCGGCGGGTATCGGCCGCTATAACGGGCAGGATACCATCGCGCTGGGAATTCACATGCAGGATTCCAGCTCTGCGTCAGAGCTGTCCAGGGATGTGCTGCGGACTATTGACCGTCTGAAGGAGGACAATGAGAATCTTGAGGCAGTCGTGGTCTATGACAGCAGTAATTCCATCAATTCTGCCCTGGGCTCCGTAATGAAGACCATGGTGGCGGCGGTTGTCATCTCCATGATCATTATTTTCCTGTTCTTCGGAGATATCAAGGCTTCGCTGATTGTTGGAACCTCCATTCCCTTCTCCATCCTGACGGCGCTGATCGCCATGAGCGTCATGGGGTTCTCCCTGAACGTGGTTACGCTGGGCGCCCTGGTTCTGGGCGTAGGTATGATGGTGGATAACTCCATCGTTGTTCTGGAGAGCTGCTTCAGGGCCACGGAAGGAAAAGGATTCAATGAGTTTCATGAGGCGGCTCTGGAAGGAAGCGGCATTGTGCTGGCCTCCATCGTCGGCTCAACTGTTACAACCTGCGTTGTATTCCTGCCTCTGGCACTGATGAAGGGACTTTCCGGACAGATGTTCAAGCCCCTGGGCTTTACCATCGTGTTCTGTATGCTGGCATCCCTCATCTCCGCCATGACCCTGGTGCCGCTGTGCTATACGCTGTACCGGCCGCAGGAGAAGCAGAACGCGCCTCTTTCCGGCTTTGTTGCGGAGCTGCAGAAGGATTACCGGTGGATTATGGGAAAAATCCTTCCCAGAAAGAAGACGGTCATGCTGGTCAGCGTTCTGCTGCTGGTGCTGTCCTTTGGTCTGGCCAGCCAGATCCGCACGGAGTTGATGCCGGAGACGGACGGCGGGCAGATTCAGGTCACCGTCGGCCTCAGACCGGGCATCACCGTGGATGCGGCGGACAAAGTGCTTCAGAAGGTGGAAGCATACGTGAAGGAGGATGAGAACGTGAAGTCCTACATGCTCTCTTACGGAAGCACCGGACTTTCTGTGTCCCAGGGAACCGACGCGACACTGACGGCTTACCTGAAGGATGACAGAAAGCGTTCCACCAAGGAGATTATCAATGAGTGGAAGCCGGAACTCACGGCATTCCCGGACTGCAACATTTCCCTGAAGATGGCGTCGGATACCCAGATGTCCTCCTACAGTTCCAATGACCTGGAGTATATCCTTACAGGCACCCGCTATGAGGACCTGAAGAAGGTTTCGGCGGATGTGGTGAATGCGCTGAAGGAGAGGCCGGAGGTAACCAAGATACACTCCACCCTGGAGAATTCCGCGCCGGTCATTCAGATCGCGGTGGATCCCCTGAAAGCGCAGGCGGAGGGCCTGACCGCGGCCCAGGTGGGCGGCACCGTGAATATGATGCTCAGCGGAAAGGAAGCCACCACCCTGGATATAAACGGAGATGATGTGAGCGTCATGGTGGAGTACGCGGAGGATGAGTATGACACCATCGACAAGGTGCGGGGAATTGTCCTGCAGTCGCCGTCGGGCAGTTCTGTGGCTCTGACGGACATTGCGGATATCTATTTCAAGGACAGCCCGACCTTTATTATCCGAAATGACCGGGAATACCGGGTGACAATCAGCGGTTCTTTCTCAGATGCAGTGTCCGAGAAGGAGAAGAAGGCTCTGGAAGCTGCGATCTTTGAGGAGACGGTGGAGCCGAATCTCATGGCCGGCATCGGGCGGGCCACCAACCAGCAGATGGAGATGCAGAACGAGGAGTTCAGCTCTCTGGGCAGTGCGATTCTGACCGCTATTTTCCTGGTATTTGTGGTTATGGCGGCCCAGTTCGAGTCCCCGAAGTTCTCCTTCATGGTGATGACGACGATTCCCTTCTCCCTGATCGGTGTCTTCGGATCACTGTTCCTCTTTGATGTCTCCATCAGCATGACTTCCCTTCTGGGATTCCTGATGCTGGTGGGAACCGTAGTAAATGCCGGTATTCTCTATGTGGATACCGCGAATCTGTATAAGAATACCATGGATGTGGATACGGCCCTGATCGAGGCGGGCGCGACGAGACTCCGCCCGATTCTGATGACCACCCTTACCACAATCCTCTCCATGGTGCCGATGGCGATGGGCCTGGGCCGGAGCGGCGAGGTCATGCAGGGTCTGGCCATGGTTAACGTGGGCGGACTTCTGGCTTCCACCGTGCTTTCTCTTCTGATGCTGCCTGTCTATTACAAGCTGATGAGCCGCAGAAAGAGGGAAGAGTATCCGGACCTTGACTGAGTGAGGTAAGTACTATGAGAAAAAAGAGGTATACATGCGCTGCGGTTATCCTGGCCGCGCTGCTGGGCACCTGCCCGGTGTTTCCGGCCATGGCAGGGCCGGCCTCGACGGATGAGGAGCTGGAGCAGGATGCGGCGCTGCAGGCGAGACTGACCGACAATATCCTGGAGTTTGATGAGGTCGCCGGACGCATCGAGAAGTACAACCCGACCTATAAAAATACCCGCAGCAGCATCAACGCGGCAGTTCTGAATCTGGGCGCGGCGGATATTCTGTCGGATGAGGCCTCGGACCTGATGGAGGAGGCCCGGGATATCCGGGATGATGACAGGGTTCTCTATGAACAGTACCGCGCCATGTCCCAGGCGCTGCGGAAGGAGGCTTCGAAGATCACCAACGGGGAGCTTCCCACGGCCCAGAAGAACACCCTTCTGCAGGTGCGGGGATCCCTGGTCCGGGTGGTGGAGAATCTCCTGATTCAGTACCAGACAACGAAGGCCCAGGCGGATGTGGCCGCGAAGGCCGTGGAGCTGGCCCAGGCCAACCTCAGCATGCAGCAGAACCTGGCGGCGGCCGGGCTTGCCTCCCAGGCGGAGGTGCTCTCAGCCCAGCAGGGACTGCTCTCCGCGCAGAAAAGCCAGGAACAGGCCTCCGGGGGACTCCTGACCATGAAGCAGAACATACTGGTTCTGCTGGGGTGGAACGCGAATGACCCGGTGGAATTTGCGCCCATTCCGGATGCGGATATGAACCGTATCGCCGCCATGAATCCCCAGGCGGATTCCGCCGCAGCCATAGGAACCAACTATGATCTGCGCAGTGTGAAAAATACTTCCGCTTCCGGCGCCGTGAACCGGGCCAACAAAAAGAGGACGGTTTCCGTGACCGAGCAGACCATACGGGCGGCTATGGAAAGGCTGTACCATGAAGTTGAGGCGGGCATGCAGGGATATCAGGCTGCACAGAGCAGCTGGCTTGCGGCGCAGAATGAGATGAATGCGGCGAACCGGAAAAAGTCTCTGGGCATGATGGGCCGGGCGGAATACCTGAATGCGGAGATGAGCTATCTGAGTGCGAAAGCCGCTTATGAGAGCGCGAGACTCGGCCTGGTGAAGGCCGTGCAGGACTATGACTGGGCGATGCACGGGCTGATCTCGGAATCGTCCTACTAAGCTTACTGCGGGAGGTAAAAAATGATGAAAAAGAACAGTTATCGCGCAGCCTGCGTTCTGCTGGCAGCACTTGTGACAGCTGCCTCGCCGACTGCGGCATATGCGGAAAACCCGCAGTTTGCCCATGACGAAGCGACCTGGGCCAGGCTCCGGGACAATGTGATGGAATATGAGGAACTGCAGATGCTGGTGGAAGAGTACAATCCCTATTATCTGAACAATCAGGGAACCTACCAGCAGGGCCGTTCGGTAAAGGATAAAAACGAAGTCCGTCAGAAGCAGTACAATAATGCCAGCGATCTGGAGGATTCCGCCTATGACCTCAGGGATACGGCGGAAACCATGAAGGATGCCCTGGAGATGATGAGCGACATGTCCATGGCGGTGACACTGGATAACGCCACAAAAAAACAGATTTCCGGCATGAGCTCAGCCTATGCCTCCCTGCTGTCGGCGGCAGCCATGATGGAACAGACTTCCCTTTCCACGAGACAGTCCGCCGATGCCAGCTATCAGGACAGTGAGACCCAGGCCCTGGCGCATCAGAACACCCAGACAGGGCTGATCGTGCAGACCCAGGGCATGTTTGCCTCCTACAATCTGGCAAGAAAATCCCTGGAGACCATGCGGCAGAGCCTCGCGCTGGCGGAGCAGTCTCTTGCCATGAAGCAGAGGCAGCAGGCGGCGGGGATGGCGACGGCCACGGATGTGCTGAAGGCGCAGAATTCCGTGCAGTCTCTGCAGTCCGGCATTACCTCCGCGGAAGCCAATGTGGAGAGTCTCAGACAGGAGCTCTGCCTTGCCACGGGGTGGCAGTACAACGACCAGCCTGTCATTCAGGATCTGCCCAAGGCAAATACAGCCCTCATAGCGGGGCTTTCTCCGGAACTGGACGCCCAGACGGCCGTGGACAACAACATTTCCCTGAAAGTAAACCGCAGGCTTATGGCCAACATGGAAGAAGGGTCCACCGAGAGAAAGAATATGGAGCGGACCATCGCGAACCAGGAACAGTCTATCCGTTCCGCGGTCCGCACCATGTACAACACCGTGGTGATGGACCAGACAGCCCTGCAGGCTGCCCAGGCGGCGCTGACCACAGAGATGAAGAATCAGTCCATTGCGGATACAAAGCTGCAGCTGGGCATGATCGGGAATCTGGAATACATGAGCGCGCAGAACGATCTTTCGGCCAGACAGATAGAGCTGGAGACGGCGGATATGACCCTGCAGCAGGCGCTGGAAAGCTACCAGTGGGCGCTGAAGGGGTATATCGCATCGGTGCAGTAAAAGAAACAGTGAATGCGAATTTTCATAGAAAGGGGCTGCCGCGGCAGCCCCTTTTTTATATCCGGTGGCGTCCCAAATGTTTAATTTCGGAGCAGCCGGATGTAGGCCCGGAGGGTCCGCATGGTCTTTTCTCTGGAGGCGGAACCTTCCGACTCGATGACGGTGGAGAGGTAGTCCCACATGGAGGCGGACATGTCCTTCTGAGTTATGGCGAAGGCTATGGATGCAGGCTGCGCGGAGGAAAGGAGAGAATCTCCGTCCTTCCGGGTGTATAGGAGGATGTTCTCCGGTATCCTGTCGGAGAGAATCACGCTGTAGGACGGCTCCTTTGCCAGCAGCCGAATGGTCGAAATCAGCTGTCTGGAGAGGTCCTCCGGCGTAATGACCAGATCGGGGCATCCGAAGAGGTCGCACATGGGAAACAGCATTTCACCCTTCCGCACCTTTTCCGGGTCCGGAAGATGGACAATGTCCGTGTGGCGGTTTCCGCTCTTCATCGCAGTCCGGAACGCGGCGCAGGCTTTCTGGTGCCGGGATACAAGCTCCGGAAGGGAGCAGCGCTCCGCCATCTCCTGGACAACGGAATGGGGAAATGCAAAGAAGGAGGGGATGGGCTGCGCTGCCAGCAGATCTCCTTTTTCCTGCTCGAAGGAGGAAATGCTCCGCATGTACCCGGGAATGTCCCTGGCGTTGTGAATATGCATCAGAGGCCTGCACAGCTTCATGTAGTTTCTGTGCTCGGCCGCCAGTGCGCTGACGGCTTTTTTGTCTGTCACCATAATGTTCAGCATGTCCGCCGTGCTGTCTCCCACAGAGGAGGAGATCAGGGCGGAATGACCTGCGGCGACGAAGAGAGAACGCTTCAGCACACCGTCCCGGGGAATGGGGCAGTACCAGGGATTGATGGATCCGGTCATATAGAGTGGGATCCAGTTCCTGCAGGCCTCAAACATCTCCGTCTTGCTTCTGGTGATAAAGTGCGGAATCTGTATGGTGCTTCCCGTGCTGAGCAGATACAGCAACATAGCGGCCCAGCGGGAGGTAAAGCCCTGATCCTCATAGAGCCAGGTCATCTCCTCATCGGAGAAGAGAAGCAGCTCGTGAGGCTTTCCGGACAGACAGAGTCTCCCGAGAAACAGCTCCACCGCGGTCCGTTTCCCGGCATTTCCGTAGAAATAGTCCATCCCGCCGTACTGTTCCTCCATCGCTTCTATCCGGGCCTTCAGTTCATCGGGCATCCGGGAGGGCAGTAGGGAGGGCTTCAGATCCGTGCGGAAGAACATACTGGAAAAATGCCGGAGAAATCCGCCGACAGCGTCCGGGGCAGGCGCCTCATCCGCGACCAGCCAGTCATGGATAAGATTCTGCAGTTCTTCGGGATTGTCCGGAAGCATTTGCCCGGGGCATATTTCCTGGGCCAGCAGAAGCTTCTGGGATGCGGTTCTGATGTTGCGCGAAAAGTAGGCGGCCACGGGGACCGTAAACTGTGAAGTGCGCGGCATGGTCCGGCTTCCGCTGCGGATGCGGCTGATGTACGAGGGATCAAAGGATACAGATTTGCTGAGTACGCTGTTTTTCGTCTCCGTAAGCGTCATCAGAAAATCCAGCTTATTATTCATAACGCGGTCTCGCTTCCTTATGTAGTCATATATCCCTTCTTATAATGAATCACAATGCTGCGCTGCGGGATTAATCATATATCATACTATAGCATAAAAAGAAAGCAGAGGGAATGCTGTTCCACCGGCGGGAGAGGGGCGCCTTTAAACCGCGGGGCTCCCGCAACCTGTGTTGAAGGGTTCGGGATTCTGTGCTATAGTATGAGGCGGGGTCAGAGGGGATTCTGCCCCGGGATTACGAAATCCTAAATAAACCGGCAGTATCCGGTGTTTTTTCAGAAAGGCAAAATATTATGAAAATAAATGTGCTCTTCCTTTTCGGCGGACAGTCCTCGGAACATGAGGTATCCTGCAGATCAGCCGTCAATGTCATCCGCGCCGCGGATCCGGAACGGTTTCATCCGGTTCTGGTGGGGATTACCAGGGACGGACGCTGGCTTCTGACGGAGCGGGTCGAGGATATTGAAGACGGTTCCTGGAAGGAAAGCAGGCGCCGCGCGGTGCTCTCTCCGGATGCGGAGGAAAAGGCGCTGTTCATTCTGGACGGGGAGCGTGCGGAAAAGATCAGAATTGACGCGGCATTCCCCGTACTTCACGGACTCTGGGGAGAGGACGGTACCGTACAGGGCATCTTCGAGCTGGCAAGAATTCCCTATGTGGGCTGCGGCGTGCTGGCGTCCTCCGTTTCCATGGACAAGCTGTATACCAAGATGGTGGTGGCTGCCAGGGGAATCCGGCAGGCTGAATTTGAAGGAGTTACGAAGGATGAACTCCGGGATATGGACCGGGTGGCTGAGAGAGTGGAAGCGCATTTTTCCTATCCCGTATTTATCAAGCCCTGCAACGCAGGTTCTTCCTGCGGCGTAAGCCGTGCCGACAACCGTAAAATGCTGGAGGAGGGACTCCGGGTCGCAGCGGAGCACGACAGGAAAATCCTGGTGGAAGAGATGATCCGCGGCCGCGAGATTGAGTGCGCGGTGTTCGGCGGCGGCGATACCCCGGTGAAGGCCTACGGCGTGGGCGAGATTCTGGCGGCGGCAGAGTTCTATGATTATGACGCCAAGTATAATAATCCGGACTCCAAGACCGTAGTGGAGCCCCGCCTTCCGGAAGGAATCCGGGAAAAGGTGATGGAGCAGGCGGAAGCGGTCTTTGCCGCAGTGGACGGATACGGTCTCTCCAGAGTGGATTTCTTCGTGACGGATGACGGCGATGTGATATTTAATGAGATCAACACAATGCCCGGATTTACAGGAATCAGCATGTATCCCATGATTATGGACGCGGCCGGCGTAGAGCGGCGCACCCTGGTGACAAGACTGATTGAACACGGACTGAAGCGTTATGCGCGCTGATGCTGCTTCAGCGGGGAGAAACGGATGACAAGAGATGTACTCGTAAGTGTAAGCGGCATTCACACGGTGGACGGAGAAGCCGGGGATGTGTCTGTCGTCACCTCCGGGATATATTATAAGAAGAACGGAAAACACTATATTATATATGATGAGTACCAGGAAGGACTGGAGCGGCCTCTGCGCTGCACCATAAAGCTTACAGAGCAGAAGGCGGAGATTATCCGGGGCGGCGATGTGCGGGCCCGGATGGAGTTCGAAACCGGGAAAACCACGGTGAACTGCTACTACACACCCTTCGGGGAGATTATCCTGACCATCGCCACGTTTGACATGGATCTCAGGGAAGAAGAGGACAGCCTGCGGGCGGAGATTTTATACAGCCTGGAAATGAATTCCGTGAAGACCTCGGATTCCCGGGTAATTATCGAAGTGAAGTCAAAGCCGGGACGGGAAGAAAACCAGTTCTGACCGTTCCCATGGCGCAAATGATATACGAAAAGAGCCCTGCGGCACTGCCGCGGGGCTCTTTCTGCGTCCGGAACGGGCACTGCCCGGAACCGGTCATTTCTTTTTATTGTTTGCGGAAAGTCTTTCCTGTGCGGAATCGAACATCCGGGCAAAGAATCCTTTCTTCTTCTTGGGAATGGGAGGAATTCCTCCGCGCACGCTCTTCACCTCAGTGATGTACAGGCCGCTGACGACAACCCGCGCCTCAGTCTTCAGAGGAAGCTGCTGGAAGGCGGTGTCCTGCGCGATGAGCGTCATGACTCTCGGGCCAACCTTGGCTTTGACGATGGGGAGCTTGGAACGTTTTGCGTACCAGGGAGTCTGTTCGATAACCTGCTTCGGGAGTCCGGAATCCTTCAGGCGCAGCATCTTCTTGTCGATGACAAGGATTGATACGGTCTGTTTCGCGGCATCCAGCAGTTCCTGCTGTTCCGCCTGGCGCTTCTGCATCCGGTTTCCGAGAAAATACAGGACGACCAGCAGAACAACCAGCACTGCCAGAATTACCAGCAGTACGGTAGTCAGAGTATTCATATAGATACCTCCAGTGCTGTTGTTGACCTGGTCCCATCGCCCGGGCGCTGCCCGGATGGTGACCATACGGAAAAATATTATAGCATCGGCTGATAAAAATGGCAAGGGGAAACAGGAAAGGAGGGGGGATTTTTGGCACTTTTTCATGATGAAATGCGTTGACTTATTGACAAACGCATGATATTATGAAATTTGCACTATTATGGAAACGTGGGCTCTTATGCCGCCTGCGCGGGAAACCGTACAAGGCAGAACATGCACGCCCGTAAAAAGCAGATGAAAGATAACAGGGGTGAAACGTCGAATGGAAAAATGCAGAATGCATCCGGTCAAATCCGGTAACGGTCAGAGAATGACCTTTGCCAGACATCAGGAAGTACTTGAGATCCCGAACCTGATCGATATCCAGAAGA
>JAGBNL010000023.1 GCA_017634415.1 Clostridium sp.
GGTGGCGTTGATGGAGTAACCTACGATGGTCAGCATGCAGGCGATGAAGGTGTTGCCCACCGACCAGCGGAGTACCGCGTAGAAGGTCAGGGTGACGAGAACGTCGTGCACCAGGGCGAGAACCGCACTGCCTGCGAATGTAATGTTCTTAAACCGGAGCCAGATGTAGAGCAGCATGCAGATGGTGGCGATGATGGTGGCCACGATGGCATCCTGCTTCATCTCTGCGGATACCGCGCCGGAGATGGACTCTGCAGTGATCTTCTCTGCGTCCACGGCGAACTTCTCTGCCAGAGAGCTGTTCAGCTGCTCACGCTCTTCCACGTTCAGTGCTCTGGTCTTGATGATAACTTCGTTGGTGCCGGCGACCTTCTGGGTCTGCACATCCGCATCTCCGGTCACCTCTTCCACTACGGGAACCACATCCGCGGAAATCTGCTCCAGGGTCATGTCCTCATTGAAGGTGACATTGGTGGAGGTACCGCCCTTGAACTCCATGCTGTAGTTCAGGATGTCCTTTCCGCCGGAAGCGTTCACGCCCATGGCCGCAAAGCCGGCCACGATAACGGCGCAGGACAGGGCCAGGAAAATCTTTCTGTGCTTCAGCACCTTTCTGGGTTCTCTGTCCTTCTTCACGCCATAGTACTTCTTATCCTCAAAGCCGATGCCGTACAGTGCATACAGAACGCCTCTGGTGATGAGAAGTGCGGTCACCATGGAAAGCACGATACCGAGGGCCAGCGTCGCTGCGAAGCCCTTGACGGAACCGGAGCCTCTCCAGAACAGCACGGCCGCCGCGATGATGGTGGTGATATTACCGTCCACAATGGCGGAAAGTGCCTTCTGGAAACCGGTCTTGATGGCGGAATGCACCGTCTTGCCGAGACCGATCTCCTCACGGATACGGGTGAAAATGATACAGTTGGCGTCTACGGCCATACCGATGGAAAGAATGATACCTGCGATACCCGGAAGGGTCAGGGTGATGGCCTCATTGAACGCCGCCAGAAGAAGAATGATCAGGCCGACGTACAGGGAGAGGGCGATGGCTGCCGCCACACCGGGGATCCAGTAGAAACCAATCATGAAGACACATACCGCCAGGAAGCCGATAAGACCGGCCTTCAGGCTGGTGGAGATAGCCTCCTGTCCGAGTTTCGCGCCGACCACGTTGGAACGGAGCTCTTCCAGTTCCAGGGAAAGGGAACCGATACGGATGGTGGCTGCCAGGTTGTTGGCCTCCTCATAGTTCTCCATACCGTCGATACGGCACTGTCCACCGGTGATGGGCTCTCTTACGGTCGGAGCGGACACGATGCCGCCGTCGTACACGATATAGATGGGCTTGCCCACGCCTGCGGTGGTTGCGTCCGCGAACGCCTTGGTTCCCGCCTCGTCGAAGGTCAGGGAAACCACATATTCATCGGAACCGCTGGACTTATCGATACCGGGCTGTGCGCTGGTAACCTGTGTTCCGTCCAGGACCGGCTGGCCCTCGGAATCCAGGAATACCAGGGAACCGGGCTTGCCCAGCTCCTCCAGGATGCTGTTGGCATCGGAAACACCGGGGATATCGATGTTGATGCGGTCGGAACCCTCCTGGTAAACCTCCGCCTCGGTGCTGTAGTTCTGCACTCTCTGCTGCAGCTTGTAGATGGTATCGGCCATATCCTCGGCGGAGGGAGTGCCTCCCTTTGCCTGATAGGTAATGCTGACACCGCCCGCAAGATCCAGACCCAGCTTAATCTGGTTCAGGGATGTGTAGGCGAAGTATCCGAAGAGGATAGCCGCCGCAATCGCCAGGACCAGACCGATGAAACTCTTTGTCTTGTTGGTCTTCATGGTATTTGTCTTTGTCTCCTTACTATTGATATATTGGATATATTTTCACTGCCCCGCTCTCCCCGCGGAAAGCGCCGCAGTTCCATACATTATTTTGCACGCCCCGGGGCGTCCCTTTAACTCCTGGGCGCGTACCCGTCGTTCTCCGCCATATCTCCCAGGGCCGCCTTGATCATGATGGCGCACTCGATGCGCTTCTTCTGCATGGCGCAGCCGATATCATAGGCGTCGGTGATGGTGCCGTGGAAGTTCCAGGAATTGGCCGCGCAGCCGCCGCTGCAGTAGAACCGGGCATAGCAGTCCCTGCACTTCTCCTTGGCGTAGACGTTGCAGAGCTTGAACTCATCCCGCACCGCCGTGTTCACGATGCCTTCGTCCACATTGCCCAGCCGGAACTCCTCCAGGCCCGCGAACTGATGGCAGGGGTAAATATCGCCGTTGGGAGTGATGGACAGATACTCGGTGCCGGAGCCGCATCCCGCCAGGCGCTTCGCCACGCAGGGTCCCTGGCTTAAATCCAGCATGAAGTGGAAGAAAGTAAAGCCTCTGCCCTCTTTCTTCCTCTTAATATATTCCTTTGCCAGCAGGTCGTACTGCTCCAGGATCACCGGGAGATCCTCTTCCCGGATGGAGTAGGGCGCCTCGTTCGGGGCCACCACCGGCTCCACGGAAAGCTTGGTGAAGCCCAGATCCGCATAGTGCAGCACATCTGCCGCAAAGTCCGTATTATACCGGGTAAATGTTCCCCTGACGAAATAGTCCTTATCTCCCCGCAGCTCCTGGAAATGCTTGAACTTCGGCACGATGATGTCGTAGCTGCCCTTTCCGTTCCGGGTGGGGCGCATCCGGTCATTGACTTCCTTTCTGCCGTCCAGGCTGAGCACCACATTGCTCATCTCCCGGTTGCAGAATTCTATGATCTCATCGTTCAGGAGAACGCCGTTGGTGGTGACGGTGAATCGGAAGTGCTTGTCCTTCTCCTTCTCCAGAGAACGGCCGTAGGCCACCAGCTCCTTCACCACTTCCCAGTTCATGAGAGGTTCGCCGCCGAAGAAGTCCACCTCCAGGTTTCTCCGGTTTCCGGAATTCGCAACAAGGAAATCCAGGGCCTTCTTTCCCGTCTCCAGGCTCATGAGCCCCCGCTCCCCGTGGTACTCTCCTTCCCCGGCAAAACAATAGCGGCAGGCCAGGTTGCAGTCATGGGCCACATGAAGGCAGAGGGCCTTCACAACGGTCTTCCGTTTCTTAAAGTCCATGACAAACTTCTTATAGACGTCCGCCGCAAACAGTTCTCCGTTGTCTATCAGCTCCTGGGCGTCATCCAGGCAGTCGCGGACCTCCTCCGCGGGATACCTGTCTGCCAGGGCCTTCACCGTCTCCTCCCGGAGGGCGTCGGAGAGCTTCTCCGGCTTCTCCATATCCGGGACACGGTCTGCGAGATATTCCAGAACATCGTACATCTGCGCGTCTACAGAGTGCACGGCACCGCTGTTGACATCCAGGACGATGTAATAACCATTGTTAATGTACTGATGAATCAAAACTGCTCCTTCTTGCTACGCACAACAAGCAGACAAGTGGATGCTCCCGGCATCGTCTTGTCTGCTTCCTGTAAATATGACGTATCTTTTCCGGCGATAATGGGATTCAGACTGCCTGAAGAGAACGGGGATACCCCGTCCCTCAGTTATCTCTTCTCGTTCTCGCAGGTCTGATTTCCGACAGTGCAGCTTGTCTTGCATGCAGACTGGCAGGATGTCTGGCACTCGCCGCAGCCGCCCTTTGCCATGCTGTTCTTCAGTGTGCTGGTTGTAAGAGTCTTAACATGCTTCATAAGAATAGCCTCCTTTTTCTGCTCGCCTTAAGCAATGCTGACGTTCAGTATAACATACCGGACAGGCATGTGCAAGAAAAAAACATCATGCCTCCGGCGCCTTTTCCTGTGCATTTTCAATGGTCTTTTCCCGCACCTTGCCCCGCAGAAAGAGTCTCACCTGGTCAATGCGGCTTCCCTCCACCCGCTCGGCCTGAAGGCGCACATTGTCCACGGTCACCGACTCTCCTTCCTTCGGGAACCGCCCCAGGATATCGATCATGAGACCGCCGATGGAGTCGTACTCCTCCGAGGTCAGAGACAGGCCCAGCCGGTCATCCAGGTCGTCCAGGCTCATGGAGCCCTCCACCAGGTACTCTCTGTCGGAGACCCGGCGCACGTTATTCTCCTCGTCCGCATCGTACTCATCGTGGATTTCGCCCACGATCTCCTCCAGCATATCCTCCAGGGTGATAAGACCGGCCGTCACGCCGTACTCATCCAGAACGATGACGATATTGATGTCGGACCGGCGCATCTCCAGCATCAGCGAGGAGATGTTCTTGAATTCATAGGTATAGAGAGGTTTTCTCAGGTATTTCCTGAGATCGAAGTCCTCCCCGTCTTCCCGGAGGAAGATATCCTTGATGTTGAGGATGCCGATGACATTGTCCGCTGTCTCTTCATAGACCGGGAACCGGGTATACTTCTCCTCCCGGAATATCCGCATGAGCTCCTCGTAGTCCGCATTCACGCTGATGAAGATCATGTCCACCCGGGGCACCATCACGTCCCGGGCCACGGCGTCGCCGAAGTCGAAGACATTGTTGATCATGGTCTTCTCTCTCTCTTCGATCTCGCCGTCCTGGTGGCTGACCTCCACCATGGTCCGCAGCTCATCCTCGGTGATGGTGTCTCCCCTGCGGTTCAGGTCCACGTGAAGCAGTGCGAGAACCAGGTGGGAAAGCCTGTTTACGATGACGATCACCGGCGTGAGAAGCCACATCAGGAACCAGATGATGCCGGCCACCCGCAGGGAGATCTCCTCGGAATAGTAGGTGGATGCGGTTTTCGGGGAAATCTCGCCGAATACCAGCACCGCCAGGGTGAGGATGCCGGTGGCCGCTCCCACCGCCCTGCTGCCCCACAGGTCCGCCGCCAGCATGGTGGCGAGGGAGGAGGCGTACAGGTTCACGATATTGTTGCATATGAGAATCGCGCTGAGCATCCTGTCCCGGTCATCCAGAACCCGGAGCACCGTTTTTGCCCGCTTGTCGCCGTTTTCCTGCAGATTGATGAGGCGGATGCGGTTCACCGTGGTGAGGGCCGTCTCCGAGGCGGAGAAAAAGCCGGAAAGTATCAGAAGCACCAGCAGGATGCACAATCGCACCAGTTCACTGTTTTCCAAATCAGATAACATCCTTTCCTTTACTATTCGCCGTGTTAATGTTATTACTATATATTGTAACTATTCAGCACCCCATGTCAAACGGAGAATATCTTATGAATACTGCAAAACCCAGACTCGGAATTGATATCGGCGGCACCAACACCAAGCTGGCCGTCCTGCACCCCGGCGGGGAGATCCTGACGGCCATCTATCCCTCAGGGAAGGATCCTGTCTCCTCCGTCCATGCCCTTCTGGATCGTTTTCTGGAGGAGCATTCTCTCAGGGCTTCGGATCTGTCCCGGGTTGTCCTCACGGGACAGCGGGCTACCTTTATAAAGGAAGATCTTCTGGGACTTCCCACCTCCATCGCCGATGAGATCCGTTCCATCGGCCTGGGCGGACTGTATCTCTCCGGCCTCGAGGAGGCGCTGGTGGTCAGCATGGGCACCGGCACTGCCTACGTTCTGGCCCGGAAGGACGGCTGTGAGCATATCGGCGGAAGCTCTCTCGGCGGCGGCACCATCGCGGGCCTGGCCTCCCGCTTCCTGGGCATTCACAGCTATGACGAGCTGGTAAGCCTGGCAGTGCAGGGCAACTGGCGCAAGGCGGACCTCATGATCGGGGATCTGCAGGGCGGGGCCGGCAGCAATCTGGACCCGGACCTGACCGCCTCCAATTTCGGCAATATAAAAAGCGATGCGGCGGATTGTGACATCGCCGCAGCGCTCTTTCATCTGATATTTGAGAATACGGGTGTATTCTCCTTCTTCGCTCTTCACGGCTCGCCCGTCCGGAATGTGGTCCTCAC
>JAGBNL010000024.1 GCA_017634415.1 Clostridium sp.
AATTGCTCACAGGCATCTTCGGATTACCCATTCACATTCCCGCCGCAGAACTCGCAGTTTCCTGCCGCATCCGGGGTGGTCTCGGCCCCGCACCAGGGGCAGGTCACCTTGCCGCCGGCCGTCATGCCCTGCTGCTTTGCCACTGCAGCTCTTGCCTCTTCCTCTGCCTTTTTGAGATAAGCTGCCTGCTCTTCCGGGGTCATATTCTGGAACTGCCGCATCTTCTCCAGCTGTCTTGCCAGATCCGGATCCATGCCCGCCGGAATCCCTGCAGTGCCGGCTGCACCGGCGCTCAGGCCTGCTGCCGCGCCGCCAAATGCTCCTGCCATGGCGCCTGCGCCGACCCCGGCACCGTACTGGTTGCCACCCGGACCGCCATAGATATTCGGATTTGCACCGGCCTGCTGCCCATAGCCCCGGTGTGCCTGCATCAGCGCTTCCTTGATCTCGTTGCCCAGGCTTACATATTCCTGATATTCATTGAAGCCGCGATCCGCGCCGAGGGAAAGGCCGGGACGGCTCACGCGCCAGTTCGAGGATGCCGCGGTCATGGACCGTTCGCCGGTGCGGACGGAACCGGAATTCAGCATGAACTTCATATCGTCAAAGTAGGGGTGATTGACCCGCACGGTACAGTAGAAGTTATAGGAATACTCGTAGCGGGGCGGATTGTAGCTCACCTGCTTGCCGTCCTTCGTCTCCTTCTTCTCGGAGCGGCTCTCATTGATGTCCAGATCCACATCCAGTACCTGGTCCAGGCGGAGGATATCCGGGTTGGCCGCCTGATAATCCCTGGCGTTGGTCACCACGAAGGTTCCCGCATTCTCATCCAGAAGTACCCGGTAGTACTTGCCGATGCTTCTGGTAGGATTGAAGGAAGCGAGGGCCTGCTGGTTCTGCTCCCTGTAAGAGAGCTGCTGCTTTATCTCCTCCACGGTGCTGCTTCTGCGTTCGGAAAACCAGGGCGAAAGCTTCGCCGCGCAGTTTTTGCAGAGATTTCCGTCCGAAAGCTTGCGGTTTCCGAGAAGTCCTATCTTCTCGCCGCAGACGTCACAATACTTCTTATCAAAAAATCCCATAATACCCTGCTCCTTTCCTGTTTCTCTCATATTCTGATTTCTATTGAGATGGAAATATCCGGGGCGCACACTGCTCCTTATAAAGCATGATATCAGAAACCGGACCCTGCATCATCCTACTTTTGATGCATTTCACTTCCAGAAAGGCTCGATCATGGGCGAATACCGCACCTGGACGCCGATGGCGTCGGTGTAGGCTTTCATGTGCAGAAAGGCTCTCCGGTAGGCCTGCTCGGGAACCCGGTCCCGGATGGCCTCCGCAATATCTGTCTGAGAGACCTTCTCATGGGTCTTCCGGAATTTCTCCTCATGAAAGATATGGAAGACCTCAAAGGAAGTATCATAGATCACCCTGAGGATTGCCCGCTCAATGTCGGCCAGCATCTCATTGTGGGCAATGTCCGCCATCAGCTCATAGAACCCCCGGGCATTGGCTTCTTCCCTGTGTTCCTCCGCGTGCCGGCAGAGCATTTCGCACTCTTCGTCGCTGGCAAATACGCTCGCCATCCGGGCCAGCATGGCTTCCATGACAATCCTGGTTTCCAGCACATTTCGGATGTCATGGGTGCCCAGGTCTGACTCGATGAGCGGATACTTTACCGTAACCTCCAGCCGCCGGTGATTGACAAAATAGCCCTTCCCCTGGGCGCCTGTAATATATCCCGCGGCGGAAAGCCCCGAGAGAGCTTCTCTCAGGGTAGGAAGGCTTACCTGCAGCATCTCCCTGAGCTCCTTCTGGGAGGGCAGCTTGTCTCCGGCCTGATACTTTCCCGAAGAAATCATGCGCAGAATATACTGCTCCACCTGCTCCACCACCGGAAGCCGGGAGATACGCTCCGCATCCTTTTCCCTCTGTTCCATCTATCTGTTCTCCTCGTCTGTTTCGTATTCTGTCGGACCTGCGGCGTCCGTCAGTCCGTCTTCCTGTCCGCCTCCCGAATCACCTTCGTGAGCCGGCCGCTCTTAATATACTGATAGGCTGTCTCCATCTCCTCGCTGAGGTTCCGGTCTTCCCACAGGCGCGGCACCACGGTCCGGAAGTCCTGATGAACCGGTCCGGTCACCTTCCCCAGCGGAAGATCCGGACGGGAATCTCTTCTCATATCTACCGCCTGGCAGGCATGTACCAGCTCCACCGCAATCATATACCGGAGATTGTCCACAATCCGCAGGGATCGTCTGGCCGCCAGAGACAGATTGCTGGCGTGGTCCTCGATATCCCCTGCCACCGGGTCAAAGTCCGTGGAGGTGGTATTGGAGAGCCACCGGTTCTCCGCGTCCAGGGCGCAGATGGTTTTCTGGTAGGTGGAATAGCCGATCACCTTCACCTCATCCGGGGTCAGGAACCGGGAAAGTTTGCTGAAGTTCGGGTCCACCAGGCGGAACAGCCGGTTGGTCACCATCCGGGACATGTGGCACAGAGCCGCCGCCATCATATCGACCGCGAGGGACAGGGTGGTCACCTCAAAGTTGGGGCTCACCGAGGTGGTGTGCTCCTCATAGATGATGCAGGGATTGTCGCCGGTGTGGTTCATTTCCGTCAGAAGGACGCTCTCCATATAGTCCAGGGCATCCCGGACGGAACCATTTACCGCCGCGCCGCACCGGTAGGACAGGGGATCCTGCAGGGCCCGGGCCGGGTCCGGCTCCTCCAGATAAGTGCCCGCAAGATATCTTCTGCAGTCGGCGGCGCACCGGATCTGACCTTTCAGTCCTCTGGCCTCATTCACCATGACGCCCAGGGGCTGCAGGCCTCCGTTCAAGCCCTCCAGGCTCAGGCAGTACACCACATTGGCCAGCTCCAGCAGGTCCTCCGCCTCCATGGCCAGAAGGGCTGTCTGAGCAGCGCAGTGGGACCCGTTGGATACGATGGAGAGGCCGTCCTTCGGCCCCAGCACCGGAATCTTCAGGCCTTCCGCCACGATGGCTTCCTTCGCGGGAACGATCTTTCCGTGGTATTCCACCTCCCCGTCGCCGATGATGGCGAGACCGATGTGGGACATGGTATTCACGTCGCCGATTCCTTCCGCGCCGCGGTGCTTTGCCCGGGGATGAATCTGCCGGTTCAGGAACTCCTCGTACATCCGGAGAATCTCCACGGAGATACCGGATCTGCAGCAGAGGGCCGTATTCAGGCGGATCAGCATCATCGCCCGGACCTCCTCCACCTCCGCGTAGGGCATGACGCCCACCGAGTGGCTCCGGATCAGGTTCCGGTTGAACTGCTCAAAGAATTCCACCCCGAACTCCCGGTCCTTATTCCAGCCCACGCCGTGGTTCAGGCCGTACACCGGCTTTCCCTCCGCCGCCATGTCGAAGAGCACCTGGCGGGACTCTCTCAGGAGCGGAATTCTGCTTTCATCGATTTTTACGGGACGGCGGTCGTACACCACCTGCCGTACCTCCTCCAGGGTAAGATCAGAACCATTCAGAACCAGAACATCCGTCATAACCGTCAACTCCTTATCAGATCGATCTAAAGCATCTGCGCATCCGCCAGGTCCTCCGGGGTATCGATATCCCTGAGCTTCTCCCCGCACACCACATAATAATGCACATCTCCCGCACAGGCCCTGATAAGCCCTATGGCGCCCCGATCTCCCGAAAGCTCCATAAGCACTGGGAAATGTTTCCGCATAAATATTCCCGGATTGGCCGGATGATCCGTAAAGGCGCAGGCCATGCTCTTTCCGGAAAGAGCAAATTCCCTGAACATCCGGACAATATCCTCCGCTCCGAATCCCGGCTGATCCGCCGCAAAAAATGCTGCCGCATCGTACCCGCCGCGGTCCGCCGCCTCCGCTCCGTACTTTATGCTCTCCGCCTGTCCGAGGCGGGCGCGCTCATTAAAAATCACCCGATGTCCCCTGCGCGATGCCTCTTCTATAATCTCATCATAACAGGTGCAGACGGCAATATCCACCGAAAGTGCCGCGTAATCCACAATGTTCCGCAGCCTGTCCACCGCTTCTTCCAGGGACTCCAGCTGCCAGAGCCAGAGTTCCTTTCCCCGGCAGGGGGCAAGAAGCTTGTTCTCCTCGCCGAACCGGGAGCTTGCCCCGGAGGCCATGAGGGTGCAGAGAATACACAGCGGGGCGGCTTTCTTTCGGCATGCAGGGCCTCCCGTCGGTTCCGGGCTTCCCGCCGTCGTGCCGACTGTCTGCAGACACGCAGAGCTTCCCGCCGGCACAGGGTTTCCCTTCCTGCCGCTGCAGGTTTCCGTGACGCGCAGAGGAACCTTCCTCCCGGAAAGCTCATATCTTACCTTCGCCTCCGGAAACTGCGCAGACAGCGGCTTAACATAAAACCTGTCCGCAATATAAGAAAGCAGCTCCTCCGTCACCACCGGATTCTCTCTTACTCTCTCCAGAAGGTTCGGCGGGGCCAGCTCCTTCCGGAAGCAGACCTCATCAAACCGGCGCCCCAGGGCAAAGGAACCCATCAGAACGACAATCTCATCCGTTCCTTCCGGAATCACCGGCTCATAGTCCCCGGGGATTTTTACGGGATAATGCTTTGATCCGTCTGCCTCCACGAACACATAATCAAAGTTCCGGCAGGCCTCACGGTACACCTCGTCCCCCGGCCAGGTGAGCTTTCCGTTCTCCGGGACGCCGAGATATACCATATTTTCAGAGGATGACTCTTCCAGAATATGAGTCGTCGTGAGGATGGCGCACCGTTTGCCGGAGGCCGCCAGGGCCTCCGCATGACGCCGGATATATCCTGTCTTTCCGCCGGCTCCCACCACCGCTGTAACATATGCTCCTGCCATATTACTTCCGGATCTCCTCCAGCAGGCATGCGATCATCCCGAACATATCCCTCTTTCTTGCGGGGCTGATCAGGTCCTCCTTGATCAGCTTCGCCTTTTTTGCCAGCTCCGCCTTCGCTGATTCCGCGACCCTGTCATTGGTGACAGAAGGGTCTGCGAGCAAAGCCGCCGTCTCCGCAAGCTCCACGGGCGCGATGCTCACCGCGCCGGCCACAAGCTTCGGGGAACGGCTTCCTCCGAACCGCAGGGCAAAGTTCACCAGCGGGAAATCGATGGAGGCGCGGATGGAATACTTGTAAAAACCGCTCTTCTCCCCCTCCGCCGGCTTCGGGAGAATAAATTCCCTGATAAGCACCGGCAGGCGGTGACAGCAGGCGAGACCATTTGCTTCGCAGTGCCTCTCAATCAGGGTCTGAACAGGCTCCCGCTTCTCCTCTCCCTTTTCGTAATATACCACCTCCGCATCGTATGCGATGAGCGCGGTGGCCGTGTCGGAATAATAGATGGCCCGGCAGACGGGACTGTTGGGAATCTGCTGGCACACATCGCCGCCCGTCTTGAAGCAGCCCGTCAGACTGCTTCTCCAGAGGGCGCTCTGGTTGAAGTAGATGCACCTGCGATCCTGAAGCACATTTCCGCCCAGGGTTCCGATATTCCGGATCTGGGGGGAGGCCGTCTGGCCGGCCGCCTGTGCCAGTGCCGGACAGTACTTCTCTATAAGTTCACTGGACGCGATATCCGTGAGAGTTTCCGCCGCACCGATCCGGATTGCAGCTTCCTCCTCCGCGATTCCCCGAAGCTCAGGGATCCGGCTTACCAGGACGAGGTTTTCATCATCCCGGACCTGGTTTTTGAGAAGCGGCATGAAGTCGGTTGCGCCGCTCAGATAAGTGGCCTCCGGGGAAGAAAGCGCGTCCCCGAGGCTTTTGGCTGTTCTGATCTCCATACTACTGCTCCTCTCTCCGCCGGCTGGGCAGGATAATAAAGTGGTCGCTCAGCGGAATGCTGTGTACCGGCTTCCCGCAGGCGTGGGCCACGGCGTTGACGATGGCCGGTCCGCTGGGAATGGTGCAGAGCTCGCCCACGCTCTTTGCGCCGTGGGGGCCCGTGGGCTCGTAGCTGTCCGCCATATCCACGTACAGATTCGGCATGTCATCCGCCTCAGCGAAGCGGTAGTGCAGGAAGTCAGTGGACATGGGCTTCTTCAGCTTCGGATTGATCTCAATATGCTCAAACAGGGCATATCCCATCCCCTGCAGAATACCTCCCTGCAGCTGTCCCTCCAGGGTGAGCCTGTTGATGGGGGTACCCACATCCGCCACCTGAATGATATCCAGGATACGGATGGCATTCAGCTTTTTATAATACTCCGCCTTCACGAAGCAGACCACGAAGGGATTCGGGCTGGCCAGGGCCTTGTAGGCGCCGGAGCCGATGATAACGGTGCCGTGGGGATCAAACATGATCTTCCGGGCGCCCTCTTTGTAGGTGATGATCTCCTCCACCCCGTCCTTCTTCACCGAGAAGCGGTTTCCGGGCAGAACCTCCGGCACCTTGTCCGGATAGACCACCTGCAGGGCCGCCAGATATTTTGCCTTGAAATCCCGGCAGGCATTCACGATGGCATTGCCGCAGAGAAAGGCCTGGCTGCTGCCGAAGGTACCGGTATCATAGGGGGTAAACCGGGTGTCGGCCGCATAGATATGCACGTCCGCCAGGTCGATTCCCAGGCTCTCGGCGCAGATCTGGGCCTCCATGGTCTCGCTTCCCTGTCCGATATCGCAGGATCCCACCAGGAGCTGCACGGTGCCGTCGTCATTCATCATTACGATGGCAGAGCTTAATCCGTCCAGGTTCGACGCGCCGGAACCGTGGCAGGCAAATGCATACCCCCAGGCCTGACGCTTCTCCTCATTATCCACGAGAGGGCCTTCCGCCTCATCCACATGGGCCTGGAACTTCTTCGCCCGGCGTACGCAGTCCTCGATGGCGCAGCTGTTCACCGGCATGGAGGCACAGGGGAAATACTCTCCCGCATGGATATGGTTCTTCAGGCGGAATTCCACCGGGTCCATGCCCAGCTTCTGCGCCAGCTCATCCATGGCGATCTCTCTTCCGAAGGTCAGCTGGGTGTTGCCGTAGCCCCGGAATGCGCCCGCGGTGACATGGTCCGTAAACACCGTATCCCCGTGGAACAGGTAGTTGGGCACATTGTACTGGAACTTCCTGGCCGCCGCCGCGCAGACAGTCGGGCCGTGGGTGGTGTAGGCGCCGGTATTCAGCTGGTACTTCGTTTCAAAGTACTGAAGCTTTCCGTCCCTGTCCGCTCCCACACGGATGTCGATCTCCGCGCCGTGGCGGGCCACCGCCGTGGCGATATCCTCTTCTCTGGAATAGCAGAGGCGCACAGGCCGGTGGATTTTCCTGGACATCAGGGCCGCCGCCGGCTGGGAGTGGAGCTGCTGCCTTGCGCCGAAGCCGGCGCCCACCGCGGGTTTGATGAAATCAATGTCACTCTCCCGCATATCCAGAAGCTCCGCCAGAATCCGGCGCTCCTGGTAAATGGTCTGGGAGTTGCTGTATACTTTCAGATGTCTGCCGTCGCTGAAGTCCACAAGACACGACGTAAGCTCGATCTGGGCATGCTGCATGGGCTGGGTGGAGTAATGCCCTTCCACCAGCGCCTCAGAATGGGCCTCGCCCTCCTTTGCCGTTCCCTTCTCCACATCCCGGTGCTGGGCCACATTGGTATCGGAGATATCCGGCTGCAGCGGTTCCGCGTCGGGCGCCAGGGCTTCCTTTATGGTCAGATAGGGCTTCAGAACCTCATATTCGATCTTTACCGCCTGCGCCGCCTCCCGGCACGCCGAAAGGGTCTCCGCCGCCAGAATCATGATGCGGTCCCCGTAGGACTTGCAGTCGGTGGTCAGCACATATTCATCCTGGAACAGCAGCCCGGAGGGCGGGTTGCCGGAACAGTTGAACTTCTTCTGCACCGCCTCATAGGGCGTCACGCAGCCCAGATATCCGGGCACCTTCTCCGCCTCCGAGGTGTCGATGGACAGAACCCGGGCTCTCGGATAGGGGCTCCGGATCAGCATGGCCGCCGCTTCTCCGGGCATCCGGATATCGTCTGTATAGAGAATCTCGCCCGTGGCCTTCTGCATGGACTCCAGCCGGGGCACCTTATGATTGACAACGGAAAATGTCTTCGTCTCAGCCATTCTGCCTCTCCTCCTTCTCTTTCAGAATCCGCAGGGCCTCCGCGGCCATATTCACGGCTTCCTCGATCTTGGTATACCCGGTGCATCTGCAGAGATTTCCCGACAGGGCCTCCCGGATCTCTCCCCGGGAAGGTGCCGGATTCCTGTCCAGAAGCGCCTTCGCCGCCATGATCATGCCGGGGGTGCAGAAGCCGCACTGGATGGCCCCCGCATCCACAAAGGCCTGCTGCAGCGGATGGGGATGGTCCTTTGTGCCGATGCCCTCAATGGTCACAACCTCCGTGCCTTCCGCCATAAGCGCCGGAACACAGCAGGAATTCACGGCCCTGCCGTCCATGATCACGGTACAGGCACCGCATTCACCCAGGTCGCAGCCCTTCTTTGTTCCCGTGAGGTATGCCCTGTCACGGATCACCTCCAGAAGCGTCTCCTGCGGTTCCACCGCGAAAGCCGCCTCTGTGCCGTTCAGGGTAAAATGTACTGTTGTCCTGTTCTCCGTTACATGGTTTTCTGACATAACAATCTCCCTTTCAATGCCCGCTCTTCTATTCTCGTAATCGTTGCCTGTGTCCTGCGAATGCGCCCGGCCTGATGCATCATCACCGCCAGAAGCGCCGCGCCGCCGAGACTCCGGGATTTGTCGGAGATCCGGAAGCTGTTCTCCCGCTCCCCGATGCGCGGGTCGATATCCGCAATCTTAAGTCCCTTTGTTACACGGTAGCCCTCATGGATGAGTCCCCTGAGAAGTCCGGTAAACGGGGCACGGATTTCTGTCACCGCTTCTGACGGGACTCCTGTCCGGGCCTCAGAGCCTTCCTCCGGAACAATCTCCGCAATGACGGCGCCCTTCTCCACCACTTCTCCAATCTCCGCCTTCCTGCGGAGGATTCCGTCCGCCGGCGCGTGAATCACCCGGTCACTGCTGTGTCCGGCGATGGTTCCCGGGATTCCCGTATCCGCCATGGCTGCTCCTTCGGTGATAATCCGGCCGAGATTATGGCCGCGCATGGTCTCCAGCACCGCGTCGCAGTCTTTTCCGGCGGTAAATCCCGGTCCCAGGGCCGCCACAAAGGGGGCCATGGAAAGAGAGGTTCCGAGATTCTTCTTGGCGATCACCGCATCCACCAGGGCGATCAGCCGGAATCCATGGGCTTCCCATCCGTGTTCCGGGGAAAAAGTCCGGACAGACTCCGCCTTTTCATCCACCAGGAGGGCCAGTTCTTCCTCCCGCAGAAGCGCCAGTGCCTCTGACAGATCTTTCGCCCGGCGGCAGGTCATTCCCTCCACCGTACTTATTCCTTCATAAACCGCCTCGGAGAAGGCCACTGTAGTGCGGATGGCCGAAGGGTGGCCGCATTCCAGAATCAGGACGTCAAAACCGGCGTTCCTGAGTGTCCAGATGACGCCTGTGGCGATATCTCCGCCTCCCCGGACGATAATAAGATTATGTATTGCTCTGTGTTTCATTCTGCATATCCTTCCAGCCGCAAAACTCTATTCCCTGATGCACGTTATTTTCCTCAGGATACTGCTTACGCTCCCATGATATATCTACTTATCTAGATAAGTCAAGGCGGGCCCGGGATTTCCCGGAATGAATGCCCCGAAACGGGGGCTGTCAGCGCCTCTTCTGCTCCAGCGCCTCCAGAATCCTCGAGGGTGTCAGCGGAAGATGGGAGAGCTCGGTATCCAGCGCGAAGTTCACCGCATTGACCACCGCCGGGGCTACCGGTGCCAGCACCGCCTCCCCGATGGATTTGGCTCCGAAGGGGCCGTACTCGTCCCCCTCCTCGATGAGCATCACGTCATATTCCGGCATATCCGCCGCAGTCAGCATCTCATAGTCCTTGAAATTGCGAATCAGGGTCTCCCCCGTCTCCGGATGAATCTTAATCTCCTCCCGGAGCGCTGCGCCGATGCCCTGCTGGATGCCGGAACCCACCTGGGCTCTGCACAGGTCCGGATTGATGGCGCATCCCACATCGTGTACCGACAGACAGTACTCCACCTCTGTCATTCCCGTCAGCGTATCCACCCGCACCTGGGTGAAATGGCCACAGGCGGCGCCTGGATTTGCCCGGGAATTGACGGTTTCGGCGGCGTACACATCCTCCGCCATAATATGCAGGGAATAATTGCAGATGTCCGCCAGGGATACCCGCTTTTCCGGGTCCGCATCCTTATAAAACCAGCCGTTCTCATAGAGAATCTGCCCGGTGCTGCAGTCAAGCATCCGGGATGCCACACTTTCCGCTTTCTTCAGGAGGGACTCGCAGCTCTTCTTCACCCCCTGTCCGATACAGTAGGTGGTGCGGCTGGCAAAGCAGCCGTAGTCATAGAGACAGCGCTCCGTGTCCGCCTCGTCCAGCTGAATCTTCTCCAGGTCGATCTGCAGGGTATCCGCCGCGATCTTCTTCATGGCCAGCACCGTCCCGCAGCCGTGGTCATGGATGGCCACATTCACGATGACACTGCCGTCCTCATTCAGCCTGGTGATGGCGCTGCCGATATCCACGCCGCCCGGATAATGGGAGGCGGTGTGGGAGGCCAGAGCCAGACCCACGCCGTAGCGGTAGCGGCCTTTTTCCCGGTTCTTCTCTTCGCATTCCCGCTTCCGGCTTTCCCAGCCGAAGCGCTCCGCACCCTTCAGGAGAATCTCCGGGAAGTGGGTGTCTCCCACGGAGGCACCGGCGATCTCATCCCGCTCCCGGGCTGCGTGTACATTTTTCAGACGGAACTCCAGCGGATCCATCTGAAGCCGCTTCGCCACCATTTCCCAGTGGGTCTCATAGGCCAGGGCGACCTCGCTGCTGCCCCAGCTGCGGAAGCTTCCGTTGACCGAGGTGTTGGTGCAGACAGTCTCCCCGTCCACCGCCATGTTGGGAATGCGGTACACCTTGCCGGTCTTTTCGCAGATGGAGTCCACATACCAGGGAGATACGGTCATGTAGGCGCCGGCGTCCAGCATGGAGTGGATCCGCACACCCTCGATGGTTCCGTCGGGGTGCACCTGGCTCTCGATATCGAAATCCACGCTGTGCTTCATCATGGAGTTGTTTATCTGCTCCTCCCTGGTGTAGGAAAGCATCACATCCGCCTCCAGATCCTTTGCGGCAAAGGCCGCCAGGGGCTCGATAACAGTCTCCTGCTTGCAGCCGAAGGAACCGCCCATGGTGGTCTTGATGACCCGGATCTTGGAATAGGGAATGTCCAGGAAATCGCCCAGGGTGCTGCGGATGCCGAAGGTGGTCTGACATCCCGACCAGACCGTAAGCTTCCCCGTATTGCTCTCATACCGGGCCCGTACCGTGTGGGTCTCCAGGCACATATGGGTCATTCTGCCGATGTGCAGATGGCTCCGGGAGACCAGCTCCGCCTCCGCCTGCCCGTAGTCGCCGACAGTATAAAGTCCTCCCTGATAATGAGAGATGCCCTCGTGAACCGGCGGCTTTTCTCCCGACAGCGCTTCCTCCACCGTCACGGCCGCCGGCTGTTCCGTATATTTTACCCGGATCCTGCGGCAGGCTTCCTCTGCATGCTCCGCCGTATCCGCGGCCACAGCGGCCACCCGCTCGCCCATATAGCGGATATGACGGTCGAAAAGCTTCTCCTGGTTGGTCACGCCGCCGTTCTCATAGGGAGCGACTCTCGCCCGGTCATAAACCTTGTCCGGCGTGTTGAAGCAGGTGTAAACCGCCCGGACGCCGGGCACCTGCCAGGCCGCCTCCGCGTCGATCTCTTCGATGATGCCGCGGGCAGTCTCCGACGGCCTGATCTTTATATACAGCATGCCGTCAGCCTGCTGGTCGCCGCAGTAGCGGGTTTTTCCCGTCACCTTGCCCAGGGCGTCCTCATTCGGGACAGTTTCCCGCACATATCGGAGTGTATTCTCTCTTTTCATGACCCGGTATTCCTCATTTCTTACTGGTTCCCGTAAATGTAAAGTTCAGCGGCCGGCATTAGGGGGATAACGTCGGCCGCTGAGGGGGTGAGGACAAAACAGATTTCTCTGTTGTCCTGAAAATGTTATTACAGTTCGCCGATGGCTGCCTGTACGTCGGCAAGAAGCTTGCCGGAGGTTACCAGATCGATGGTTGCCTTCGACTGGTCGCCCATGTAGAAGTCATCGTTCTGGAACGCGATGCGCTCTGTCACATCCTTATAAACCACATCCGTGCCCTTGCCCAGCTTGAACTGGCCGAGATCCGGATTGGTGATGTAAATACCGCGGGAAGCCAGAAGAAGCTCGATGCCCAGAATCTTGTTCAGGTTGTTGAGGATGAGCTTTGCCTTTCTGGTTGCCCAGGGCGCCATGCTGACATGATCTTCCTGGTTTGCCTTGGTGGGCACATTGTCTGCGGTGGACGGGAAGCACAGGGTCTTGTTCTCGGATACCAGCGCGGATGCGGAGCAGCCGATGATGTTGTAGCCGTAGTTCAGGCCGATGGGATCGCCTGCCAGTGCCGGCGGAAGACCGTAGCTTAAGGTCTGGTCGCAGAGGGCGAAGGAGCGGCGCTCGGAGATATTGCCCAGCTCGGCCATGGACATGGCCAGGATATCCATGGCGAAGCCAATGGGTTCGCCGTGGAAGTTGCCGCCGCTTAAGAACTCATAGTGCTGTCCGTCTGCGGTGGGGAAGATCAGCGGGTTGTCTGTCGCCGCGTTGATCTCTCTGGTGAGCACTTCCTTCACATATTCCATATTGTCGCGGATGGAACCCTGAACCTGCGGTACGCAGCGCAGGGAGTACACATCCTGTACACGCTCCTGATAGGTCGGATGCATGATATCATACTTCAGGTGTACCTTGCGTGCCTCCTCGGTCACGCGCTCGGAGCCTTCCACCATACGGAGGACGTTCTCCGCCACCACAGCCTGTCCCGGATGTCTTCTGACCTTCTGGATGCGCGGGTCAAATGCTCTCGTCTCGCCGCGGACTGCTTCCAGGGAAAGGGCGCAGGTGATCTCTGCGGTTCTTACCAGATTCATGGCATCCCAGTAGTTGAGGCATGCCATAGCCGCAAACATGGTGGTTCCGTTGAGGAGTGCCAGGCAGTCCTTCGGATGAAGCTTGAATTCAATCGGATCGAAACCGGCTGCCTTCAGAGCTTCCTGGGCCGGCATTCTCTTTCCTTCATAGAACGCCTCAGCCTGGGGAAGGCCGATGAGGACAGACACGATGTGGGACATGGGAGCCAGGTCGCCGCAGGCACCGACGGAACCCTGCCACGGAACAACCGGGTGTACGCCCTTGTTCAGCAACTCGAGAAGACGCTCAACCACGCAGAGACGAAGACCGGATACGCCCTGGCAGAATGCGGACAGACGAACCAGCATGGTTGCGCGGACAACCTCTTCCGGCGCCGGATCGCCTACGCCGCCGCAGTGTGCCAGAACCGTGCGGTACTGGTGCTCTGTCATCTCATTGATATCAATCTTGAAATCCTTCAGCTTTCCGAGTCCGGTGTTGAAACCGTAAACTGCCGGTGCGTCGGGTCTGTTCAGCCATTCGTCTTCCATGTACTTGCGGACGGTGGCGATATGCTCGCGGACCTCCGGTGCAAGGTCGACCTTATAACCGTTTCTTGCGACATTGACCACATCTTCGATGGTCAGGTCAGCGCCGTTAAGAATTACCATATTGCTCATGTAAGATTCCTCCATATAGTAGTAATTTAATTCCGCTGTGCTTTTAGTTTTACGACAGCACCTCACACTCGGATTGCTTCGCAATCCTCGTTTGAGGCGGCCCGGGGCGCTTCGCGCCCTGGCCGTACCGGAATTTCGCTTCCCTCCGCTCCCGGGAACAAGTTCCCGTTTTCGGAGGAAACCGAATTCCGTTATGCTGTCTTATTCAATAATGTCAAGTTCTTTCTGCTCCGGTGTGATTCTCACGATGGTCCATCCGGTCCAGATGCAGATCAGGGACATAATCGGGCAGAGCATTGCAAAGAACATAAAGGGCGCATACTGTGCGGTAGCGCATCCGAGAGTTCCCAGGATGAAAGCGCCATCCGTAGACCAGGGGCAGAACGGAGCGCAGATGGTTCCGACGTCCTCCAGGATACGGGAAAGGTTCTTCGGATGCAGGTTTCTGTCGCGGAACTCCTGACGGAACATACGGCCCGGAAGTACCAGAGCTACGTACTGTGCGCCGGTTGCAAAGTTGGTGAACAGTGTTGCGAAAATTGCGGTGGTCATCATTGCCTGGTCGCTCTTTGCATGTGCCAGAATCTTCTTGACGATGCTGTGTACCATACCGGTTCTCTCAACGATACCGGCAAATGACAGTGCGATGAGAATCAGGGCGATGGTGTCAAGCATGGAAGAAAGTCCGCCGCGGTTTACCAGACGGTTGATGGCCTCAACGCCGGTATCCATGGAAACGCCGGTATACATGGCAGCAAGGATCTCGGAAAGTCCTCTTCCCTGGAAGACAGCTGCGAACACGCCGCCCAGGGCAGCAACGCCGATAAGACCCGGGATAGCCGGTGCCTTGAAGGCAACCATAAGGATAACGCAGACAGGCGGAATAAGCATCACCGGGCTGATGGTGAAATTATCTGCCAGTGTGGTCATGTAGAGGTTGATGGTCTCCATGTCCATATTCTGTCCGCCGAAGCGCATGCCCAGAATGCCGTACAGGCAGAGGGTAATGATGTAGGCCGGTGCGGTGGTGTATACCATGTGCTTCACATGGGAGAATACCGTCGTACCTGCCATGGCAGGAGCCAGGTTTGTGGTATCAGACAGCGGGGACATCTTGTCGCCGAAGTATGCGCCGGAGATGATAGCGCCTACGGTCATGCCCAGCGGCATGCCAAGACCCTGTCCGACACCGACCAGAGCCACGCCCATGGTTCCCATGGTGGTCCAGGAGCTGCCGGTGAAGGTAGATACCATGGTGCACAGCAGGCAGGATGCCAGCAGGAAAACCTTCGGGGAAATCCAGGAAAGTCCGTAGTAGATCATGGTCGGAACGATGCCGCCCAGAATCCAGGTACCGATAACCATACCGATGATCAACATGATAAGAATTGCGGGTGCGGACGCCTTGATGGTCTCCGACATTCCCTCTTCCATCTCCGGATAGGTGTACTTATGGGCTACACCTACGGCCACGGCGATGGCGGATGCGATAACCAGCGGCATATGGGCGGATGTACCCAGACCGATGATACCGATCAGGATGCAGGCGAAGGTACAGATAAATACCACGACTGCGGGGCCAAAACCAATTTCTTTCTTTTTGCTCTCAGGTTCCTGGTTACTCATAAAGCCTCCTTCTAGTAGATATACGCTACCATTCTTTTTTCGTCAGATCCACTTATTCATGTTAACTAAGTTATCTAACTTATCTATATATGTTATTATATTCTGCTTATATCGTTTGTCAATAAAAATTCAACGCAGGATCGGATTATTCATCATCGATTTATTTTTATACATCCTGCTTCTTCACCGAAACGAACATCATATCAACTGCTGCCTGAGAGATGGGGGCTTCTCCTGCTGAGATAAAAAACGCCCGGGAAGCACTGTATGAAAACCAGTGTTTCCCGGGCGCAGCCCCTGTATCCGCGCAAAGCCGCGCGGGCATGCTTTCAATATATCTCTAATATCTCTGTATCTCTGTTTTTCTCAGGTGCGGAATGCCTGATAAAACGCCTCGTACTTTTTCAGCAGTCCCATATCTCGGGTGTAATTCAGAATATGCATCATGGAATCATAATACGCTTTCCTTGTATCATGGGCCGCGATGTCCTCCGCAATCTGTCTGTGGGGCACCAGCGCATACTTCTCGTTCCACTCCGGAGAGCTCAGGGAATGATACTTCGAGGAGTATAATTCATTGAATCTGTCCACCAGCGCGATGCCGAATTCCGCCAGCAAATCATTGTGTGAACAGGCTGCCACAAGCTTGTGGAACCGATTGACCTCCCGGTTCTCCCGCTCCTTATGTTCCTCTGCCGCAGCTTCGCGGAGCTTTTCGCACTCTTCCTCCGTCGCCGCGATGCAGGCCAGGACGGCCAGAGAAGATTCCACCACAAGTCTCGCCTCAAACAGCTCCTCCAGGCTCTTTTTATCCAGCGCGGAAATATCATAGGGAAGTCTGATGTCTATTGCCATCTCAGGCTGCTTCACAAAATACCCTCTTCCCTGATGGGCCTCCACATATCCGGATTCCACAAGCCTCGACAGAGCCTCCCGTAGCGTCGGGCGGCTCACGCCCATCTGCTTCTCCAGCGACTGCTGGGGCGGGAGCTTGTCTCCCTGTTTATACACCCCGCTCTCAATCTGACGGATCAGCTCCTGGGCCACCTGTTCGGCAACCGAAACCTTCCTGATAACACGAACTGTCGGATCAACCATACAAACCTCTTAAGACTCACGCACTCATTAAAAAAAGCGCTTATTTTTCAGAAATTGCATGTTCTTATCAAGAATATGCTCTCTAATTTCTATTATCTGACATATTATAAAAATTTTCAACCTGATTCGAAGGAATCGAATCTCCTTCCGGCCCGATCTCCTTCCGGCCCGATCTCCTTCCTGCCCGGGGATTCAGCTCAGCCTGCACTCAACTTGCTTTTCAGGCCGTCTTTCCCGGAATCTTCAGCAGGCTGCAAAAGGAAAAGACGGCCTGTCCCTTAACTCCGAAGATGACTTAGCTGTATTCGAAGGCTTTTAACCGGCTTTTCACGGGTCACTGAAGTCTTTGTCGGCATCTGCAGGCAGGAAAATACAGCTATGATTAGTCCATTTGGCTTCATTTGGATGTATTTGTGGAAAAATCGCTTGTTATCAACTGGAAATTACATCTAAAAACCGGGTCTGCAGCCACTTACGGCCGTATTTGATCCATATAAACCGAATTGTGCTGAAAGCAGCTCTTCTCCCAGACTGAATCAGAGGCATATCCAGCACCATATTTGGCTGATAATATCCGTTTGTGGATTGACATTGGAATTCCCAAAAGGTATAATAAATATATTGTAAATATCAATATAACCTTTCATATCCCTTCCGTCTCGCCCACGTAAGTATTCAGATATGACTCTCATGAGTCAGGAAAGGAGTCTGTCATGACCATAGAAGAACTTAAAAACAGAAAACGTGAACTAGGCTATACCAATGAACAGGTAGCTGCCCTCTCCGGCGTTCCTCTCAGTACGGTGCAGAAGATCTTCGGCGGAAGCACCGTATCACCGCGCTATCAGACCCTTCACCGGCTGGAGCAGGCACTGCTGCCGGCTCCTGCAGACAGGAATGATATATTGCCGCCATTGAGAAGTATTTCAGCACCGGAGACCACCGGTTCTCTTTATGACAAACAGCCATTGTACAGTCAGAAATGCAGTTCGCAGTTTATCCGTGAACCGGAAGCAGCTTATTCTGCAGAAAAGAAACAGGGAACTTATACCCTGGAGGATTACTATGCCCTGCCGGAGGAGCGGCGGGTGGAACTGATTGACGGTGTTATCTATGATATGGGAGCACCGTCCGCGATTCATCAGGATATCCTCGGCGAATTGTTCTATCTGTTCCGGACTTTTGTCAAAAACAACAAAGGGGCCTGCCGGGTTTACGCAGCTCCCGTAGACGTCCAGCTCGACTGCGATGACCGCACCATGGTCCAGCCGGATCTTATGGTTATCTGCGACAGGAAGAAGATTCTGCGCCGCTGTCTTTACGGGGCGCCGGATTTTGTGATGGAGATTCTCTCTCCCTCCACCCGAAGAAAGGACCTCACCATAAAAACCGCAAAATACGCGGAGGCCGGCGTCAGAGAATACTGGATTATCGATACGGACAAGGAGAAGCTTATGGTCTTTGACTTTGAGGCCGATGACTTCCCGACTATCTACACCTTTGACGACACTGTTCCCGTAAAAATATGGGGCGGAGAATTCTCCATATCTTTCCCTGAGATCCGGGACGAAATGCGGGAAGTGTACGGCGATCCGGAAGAATAAATATCTGCACCGAACCGTCATTCTGCGGTGCCGGGCACGTGCTCCCTTCTTGACTTATCTTCCGCTGCTTCCTAAGATGTAACTAAGATCTGACGAGGCCATCCTCTGCTGATGACCTGTGCATCTTTGTGTTTCAAGACTCGGCCCGAATCTTCTGTCCCATCAGGAAACCTGTTTCCTGTTACGAGGTATCCCTATGAATAAAGACGAACTCACCAGTCTCGCCCTGGAACTCTTCAACACCCTGGATGCGAATTCCGGTGAAACGGCGCAGCCGTTCCGGATGAACGGCGCGCCCATTTCGGTTTTAACGGCGTGAAACGCCGCTGTGGTTTACTGGTTACTATTTCTCCGATTCACGCATACTGATGCCATTCATCTCCAAC
>JAGBNL010000004.1 GCA_017634415.1 Clostridium sp.
ACCGTCTTCCCCGTCCCCGCATTCTTGTCACTGAACGTGCCGGCTGCGGTCACGGTCAGTGTATCTCCGGAGACAAGGCCGTCAAAGGTGACGCCGGAATAGTCCAGTGTCGCCGCCGTTGTGCCGTCATAAACCCTGCTCTCCGCCGTAATGCCGGAGACGGTCACGGTTCTTGTCCCGATGGTAAAGCTCTGTGTGACTTCCGCCGGCAGCTGATAATTGCTGTTGGAAAGACTCTCTGCCGTCGCCGTGTGAGTGCCTGGCGCGGTAGCAGAGCCGCTGACCGTCACTGTGCAGCTGTCGCCGTCCACAAGTCCTGTGGCTGTTGCCTCAGGCAGGTGCTCTGCACCGTCATAGATAAATGATGTCTCGCCCCATGCAAGACCGACTTCCTTCGGCGTGATATCCGCCGTGGTCTGTGTCTGATTACCTGTTCCTGCCAGCACATAGCTTCCGGCGCTTGCGCCGCCGAGGGTCAGACCGGAGATGGAAACCGTCTTCCCCGTTTCTGCATTCTTATCGCCAAAGGTCCCGGTGGCCGTCACGGTCAGTGTATCACCGGAGACAATTCCGTCAAAGGTGACGCCGGAATAATCCAGAGTCGCCGCCGTGCCTCCGTCATAAACCTTATTCTCCGCCGTGATGCCGGAGACGGTCACCGTTCTTGTCCCGATGGTAAAATCCCGGGTCTTTGCGGTCGGCAACTGATAGTTGCTGTTGGACAGACTCTCCGCCGTCGCTGTGTGGGTTCCCACGGAGGAGGCCTCGCCGGTGACAGTCACATTACAAGTATCACCGTTGATTACCCCGGCAGCTGTAGCTGTCGGTACATGGTTATTCCCGTCATAGGTGAAGGATGTGTTCGTCCAGTTCAGGGTTACAGGCTTTTTCGCGATCGTAAAGCTGGTGGTATTTGCCGTCGGCAGCTTATAATTGCTGTTGGAAAGAGCGGTGGCTGTCGCCGTATAGTTATTGCCGGCATTCGTCTGGGCGCCGCCTACGGTGACCGTACAGCTATCGCCGCTCACAAGGTTCGAGACCTTACAGGTCGGTTTCTGGCTGCTTCTGTTATACGTCAGAGAGGTGTTGCTCCAGGACAGCGCAGCAGTCCTTGGCGATATAGTTACTGTTGCAGAATTACTATAGGTGCTCGCCGTCTGACTGTTATCATTGCGGGTCGCGGTGACTCTGCACCGGTAATATTTTATTCCAACACTATAACCTGTAGGAATACTGTAATTCTGTGATGTTGCCCCGGATATATTTGACCAGGAACTGCCGTTAGTACTCGATTGCCATTGGTAGCTTAAGGTATGCCCACTGATCATTCCCGCAGACAAAGTAAGAGGAGTGCTGGAATAGCCATAAGTAAGTGTAAGGCTGACTGGCTGGCTGGTGATAGTCGGCGCCGTAGCTCCTATTGCGGTCGGCTCAGCTAATGCGATATTTTTTGTTGCTGTCGGCGTGCCGGAAATGGTGATCTGGCTGGCACTGTCCCTTGTGACCGTCACTCCGTAGGTAGTTCCAAGGGAAGAATAATCCGTCGGAAACTGATAGCCGGACTTCGCCTGATACACGACAGATGTAATGGCATCCCCGCTGGCCACTGTCTGCGATGCCGCGCCGGATCCGCTGGTCTTTGTCATGTTTGATCCGGCAGTAATGCTTACGGTATATAAATGCAATGCCCGGTATAGCGGGATCTCGATCCTTTGATTGTTTCCTGTCGGAGTTCCCGAAACCCTCACTTGAGTCTGGCTTATCCTTTCCGCCGTGATCCCGTTCACTGTGGTGCCCGAATACCCGGTCGAAAAACCATAATTTGTATTTGCCGTAAAGACAGTCTCCGTCATTGCCGAACCCGGCACTACATACTGATAATACGGAGTCGTCGGTGTGAAATACTCCATTGAGGTGCAGTTCATATAGATTTCGTATTTTGCGTACAGTGTCGCTTCCTTACCGCTGCTTGCGGTGTATTCCCCCATGTAGTATTTTTCACTGTCGCTCTTGAATTTTGCGTAGTTCGCATTTCCCGGACTTTGAAGTCCGTTTGTGAAATAGACTCCGTCCAGGCCGGGCGTGGTCGCTGTCGTGACGCCGATGGGCGTGGAGTTTGTCAGCGCCCCCGTAATATGGATCGTCGTTGCGGCATAAAGGTTGCTGTCATAAGAACCGGATTTATTTCCTGAAATGGTCGGGTTCCCCTGCAGGTTAAAGGTTCCCCGGGCATTGATCCCGCCGATCGTCCCGCCGGTATTATTTGTAATACTTCCTCCTTTTATGGTGGTGGTGGCTCCTATCATACTGCAAATGCCTCCGCCGGAAAAACCTGCCGTATTGCCTGTGATGTTTCCGCCGCTCATGGTGAAATCGGCGCCTGACCCCATATCAATGCCGCCGCCATGGGTCCCTGCGATGTTCCCGCTGATGGTGCCGCCGCTCATCGTAAAAGAGCCTGCCAGATAAACGCCGGCGCCTGAGCTGTTCACATTGGTTTGTCGATCTGCTCTGTTATTCGAGATGCTTCCTCCGCTCATCGTAAAGGTCGCATCGGATGCCACATAAACACCGCCGCCAAAGCCTGCGATGTTGTCCTCAATGCTGCCGCCGCTCATGGTAAAGCTGCCGCCGGATTTAACATAAACACCGCCACCTCCGCCGGCGTTATTCAATTGTGAAGCTTCGTTGCCGCTGATGGTGCCGCCCTGCATAATCAGCTTGCCGCCGCTGAATACCACAATAGCGCCGCCCTCGCTGGAGTAGTTGTTTCCGCCTGTGATCTTTCCTCCCGTTCCGCTGTCTTTTAATGTAAGCGTACCTGAAAGGCTGATCACATGACCGTTGCTTTCCTGCGCGGTCCTGTTCCTGTTGATCGTATGCCCGTTCAGGTCCAGCGTGATATTCACCCCGGCAGGAATGCTGAGCCGTTCGTCCGAAGCTGCGGCCGTCACATTTCCGGTCAGCGTCACATCATTGCCCGCGGTAAAGGCTGCCTGCAGACCGGCCCAGGTATTGACGTTCACGTCCGTCACCGTGATCTCATAGACGATACCGTTGAGTGCGACCTTCATCCATTCGGTGGAACTGAAGGGCTGATGAGAAGTGATCACCCAATCCCCGCTCTCATTCGATGCGGAAAAGAGCGTGCTGTCGCTGACCTCCACGGCACTGACGTTGCCGGTGAGGCCTACGGTATCAAGGACGTCCGCAAGGGGCACCACCGTCCCGCCCGGCATGACGTACTGCAGGCTGTTGTAGGTAAATTCCACGGTATAGAGGGAGAAGCCGTCGGTCTCGGCGGTGACGGTTTCCGTTCTCTCATCCACCTCCGACTCCAGCTTTTCGGCGGTCAGATCTCCGCTCCTCTCATCCTCTCTGATGTGATACACGTCTGTCTCCAGGTTCCTGTCGGCTGTCTCCGCCATGGCAAAGGACACCCGGACTTTTCCTTCCTCTCCGGGCTGAAGTTCATTTCCGTCTTTGTCCAGCACCCTGATGTCAAAGGTATAAGAGACCGCAACAGTTTTGCCGCTGTCCCGTTCCTTTTCAACAGCGGCATCCGCCTCCTCCGCACTGCGAATCGGAACCTGTGTAACGGAAAGGACCGCATCCTCCGGGAATACGCCCTCATCGGCACTGACGGTCACCTTCACGCCTCCCACGGTCCGGGACATTTCAAAGCCCGGATATCCTGTCTTCTTATCGACAATTCTGACCGTAACCGCCGGGAGCTTCGCATCCGCATCCACAGCGTATTTCTCCGGAATGACCGGAATATAGACAAAGACATCTCCGGGCTTCTCCGATGAGAACTGATGGCGGCTGCTCCGGTCCTCATCCAGCTCCCAGGAAATATTTTCCAGCACAGCTTCCCTTTGTATCGGGTCTGATACTCCCCCTTCCGACGCTGCCTGCTCTGACGCTGTCTTCCCCGCTGCGGCCGATGATAAATCTTTTGTCACTGTGCTCGGCGTAGCTGCGGCATAGACCGTCATGGGCGCAAAGGGCGGCCGCCATGCCTCTGACCGCATCTTACTCTGAATGATATCTTTCAGGTCATTGATCAGCGGGACCTCATCCGGCTCTTTCTCGTCGTCCTCCACGATCCGGGACTCCGCGGAACTGGGCGATGCTTTTTTCTTTCCCAGGCTGCTGCGGGTCGCCGCTTTTCCCTCACGTTCCGCCCCGATTTCAAGAATAACCTCTAAGTTCTCCGGAAAGACGATGGCGCTCTCCTCCGCGCCTTTCTCCAGCTCCTGCCTTCGGACCTTCTCCGGGAGATTTCGGAATTCCACGATAGTCTCCCTCCCGCGGGATGCCGCGTGAATCGGAAAAGTGCCGAAATCTGCGGAAGTGCCGCCCAGGAGCAGGGCCATAACCACCGCCATCACACGTTTATATTTTTTTCCGTATCGGTTCATAGTTTCCTCCCTCTGCCATGAGAATCCTCTTACTTCTTTCAACATTCGCACAGAACTGTCCTGTGCTTCGGATACTCTCATCTTAGGGAGTATTAGGGCAGGAAAACAGATGTGAGAAGAATTTGTCATGGACGAATCTTTTCTCACCCTTCACGGCCATGTCACAGTATGTATACTGTAATTATAGATAATAATGCTTTTATTTTATATTTTATTCAGAAGGGATAACTATGTTCTCAGATAAATTGAATGAACTGCTGTCCATTCTCGGGGGCACCAGTACGGAGATTGCCCGCTGGGCAGGATTCGACCGCACCAATATCAGTCACCTGCGAAATGGCAAAAGAACTCCTTCTCCGGACAGTCCGACGATTCAGAAACTGGCCCTGGGAATCATTCAATATGCGGATACTCACAGGCAGCGTGATTTGCTCTCCCGCACTGTCGGCGCAGACCCGAAGGCTTCCCCGGAGGAACTCCGGGAGCAGATGAAACGATGGCTTTATGAGGGAAATGGCGGCTGTCCTCAGCAGAATCCTCCCGTACCCGGCAGTACCTGTGCACGCCGAAGATGGCGGACTTACGGGGAACGGCTGGACCGCTCCATGATCCTCGCGGATCTTTCCAATATCCGCCTGAGCCAGCTGGTCTATGCGGATCCTTCCCTCATCAGCCGATACCGCAGAGGAGTCCGTACTCCCGCCGGGAATCCGGACCTGGCGGAGCGCATTGCAGATGCCATCTGGGAGCGTATCCGGCGAAACGGCAGAGAGGAAGAGCTTTCCAGCCTGCTGCACATATCAGGTGAAGGGCTTACCCGAAACAGCTTCGGGACCTGGCTGACCGGGCAGGATAACCTGTCAGATCAGGCAATGCATGATACCGAGACGCTGCTGAGCTTCTTTGACGGTGCGCTTAGATTGCCGCAGACTGTTCCTGTTTCGACAGAAGATATCCTCCGGGAAATACCCCCGTCCGATAAAAAAGCCATCTATCGCACCACCGAAGGTCTCCGGGAAGCGGTCCTCCGGTTTCTTTCCGATGCCCTCAGGCAGGATGCGGATGAGCTTCTTCTCTATTCCGATGAGGATATGGGCTGGATGACGGCCGACCAGGCGTTTTTTGGCAAATGGGCTTCTCTTATGACCGCTCTGGTAAATAACGGCACAAAAATCCGCATTATCCATAACATTGAACGTGATCTTGCGGAGATGAACCGTGCCATCGTCAGCTGGCTTCCCCTGTATCCCTCCGGAAAAGTCGAATCCTATTACTGCCGTCTGCCCGGCAGCTCCCGGTTTACCCATACCATTTTCCTCTCTCCCGGCCTGGCCTGTATTGAGGCCTTCCACACCCGGGGCACCGAGTTCGGGGGAATATACCATTATTACACGGAGCCCGGGCTTCTCTCCATCTGTGAACGGGAATATCTGGCACTTCTGAAAAACTGCGCCGCTTTGCTGAAAACCGGGAATCTGACCCCCTACCGGGGAGATTCAGACCTCTGTTTTTTACAGAACACGCTGCGGATTGGCACCATGCCGGAAGATCTGGTAGAAAGCTTCCGCTGTCCGGCCCTCACCGTCCACTGGCACAATGTCCGGGAAGCCGGTCTGGAACAGTTGAAAAAGCACAGGATCATCGATCATATCCCTCTGGTATCCGACGAAGATCTTTTTGCCGGAAAGGCGATGGTAGAGCCCTTTCCCGGTATGGAGACCGAAGCCGGCAGGAAAATGGGCATGAAAAAGCTCCGGTATACACCGGAGCAATATGCGCTTCATATTCAGAATATCCTGACGCTTCTCGAAACTCACCCGAACTATTCCTTTATCCCCATCCCGGAGGCGCCATTTCCCAACATAAAGCTTCTGATTTCTGATGATCTCACCAGAATTGATATGCTCGAACAGCCTGAGCTCTCCTTCGGATTTACCCATCCGCTGATGTGCCGGGCCTTCCGGAATTATGTGCTGACCCTGAGCGAGCCCTGGGCCGCGAATCGGGAGGACATCTGCCGTATGCTGGCGGGCCGGTATCTCTAAGAACCGGCCTGCCTTTTTCTTTTCACCATCATCCACAGCACCACCGGCGCCCCGAAAAAGGCTGTCACTGTGCTGATATTGAGCTCTGTGGGCGCGAAGGCGCACCGGGCGATCTGGTCGCAGATGACGCAGAAGACCGCCCCCTCCAGGAAGCAGCCGGGAATCACCAGGATGGGCTTTGAGGTGCCGAGACTCTGTCTCGCCAGGTAAGGCGCCGCCACCCCCACAAAGGAGATGGGGCCCGCCAGGGCCGCCACGCAGGCGGAGAGGATTCCCGACAGAAGCACCAGCGCCATCCGGAACCGCTTTACCTCGACGCCCATACTTCGTGCATAGTTTTCTCCCAGCTGGAAGGCGTGCATGGGCTTGGACAGGAGAAATGCCGCCGCTGCCGCCGGTATGACAATGACCGCGGCCATCCCCACGGTACTCCAGTCCGCGCCGGAAAAGCTTCCCTGGGACCAGCCGTGGAGATTCACGATATTGGAATCATCGGCGAAGGTCACCAGGAAATCGGTAATAGCCGAGCAGATATATCCCACCATGATGCCTGCCACCAGAAGGGAGGCCATCTGCCGGAGATGTCTTGCCAGCAGAAGGATGGCCCCTGTCACCAGAAGCGCGCCGATGAGGGCTGCGCCCACCATGGACAGGGAGGACATATGCCGGGACTGCCCCAGGAGGCCGATCATCAGAAGGGCCACGGTGAGCTTTGCCCCGGAGGAAATGCCCAGGATGTAGGGGCCGGCGATGGGATTCGCAAAAAAGGTCTGCAGAAGAAAGCCGGAGACCGCCAGTCCCCCGCCGAGAATGGCTGCCGTAAGGGTCCGGGGCAGCCGGATCTTCATGATAATGTCCGCCTCGGTCGTTCCGGTCTCCGCCCCCGTCAGGATCTGAAATATCCTGGCGGCCGGAATGGGAACGCTTCCGGCATTGATGCCTGAAAGGAAGGCCAGCACCAGCAGCGCAAGGCATGCCGTATAGACCAGGGCCGCCCGGAGGCGGCGCGGGTCCTCTGTTCCGAATCGTTTTCTGTCTTCCATAGTTTCTGCTAATCTCTTATCCTTATTTACGCTTCTGTTCCTTTTCACCGGAGCTTCCGCAGGAAGGTCATCTCTTCTTCTCCCCCGTACATCCGGTGCAGATCCACGATCATTTCCCCGAGAATATCCGTCGCCTGGTAGAAGTACCGGTCTGTCAGGTATACCCGTCCCTCTTTTACGGCCCGGAATTCTCCGAGAAGGCTGTTCTTTGCCAGAATGTCCGAAAGACTGCCCACGCTGCTGTCGATGTTCGTGTTGTAGATGAGATAATCCGCATCCTTCGCAGAGGCGTAAAACTCCTCCATGGTGAGGGAGACGGAGCCGCTCCGGCTGTCGGGGTTCGGATTGTGCAGATCGGACAGGACATACTCCCCGCCGGCCATCCGGATCATCTCCGGGATATAATCGTCCCCGGTGCGCACCACAGCCTGGCCGGAGGTATTGATGTAGAAGAAGGCGGTGTTTCTGCCTTTCTGTCCGGAAGCAGCCTCTGCTTCCGCTGTTTCCGGATCCTCCGGTAATTCATGATCTGCCGCCGCCTGCACCTCCTGCACCATGCGGACCTGCCGGTCGAAGAATGCTTCGGCCTCCGCTTCCTTTCCTGTAAGGACACCGTAGACTTTAATCCACTCCGCCCTCCCCAGCGGGTTCTTCTCGTAGCTGGACTGGTCCACGAATACCGGAATCCCCAGACTTTCCAGCTTTTCCTTTACCTCCGGGTGATGATAGATCATGGTGGACTCAATGACAAGATCGCATCCCCGGGAAAGGAGCATCTCATAATCCGGGGCGCTGTACTTTCCGGCAAAGAGGATATCGCCGGACAGCATGGCTTCTTTTGCTTCCTCCACATACCAGCTGTCCGCCATGGTGGCCGAAAAGCCGACCTGGTCCACTGCTCCCAGGGCCCGGTACAGGGACATCACCGAGGAGGCTGCCATACACACGCCGGACAGGGGCTTCCGGAGGACGGTGATGCCGTCGGGAACCTCCGGCTCCTCCGACACTTCCCCGTTATTCCCCGCTTCTCCGGCCTCCCGGAATTCTTCCTCCGGCAGCACCAGACAGGATTCCCCGCCGGGTACATACAGCAGCGTATATCCGCCCTCATATCGGCAGATAGCAAACCCTTCGGCATAGTCCGGCCTGATGACCTCCTGAAGAACAAATCCGGGCAGTTCCGGAGGAGTATCCACCGTGACGGAACCATTATCCACAGAAACTGTATCGCTTTCCGCCTGTCCTGCTGCCTGCTCCGCCGTCTTTCCTGCCTTTACCGGCCCCTCCGCACTCTTTCCACAGCCGGAAAAGATCAGTACCTGCGCCACGCACAGGAGAATGACAAAAAAGGGCAGCAGAACCCCTGCCGCCCCAAATCTTTTTCCCCTTACAGGGTGTTTTTTCTTCTGCTTCTGATCCATATCAGTCCGCATACTCCTCCCAGCAGGATCATCCCCAGATGCAGCGGCACAGACCCTGTCTCTGCCTTTTCCTTCGTCATGGAGGCGCTGTCGAATACCAGCTGGTACTCGATTTCGTGGGGCACGCTCATCGCCGTTGTGTCCGCAAGAACCGTCACCGGCTTATCCACATCCGTTATCGGAATCTGAAAGACGGAATTCCCCTCCGTATTCACCGGAAGATACTTCTGTCCTCCGGCGATCATATAGTCATAATTCGGGCTGGACCAGACGAGCTCCGCCGTAGCGACATTTCCGGACACCGTCACCTTCGCGGGGCTTTCCACGGAAGCCTTGCCGCTGCCGCCGGACAGGGTCACGTTCATGGTATAGTTCCCCTGCTCCGGGGTAATAATTACCGGATCGACTTCCTTCCAGGCTTCGGAGACCTGTTTTACTGCTCCCTCCGGGAGTGTGTCGGCTTCAAAAACAATCTTATGGCCGTACCATTTCTCCTTCCGGATGCTCCAGGCGGCGCAGTCCACCTCGGCATTCAGCACCGGGACCTCCACGGTATAGGCGAAGCTTCCGTCGGCATTCTCCTCATAGAAGGCGCAGTCCGCGTCCGCCGCGGCCGCGGCCTCCTCCGCCGTGCCCATATAGAGTTTCTCATAGCCCTTACCGCCCAGGGTGAGCTTCGCTGCCATGGTTCCGTTATCCACCAACAGGATGGCGTCCGCCACCCGGAACATGGATGTGTCGGTATCCACCTCGATGGGCCAGGAACCATTCTCCAGCTGATCCGCCGTCACCGGCTCCATACCCTCGCGGCCCACTTCCTTCCGGGAGGAAAGCTCCTCTTCGGAAGCCACCGCCTCCGTTTCAGCACCGGCATCCGCAGAGCTCTCCGCCGCACCGGTACCCGATGTATCCGCCAGCACCCGGCCCCCGAAAGGAGCCGGTGCCAGGGCAAGAACTGCTGCTATAAGCAGCGCTGTATATCTTTTCATTTTCAAACCTCTTCGCAGAATTCCCTCTGCCCGCAGGCACAGGTTTAAGGCATGCTCACGGTCTGCCTTATTCTTACTGCAGGCTGTCGATGGCCTTCTGCGTGTGATCCGCATAGATCTTCTGGATCTCATACTCCTGGCCGAGGCCCTCCAGCACGCAGGTTACTTCGAATCCTTCCTTCTGGAAAATGCTCTTCCAGGAATCCTCCTCATCACCTGCCATGTCGTTGGTGGCATGATCACCGGCCACCACCATCATCGGGCGGAGAACCACTTTCTTATAGGTTCCCTTCTCCTTAACTGCAGAAAGCACATCCTCCACGGTCGGGGTTGCCTCTACAGTGCCCACATAGTAATTCTCAAAACCGGCGCCGGAAAGGACCTCCTGCATCTTTCCATAAACCGCGTTGGACTCTGCCTCGGTGCCGTGTCCCATAAAGACGATGGCTGTCTCCCCGTCATCATACTTCTCTGTCACAGCGGCCATGGCCTTTGCCACCGCCTCATAATCCTCATCTGAGGTCAGCAGCGGGTCTGCCAGGGCCACCTTATCGAATTTATCCTGCTTCTCTTCCAGCAGCTCCTTCAGGTCGGTGTACTCGAAGCCGTTCATCAGGTGCGTCGGCTGCACGATCAG
>JAGBNL010000025.1 GCA_017634415.1 Clostridium sp.
AGGATGGAACAGGGCATCATCGGCGGAAGCTCCGTCAGAACCTCCCCGATTCCCTCCGCCAGCGCGGTTCCCCGGAGAATGCAGAAGGGCACATCCGCCCCGAGCCTGAGCCCCCGTTCCATAAGCTCTTTGGTGGAAAGTCCCAGAGAGAATATCCTGTTTACGCCGTAAAGCACCGCTGCCGCGTCCGTGCTGCCTCCCGCCATGCCGCCTGCCACCGGGATAAACTTTTCGATGCGGATCTGCAGACCCTCACGGATGCCGAATTCATCCATCAGAAGCTTTGCCGCCCGCCAGGCCAGGTTTGTCTGGTCTGCGGCCAGACCGGGCAGATCTGTCTCCAGGCGTATTCCCGGCTTCTTCTCAGCCGTAAGCTCCACAATGTCATGCAGTCCCAACGATTGCATGACCATCTTCACCAGATGATATCCGTCTTCTCTTCGTCCGGTTACGTCCAGACCAAGATTGATTTTTGCATGCGCGCGCAATTTCAGATAGCGTTCCACGATGTATTCCTCCGCTGTATTGTACAGTTCGATTTTTTGTACTTTGTATACAGTATAACGTTTTCCCGGAAAAATTGCAAAGCAAACAGGGACTGCAGCATGACGCTGCAGCCCCCGTATACCTGTTCATCCCCTCCGGGATTCACTATTCATCATTTTTTGCAATATTCCGGGTCCAGCTTTCCATCCCGTCCTCTGTCTTCGGCTCTCTCCGAAACCCAAGTTTCCGCGCCAGTTCCTCCGAAGCCCTGTTTCCTTCCGGGATCCTCAGCCGCAGCCTTGACAGGTCCGGCATCTCCTCCGACCAGGTCACGATTGCCCTGCAGGCTTCCAGGGCGTATCCCATCTTCCGGTACGCGGGATAGATATGGTATCCCAGCTCATCGCCTGTGATTCCCGCCTTTCCGACGATTGCGCCGTCCTTCTTTCTGACCAGCGCCCAGAGTCCTCTCTCGGCAAACCGATACTGGTTTCTGATATAGGCATCCCGTTTCTCCCGGTCAGAGAACACGCCGCAGTCCCAGGGGGACGGGGCCTCCACCGGGTCCTCCGGGGAAAACTCCCGGACGATGAGCCGCTCTGTCTCCCCAATCTTCCAGGGCATTCCGAGCTTCCTGAGGACAGCCCTGCGGAGCAGATCCTCCGTCACATCCTCCGGATCCTCCACCAGATAGAGACATTCCCGGGGCAGATCCGTTCCTTCTCTCCATATACCGATAACGGCCCTCCCCGCCGCATCCGCGGCGAGAAGAGCCTCTCTCTCATCTGATATCACAACAGTCCGGTCCTTGCCGGCAATCTGTATCTTTTTTTCTGTTACCATCCTGGCTTCAGACCTTTCCTGTCACCGCAGCCCGCCCCGCGGGCCTTATATTACCGGACCTTCTCCGGCTCCGGGTACTCCACGCCGAAGGTTTCCACCGTCATCTTTTTGATCTTCTGCTCCTTCAGCGGTCTGTCACCCCAGTCGGTGCGCACGGAAGCAATCTTGTCCACCACATCGAGCCCTTCGATCACCATGCCGAACGCCGCATACTGGCCGTCCAGGAACGGTGAATCCTCATGCATGATGAAGAACTGGGATCCCGCGGAATCCGGAACCTGGGTTCTCGCCATGGAAAGCACGCCCTTTGTATGCTTCAGATCATTCTGAAAACCGTTCTGCGAAAACTCGCCGCGAATCTCATAGCCCGGGCCGCCTATGCCGGTTCCCTGCGGATCGCCGCCCTGGATCATGTAG
>JAGBNL010000005.1 GCA_017634415.1 Clostridium sp.
AGCAGGGCCCGGCAGCGGTATCTCTCCTCTCCGCAGTACACTGAGAAGCCATCTTCCTCCCGCTCTATGGCGGTGACCTCCTTCCGAAAGTGAAACTCCGCGCCGTTTGCGGCCGCGTTCTCCGCCGCCGCGATGCAGAGCTCCCAGGGCATCACAGTGCCGGCGGAGGGAATCCAGAGGGCCCTGTATATCTCCGGCGAGAGCAAAGGCTCCAGCTCCAGGGCCTCTTCTCTTTCCAGCATCCGAAGCCCGTCGATTCCCATCTGCGCGCCCTTTTTCAGTTTTCTCTGAAGTCTGGCGTATCCCTCTTCCCCGAAGCAGGCCATCAGTCCGCCGGGGCGGGCAAAGCAGACGCCCAGCTGTCCGCAGAGCGTATCAAGGGAGCGGTTTCCCTCCACGCAGTACCGGGATTTCAGCGTTCCCGGCCGGGTATCCTGCACCGCGTAGATAATGGCGGAATTCGCCCGGCTGATCCCCGTACAGATATCTTCCCTGGCCTCCAGCACCGCCGCCCGGACCCGGAACCGCATAAGCTCTCTGGCAGCAAAGCAGCCCAGCAATCCTCCGCCGATGATAATAACATCATATTCCATGATCGTTCCCTGCCTGATCTGTGTTATAATTATTATACTGATACTGCAAGTATATCATATCACTCTTAAGGAGGTGACATTCGTCATGAAACGTTTTATTGCTCTTCTGATCGTTCTGACCATGCTCTCTGCCACACCGGCCTTTGCCGCGGAGTGGAAGCAGGGTGCGGACGGAACCCCGCAGTGGGATGCGGCAGGCGCCGAAGCCTATACCGGCACCTACTATCTCAGCTCCATGATGGGACTCAGTGTGGAAATGCTTGCTGCACTCGATGATGACCCCGCAGCTGCCGACCAGCTTAAGAACCTCTTCATCCTGACCATTCTGGAGGACGGCACCGGTTCCCTCTCCTCCGATGGGGACGCTATCTCCCTCATCTGGAATGCCGCGGGCGATCAGATCACCCTGGTTCCCCCGGAGCTCGCCGATAAGGAGGGCGAAACCTTCACCTGCACCGTAAACGGCGGCGTCATCACAATGGATATCGACGGTCTGCCCATCGTCCTGACGAAAGAAGGGACAGATGTTAAGGAACAGCCTCAGGCAGAAGCCCCGGTGAATGACGGCGTCATCCCCGGCACCTACAAGCTCCATGAGGTGCTCGGCATGTCCGCAGCCCAGTACGCTGCCCTGATGGGCGCGACCCTGGAAGAGGCACAGAATGTCATGGTCATTGAATTAAAGGAAGACGGCAGCGGCAGCCTCACCGCCGACGGAGAGGCCACCCCCCTGACCTGGACATCCCAGGATAACACCATTCTCCTGACCTCTGAGGGCGAAACCATCTCCGTCACCATTGAATCCGGAATCCTCACCATGGATCTCGACGGAGAAGTCATCAAACTCGGGAAAGTATCCTGATACATCATCTGAATTCTGCAGGATGCTTTCCGGTATCCTGTAAGTCCTGAACAGATCGGATGGGCAGTCTAAAGCCGCCCATCCGACGCGAAACGGGCACCTCGCGGCACAGCCGCTCGATGTCCGTTGGCTGTCAAATGTCCGCTCGTGCAAGCACGGCGGCCACTTTCCGGCCGTATCGCGCAAAAACTGCCGCCGGAAGGCCCTGAAAAAGGATGCCCTCCGCGGCAGTTTTTCGTTTTTCCAAAGACAGTCAGAACTCTTTCGAGGGAAAATGCGCCGGGGTAAGCACTCAGAACCCCGCGGCAATCTCCTGAAGCCCTTCGTAGTAGGCTTCCGTCACGGGAACCCCGATGCCGCAGTCCGCGGCCATGCGGACCACCGCCCCGCTGAAGACCTCCATCTCGCCCTTCTTCTTTATCTCAAAGTCCCGGCTGAGGGAGCTGGTATCGCTGTCTCCCGATTTGTCAATCCGCTTCATCATCTTATCGACCACATTTTCCGGAATTTCCACGCCCTGGGCTCTTCCCACTGCGGCGCACTCCTCCATCAGCTTCCTGCAGTCGGCAAGCTTATCGGGATCCGCCTTGATCTGCCCCACATTGCATGCCCAGCGGGCGGTCACCACATTGTAGGCGCAGTTCAGGATAAACTTCGTCCAGATATCGGTGAGGACGCTCTCGGAGAATCTCCAGGAAATACCGGTATCGCCCAGAATCCGGCAGGTTTCCTCCGCGATGCCGCGATGAACCTCATCCCCCGGATAATTTCCGGAGGTCACCTGGAAGAACTTCCCCTGCTGCACGATACTGTAATCCTCCTTCGCCATGGAGACGATGAAGATGACGGAGGGCATGACGATGCCACGGGGCAGGAGTTCTCTCAGCTCCCGGTACCCGGTGACGCCGTTCATCACCGGAAGAACCACCGTCTCCTCTCCCACGATGGGAAGGATCTGCTCCGCCGCCTTCGGCAGCGCGTCATTCTTCACACAGACGAGAACGATATCCTGAATCCCCAGCTCCGCCGGGTTATCCGTCACCCGGGCCGGCTGCACCGTAAACTCGCCGGTAAAGTCCCCGCGGATGGTCAGTCCGTTCTTCTCCAGATGCTCTTTTCTCTTTCCTCTCGCAATCAGACTCACCTGATCGCCGTAGGTTTTCATCATCATGGCCGCGATGGCGCCGCCGACGCCGCCCACGCCAAAGACTGCAATCTTCGCATTCTCTTTTGTCATTTCCTGTATCCTCCGCCTTCCGATGGATTATCCTGTACCTCTTCCCGGTGCTGAAAAAAGACTTTTTCTGTATTATACGTGTTTTTATATAATAATGCACACACTTTGTGGTACAATACAAGTAATTAATCAGCAGCCCGAGTCCAGGGTGCTGCGAAGACCCCCGAGTCCAGGGTGCTGCATTATTACAACAATTATTTCAAAGAAGGGATGTGTAGTTATGCCGAGAAGAAAAAAAGAAGAAGCAGCTGTGATACCTGAAGTGAAGGAAGAGGTAAAGGAAGCGGCCCCGAAGAAGCCCCGCAGGAAAAAACCTGTTCCGTCCGTCTATGTACAGGCTGTGATGGGCGGTGAAATATCCGTAGATGAGATTATCTCCCGCGTCACGGAAGTTGCCGGCACATCCGATGTGCAGATTTTCGTGAAATCCGAGGAAAACAAGGCATACTTTTATGTCAACGCCGATCCCGGAAACAGCGGATTTGTGCTTCTCTGGGAGTAAAGGACGCATATGGAGCGATACAGTTTATTCCAGCTGCTTTATCAGCTGCTTGCGGAATCGCTGCACCTGATCCCTCCCCTGGCCTTCCTGGCTGCCGGCTTCCTGGTTCTGCTGCTGACCAGCTTCATCGCCTTTCTGGTCATGAAGCTTAACCGCTTTCTGTTCAAGCGGGTGCTCGGAGAAAATGAACTGCGTCAGAAATTCATGTACAGCTTTGCCCGGTTTCTGATCCTTCTCTCCGGTGTCCTTCTTCTGGGTATCTTCTTCGGAAGCTCCAGGGACCTGGGCAAGGTTCTTCTGGGCAGTACCGGACTTCTGGTCGCCATCGTCGGTTTTGCGGCCCAGTCCGCCATCGGCGATATCGTGGCCGGCTTCATGATCAGCATCACCCACCCCTTTGAGGTGGGCGACAAGATCACCCTGCACAATGCCGGAATCGCCGGCACCATCCGGGATATGACCATCCGCCACACGGTAATCCACCGCTTTGACGGTCTCTACGTCATCGTGCCCAACAGTGTGATGAACACCGAGATCCTGCACAATGACAGCTACAAAAACGGACTGACCGCCTCCTATCTGGAATTCGACATCAGCTATGACAGTGATATCGCCACAGCGATGAAGATCATCCACAATGCGGTCATCGCCTGCAGATATACTGTTGAATATGCCGGCGACAATCCCGAGGGAAGGCGGGCCGCAGTTTACATGACAGGCTTCGACGCCAGCAGCATCAAGCTCCGGACCACCGTCTGGGCCAGGAATGCGGATGAAAGCTTCATGGCCTGCTCCGACATCATGATCCGGGTGAAAGAAAACTTTGAAAAATACGGCGTGGAAATCCCCTACAATTTCCTCAACGTGGTAAGCCGCGAATACACGGCAGCGGAAAATGTCCACTCCTTTGAATCGAAGCAGATCTACGGAAATACTACGGATGATGTGATGCGGTCCGTGCAGTCCTTCTGCGATGCCTACCGCCTCAAAAAGAGAGCCGCGGATCAGCTGATTCTGCTCGCGGAGGAGCTCATGGGCATCATGAAGCATTATTCCATGCAGGAATCCTATTTCAACATCTCAATGAACGAGAATACCGCCGAGATGTCCCTGAAGCTTCTGAATGAGACAGGCTCCCATGACAGCCGGAAGTCTCTCATGTCCCTCTCCACGGTGGGGACCCCGCTGACCGGTCTCACAGACGTAATCCGCAATCTTCTTGGAAGCTACAAATCCGGCGGTTTTGTGGATGATCAGTGGTCCCTCTCGAAATACCGGGAGGAGATCTCAGCAGGCAATGTAAGCCAGGCCGATATCGGCAAATCCATCCTGGTCAATATCTCCGATGATATCCGCGTCAACAGCAAAGACGGCGAAATCGAAATCATCATTTATAAAAAGGTCAGATAATCCCGGCAGTATGCCGCAAACCTGTCCGCCGCCGCTGCCCTGTGCTCGGTCTTCCGCATCGCCATGTGGATGCTGTAGCTGTAGGGCAGCGGTATTATTATGCACTTTTCTTCCACTTCTCTGTAATAGCGGACGTAGAGATCCGGACAGAGATAGACGCCGACACCCTCGGCGCAGAGCCGGAGGCAGGTTCCCGCGATATCGGAGATAGCCG
>JAGBNL010000026.1 GCA_017634415.1 Clostridium sp.
CGGGCAGAGGGTCGGGCAGAGGGTCGGGCAGAGGGTCGGACGGAAGGCATCCGCCTTGGTGTGCTCCAGTCAATACCGGGCACGGTTGCAATTCTCCGACGGATGAATGCGGATGATGAACGCATCTGTCAGGAACTGTGCCTGCAGTTTGACCTGACGCCGGAACAGGCCCGGTCTTACATGGAATAACGGCTGCGTTCTTTGAAGGTCCCGGTCAGTCCGTACAAAATTCAGATAATAACTGAAACACCGCGCAGGCAGAACAGATTTCCCTGTTCTTTCTGCGCGGTTTCCATGTTTTGCTTTCTATGCGATTTCCCTGTCCTGCACACCGTCACATCAGCGGCGCGATGATCTTCAGCACGGGGCCCAGAAGCCTGTAATAGAGGCTGTCCTTCTTCCTGCTCTCCGGGGTTACCTCGCGGCAGGCCGCCAGGGTCTCCTGGAAATCTTTTTCTACATCCGGGATGCAGGGCGTGCGGTACATGTATGTAGCGCACTCAAAGTGGTGATAGAGACTCCGGTAATCGAGGTTGATGGTGCCCACCACGGCCCTGTTGTCATCGCTGACGAATACCTTCGCGTGGACAAAACCGGGCGTATACTCATAGATCTTCACGCCGGCCTTCATCAGCTCCTTATAGTGGGATTTTGCCAGCGCCAGCGCGTAGGGCTTGTCAGGAACGCCGGGCAGGATGATCTTCACATCCACTCCCCTCTGAGCCGCATAGCAGATGGCTGTCTCCAGTTCGCCGTCCAGGATCAGGTAAGGCGTCATGATATGCACATAGTGGGCCGCCCGGTACAGGATATCCATATAGACGGTCTCTCCCACTTTATCCTCATCGTAAGGCACATCGCCGTAGGGCATGACGAAACCCCGGGACTGATTTTCTGCCGTGGTTCCCTTTTCGGAAGCCTCCGCCGGAACTGCGTTTTCTGTCTGTTCCGCTCCTGCTGCCTTATCCGTTATGGCTCCGGACCCGGACGTCAGCACGCTGTAATCCGGCACCTTCTCCGTGATATTCCACATCTGCAGAAACATCAGGGCAAAGCTTTCGGCGGCCCTGCCCTTAAGCATCAGCGCGGTATCCTTCCAGTGTCCGAACTTCACCACGTGATTGATGTACTCATCCGCCAGGTTGACGCCGCCGTTGAAGGCCACTTTGCCGTCTATCACCAGGATTTTCCGGTGATCCCGGTAGTTATAGTGGGTGGAAATGATGGGCGTCATGGGGGCAAATGCTTTCGCTTTGATGCCCAGCTTATGCAGCCGTTCTTTATAATCGAAGGTCAGGGTGGAAAGCTCGCAGGTTCCGTCATACATAACGCGCACATCGACCCCTTCCGCTGCCTTCCGCCGGAGAATCTCCAGGATGCTTCCCCACATGAGGCCCTCCGCGATGATGAAGTACTCCATGTAGATATAGTGCTCTGCCTTCTCCAGCTCTTCCAGCATGGCCTTGAACTTGTCCTCGCCCAGCGGGAAATAGGTCACCTCCGTGTCATCATAAATGGGAAATGTTCCCGTCCGGTTGACATAGCGCACCAGATCATCGGTTCCCTCCGCATCATCCTGCAGGCGCCGGAGAACCGCAGAATCCTTCTCCAGAACATTCCGGGAATCCCTCAGGATACTCTCCGTCCGCTCCGCATGGGCCCTGTGTCCCACGTTCATCTGGGTATAGTACAGGAGAAATGCTCCCGGAAACGGGAATATGGCGATCAGCATCATCCAGGTCAGCTTCCCCGTAGAGTCCATCGTACAGTTAAACAGATAGATGGTCACAATCAGGGTAAATATAAACTGAATCGCCGCATAATGAGGAAAATATCCCTTGAGCCATCTGAAGATACCCACGAAGATGAGCACCTGAACCGCCATCAGGAGCAGGAACAGCGGCACGCGGCTGAACAGCAGCCGAAGAATCCCCTTTCTGGGCTTATCCAGGAGATTTACCTGCACAATCTCTTTCTCTTCTGCATTTATATCTTTCAAGTCTTTCCCTCCCTGTTTCGTGATGATTCATGATGATTCGTGATATCCGGTCCTTTCAGCAGTATATCACAATATTCTGCCATTGTTTACCGGATCATAAACTGCTATAACTATATTTATCTGACACTTCATCAGGCCCCGCGCCGCACCCGCTGCGAACCTGCATGTGAAAGGAGCCCCATGACAGAAGACTATAGAGAAAATACCGAAAAACTGATCCGTTTTCTCGGCGGATCGGAAAATATCATATCCGTCACAAACTGCATGACCAGGCTCCGGGCAGCCGTAAGGGATGAGGACGCCGTGGATGAAGCAGGAATCCGGTCCCTTGCGGACGTGATGCGCCTGGTCCATGACCGGGAGAATTATTATGAGATTGTGGTGGGCCCGGGAAAAAGCAGGAATTATGCAGACCGGTGCCATGCCCTGGGACTGCCCGCCGCACCCGGCGAAGTTCATGACAACACCCCTGACTGGAAAAAGAACAAAGAAGAGCAGAAAATGCGCCATAAGAGCGGAAAACTGAAGAACGCGCTGAAAACCGTGGGGGACATCTTCGTGCCCCTCATCCCGGGAATCATCACCGCCGGGCTCTGCGCCGGATTCGCCGCCCTCATCGCCCAGGCTGTTCCGGGTTACGCTGACAGCAGAATCTGGAGCATCCTGTATCAGCTGCTGACCCTGGTAAATATGTCCGCCATGACATATCTCACCGCATGGGCGGGCTACCGCGCGGGCGAGGTTTTCGGCGCCTCCCCCATCCTGGGCGGCATGCTGGGCATGATTACTTCCATGGAGGGAATTAACGAGCTGTCGCAGCTTCTGGGGCTCTATGATGCGGAAGCTCCCCTGAATTCCGTCCTTCGGGCGGGAAAAGGGGGCATCCTCTCGGTCATCCTGGGGGTATTCCTTCTGTCAAGACTGGAGCGGCGGATTCGCGCCCGCATGCCGGAAAGCCTGGATGTGATCTTTACGCCCCTGCTGACTCTCCTGATCTGCACAGTTCCCTATATTCTGGTGATCATGCCCGCCCTGGGATACGTTTCCGGCGGCATCGTATGGATCTTCGGAAAGCTGTGCATGTCCCCCAGCCCCCTGGTCCGGATGATCACAGGCTATGTATCCGCAGCGGTATTTCTGCCCCTTGTATCCGTCGGCATGCACCACGGACTGGTGGCGCTGTACTCCGTACAGCTGCAGGAGCTGGGTTATGTGACCCTCTACCCCGCCTTTGCCATGGCCGGCGCAGGCCAGGTGGGCGCGGCCCTCGCTCTGTGGATTAAGGCAAAGAATGTCAGAAACCGAAAGCTCTGCGAGATCATCGCCGGCGCCCTGCCCGCGGGTGTCCTTGGCATCGGCGAACCGCTGATCTACGGCGTTACGCTCCCCCTGGGACGTTCCTTCCTCACGGCAGGTCTCGGCGCCGGCTTCGGGGGCGCTCTGGTCATGCTCAGGGAAGTGGCATCCACAGCCTGGGGCCCCTCCGGAATTCTGGGCCTGTTTGTGATGACCGCCGGTCCCCGGGGCGCGCTGTCAGGCACCCTGAGTTATCTGGCGGGTCTCATCCTCGCCTGTATCGCAGGCTTTCTCATCACTGCCCTGACGTATCCGGAGCGGGACCTCAGACCGGGCGTCCTGCGGGGCGAAGACATTTCCCAGCTCTTCCCCGCAGACGGCTTCTCCGTCACCCTGGCGGCGCCCGCAGACGGAACCCTCATTCCCATGGCGGAGATCCCTGATCCTGTCTTTGGGGGAGGCACCATGGGCCCCTGCATCGGAATCCTGCCGGAGAACGGAATCATCTGCGCCCCCTGTGACGGCACCGTCTCCTACATCGCGGAGACCGGCCACGCCATGTCCATCACAGCGGAAGACGGCACAGAATTTCTGATCCACGCAGGTCTCGATACCGTCAACCTGAAGGGCCGGGGCTTTACCCTCCTCACGGAAGAAGGCGCGTCCGTATCAAAAGGAGAAAAAGTCCTGGAGGCGGACCTTGATGTCATCCGCGCAGCAGGACTTTCTCCCATTATCATTCTGGCCAGTCCGGAGAACTGAGGTTCCCGGCCTGATATTTTTTTCAAGACACGCCGGCGTATCCTGCGCCGCGTGCCGGTCTCCCCGCCCAAAAGGGGCGGGAGCCCGGCAGCTTTGGACGGTCACTCTTCTTTCAGTTCATCCTTTGCCACCAGCAGCACGGCAGTCAGAATACACACAGCGCCGATGCCGGTGCGAAGGGAAAGCACTTCATGGTAAACCAGGAGACCCACGATGATACTGGTGATGGGCTCGAAGGTGGACAGCATGGACGCGGTGGCCGGTCCCGCCATCTTGGTTCCTATCTGGAAAAATGTGCTCGCCATGCACCCGGAACAGATTCCCAGAAGCACCAGGAAGAAGCATCCTCTCGGAGACAGGTTCCACACCATATTTCCGGTGAAAAGCACCAGCGGAAACAGCTCCACCGCCCCGATAAAGGAAAGCCAGGCGGCCAGCTTCGCGGGGTGCATCTCCTGCAGGCCGCTGCCATCCAGATAGATGACATAGCCGGCAAATACGACGGCGGAAGCAAACGCCAGCAGGAATCCGGTCACGCTCATCCCGCCGGACAGATCGCTCATGAAGGCGATACCGGCAAAGCAGAGCACACAGCAGAACTTTTTCACCCGGCTCATGGGTCTTTTCAGAAATATCATGCATCCGATGAGCACCAGGACCGGGTAGGTAAAGTGTACGGTTGTGGCAAGCCCTGAGGCCATATAGTTATAAGAAGAATAGAGAAGGAGCGGCGTCAGGCTGAAGCCCTGGGAGCAGATGAGAAGCTTTATGAATTCTTCCTTCGTCACCCGGAAGGACCCCTTCACAAATATTCCGTAGATGAGCGCCATGCCCACCGCCGCCACGGCCAGCCGTCCGTCGCAGACAAAGAAGGGATTCGCTCCCTCCTCATAGATACTGATGGATATCATCGGCTGGATTCCGAACAGCACCGCCGACGCGATAGTCCAGAAAAAACCCTGTATTCTTGTCGCTCTGTCTTTCATGATGTAATTTCCGTCTTTCCTGTACTCAGATCTTTCCCGCGAGTTCCTGCTTCACCAGATAGTCTGCAAACTTTCTCACCGTCTGAATGGGCTGCTCGGGCAGCGCCACGCCGATGGTGCGGTAAACCGGCGGATCCAGCGGGATGACGCGGACATTGTCCGGAACACTTTCCACACTGAGCCCGGCGATAACGGCAACCCCCAGGCCTTTCCCCACCATACGGATGATGGTGGTGTCATCATCGGTGCTGACCCGGATAACCCGCTGCCCGCTTCTCTCAGGTTTGTTCCTGTAACGCCGGTAGGACGTCATCATACTGACGATCATGGGATATTCCTGCAGTTCATCCTCTGTCACCGTTTTGCGCCAGGCAATGACGGATCCCGCCGGAACCACCGCCTTATACTCATCCCGCATAATCGGATGCCAGTGAAAGGCCTCCCCCAGTTTCTCATCTACGAGCAGCATATCCGCCTTGCCCTTGGAGAGCCACTTCGAAAGCTTATCTGAGCTAACCAGAATCTCGAAGGATATATCCGGATTCTTCTCCTGATATCTGGCAAGGATATCCGGAAGCCAGGAGTTTGCGATGCTGGAGTAGGTGCCGATGCGGATGGGCATACCCTTTCCCGCGGCTATCTCCCTGCTCTCCTGTTCCAGGGCCCGGAACTCCTCATCCAGCTGCTTAAGGAGCGGAAGAATCCTGGCCCCGGCTTCCGTCAGCGTCACGCCGCGGTTGGTCCGGATCAGAACCTTGAATCCCAGTTCTGTCTCCAGGGCATTCATCGTCTGGGTTATCCCGGACTGGGTTCCGTTCAGCTCCTCCGCCGCCCGGCTGATGCTGCCTGTCTCCAGCACCGTGAGCAGGCTGCGGATTTTTCTGTCATCCATCTGCTTATCTCCTTATACGCTGCACCGTTTCCCGGTGCCGCAGCGCTCTTCTCTTCTTTTCATCTTCCATTGGTTCGGAACCTGCGGTAAACCCCAATAGTATGCCACAAAGTATCTCTTATGGCAATACCCGGCCATCAGGTTTTCTTATGGCGCCATGAATTTCTTTGTCTTCCATTTAACAAACTTCAGGGGTACTATAATCGTGCAAACAGGAACTGCCGGACATGCAGATTAACAGCTGCATGAAATTGGTTCTGACAGCTGCTGAATATATATTTTTCAGGAGGGGTTAACAATGAAGAGCAGAAAGTTCAATGTTATGGTTGGTTCCGCTTACATGGCAGTGCTTGCAATCTTCGCTTTTGCCTGCAACATGTTCTAATCTGAGAAAACTGATTTCATATAATTGAATTACTCGAGTAAAAAGAGAAGTTCTGCCGATGGCAGAACTTCTTTTTTTGATTCTATCTGTGATAAAAATTGTTATATTTCTGACACAGCCTGGTCTTATGCGCTCAATCTGCAGTACTCCGTATTCCGCGCTCAGTTTTCATGGTTCCATCCCCGGAGGATTTCTTCCGCGCTGCCGTAAATGAACCGGCCACTCTCCACAGAGGAAGCAGATACAGATAGAATGCAAACAGCAGTCCAGAGAGCGGCGCCCCCACCGCTGCCAGCGGCACGGTTCCCGCGATGGACCAGGGAATGAGCGGGGCGATCAC
>JAGBNL010000006.1 GCA_017634415.1 Clostridium sp.
CCCCGTGCAGGTCGCTGAAGAAATACTCCGTTCCCTTCGGCAGGCTCAGGAGGGCCCGCAGGTCCATGATTTCCCGCGCCGCATCGCGGAGTGTCGGATAATCCTTTGACAGCAGTTTCAGATATTCGGGATCTCTCATCGCCCTTTCCCTCCTGTTGTTTCTTAACTGCCCGCCCCCTGGGGAGCGAGAGTCCCGCGGCTCCTGGCCGTCATCATTTGTCTCTGTATTGCATGACAGCGGGAATATGCCCCGCTGCCCTGTCTTCACGCGTTTCAGTCCAGTCTGTGCAGGAAAAGCCCGCTTCTCAGCTTCGGTTCAAACCATGTGGACTTGGGCGGCATGAGGCTTCCTGCGTCCGCCACGGAAAGAAGCTCCTCCATGGATGTGGGATACATGGAAAATGCTGCCGCCGCGCCTTCTCTTACCTGTCTCTCCAGCTCCGCCGTTCCGTGGATTCCGCCCACAAAGCGGATCCTTTTGTCCCTGCGCGGGTCCCGGATGTCCAGAAGAGGCGCCAGCACATAATCCTGCAGGCTCTCCACATCCAGGCTCTTCACCGGGTCCTCAGACTGATAGCCCTCCCGCAGGCGGAAGGTGTACCAGGTGTCTCCCAGGAGCATGCAGAATTCTCCCTTCTTTGAAGGGTTTTTCCCGTCTCCCGGCATATCCGGCTTTCCGCTTATCTCCGCCGCCGGTATCTCTGCCGTGAGCTGATAATGGGCGAGAATCCCGTTCAGCAGGGATTCCTCGTTATGGCGTCCCAGATCCAGAACCACTCTGTTATAGGGCAGGATCTTCAGGTCCTCCTCCGGAAAGAGCACGGAAAGAAACCAGTTGAACTCCTCTTCCCCCGTATACCCGGGATGTGCCTCCCGGCGCATCAGGGACACTTTGACAGCGGAGGCTGCCCTGTGATGTCCGTCGGCGATGTAGGTCCGCTCCACGCCCCGGAAAGCCTCCGTGATGGCGCAGACCTGCGCCTCCTCCGCGATTCGGAATACTCTGTGCCGGACGCCGTCGGGGCTTGTGAAATCATACAGGGGCCTGCTCTTTTTCGCTTCAGCCATGATGTTCCGCAGCGTATCCGTCCCCCGGTATGCCAGGAAGATGGGGCCTGTCTGCATGTTCGTCACGTCCACATGGCGGATGCGGTCCAGTTCCTTCTCTTCCCTGGTGTTCTCGTGGCGGCGGATAACTCCGTTCAGATAATCATCCACCGAGGACAGGGCTGCGATCCCCGTCTGGGTATGTCCCATTCCCGTCAGCTCATATAAATAATAGCACGGTTTGTCTTCTGTGATAAGTACCCCTTCTTCGCAAAACCGCGCGATTTCATCCCGGGCCTTCTCATACACCTCCGCGGAATAGGGATCCGTCCCCTCAGCAAGCAGTGTTTCCGCCCGATCTATGCGCAGAAAAGACAGGGGTTCTCTCTGAACCTCCGCCTTCGCGTCTTCATAATCATATACATCATAGGGCAGCGCCGCCACGCGGGCCGCCGTCTCCTCCGCAGGCCTGATGCTGCGGAATGGCCTGATTCCTGCCATATTTTCCCCCTGCTCTGTAAGCGCCAAAAGCAGGACCGCTGCAGAATCTCCTGTTCCGGTTCTGAAGCTGTCCTGCTGTATGTTTTATTTTCCGGACACGTCCCCGTGTCCTGCACGTCATCTTACTTTATCACTCTGACCCGGCACACGCCGTTAATTGCGCGAACCCGCTGCAGAAGCACATCCGGCACATCGGTATCCAAGTCAAGCATGGTGTAGGCGAATCTGCCCTTGCTCTTGTTGGTCATGTTGGCGATGTTGATGCCCGCCGCCGAGAAAATGAAGGAAACCTGGCTGATGATGTTCGGCACGTTCTCGTTCAGGATGGCGATGCGCTTCTTGGTCTCGCAGACGCCCATGTCGCAGTTCGGGAAGTTCACCGAATTCAGGATGTTTCCGTTCTCCAGATAGTCCACCATCTCGCGGACCGCCGCCATGGCGCAGTTGTCCTCCGCCTCCTCGGTGGATGCGCCGAGGTGGGGCGTGGCGATGACATTCTTCATGTGCATGACCTTCTCGTTGGGGAAGTCGGTGACATAGCGCTTCACTCTTCCGCTCTCCAGGGCCTCTGCCATATCGTCATCATTTACCAACAGGTCTCTTGCCATATTGATGATGACCACGCCGTCCTTCATCTCATCCAGGGCCTTTTTGTCAATCATACCCTTTGTGGAATCCATGGCCGGCACGTGGACCGTGATGTAGTCGCACTCTCTGTAGATGGTATCCACAGAATTGATATGCTTTACGTCTCTCGCCAGATTCCATGCGGAATTGACGGAGATGAAGGGATCATAGCCGTAGACCTCCATGCCCAGGGCAGCGGCGGCATTGGCCACTTCCGCGCCGATGGCGCCCAGACCGATGACGCCCAGTTTCTTGCCGATGATCTCATGACCGGCAAATGCTTTCTTGGCCTTCTCCATGTCCTTGCCGATGGTGGGGTCTTCTTTGTTCTCCAGGCACCACTGCATGCCGCCCGGAATATCTCTGGCCGCCAGCAGGATTCCCGCGATGACCATCTCCTTGACGGCGTTGGCGTTGGCTCCCGGCGTATTGAATACCACGATTCCTTCTTCCGCGCAGCGCTCCAGCGGGATGTTGTTCACACCGGCGCCGGCTCTCGCGATGCAGCGAAGGCTCTTGGAGAACTTCATCTCATGCATCGAGGCGCTGCGGACGAGAATCGCGTCCGCGTCTACTTCTTTTTCGCTTACTTCATATCCCTCCGGCAGGAGCGCAAGCCCCTTCGGGGAGATGGCATTCAGGCATACTACTCTGCGCATCACCCATTCTCCTTCTCAAACTTCTCCATGAATTCCACCAGCTTCTGTACACCCTCGATAGGCATGGCGTTGTAGATGCTGGCGCGCATGCCGCCCACGGTGCGGTGGCCCTTCAGGTTCACGAAACCGGCTTCCTTCGCTTCCTTGACGAACTTTGCGTCCAGGTCCTTGTCGCCGGTGACAAAGGGCACGTTCATGAGGGAGCGGTCCTTCTTCTCCACGGTTCCCTTGAACAGTCTGCTTCTGTCCAGGAAATCATAGAGGATCTTTGCCTTCTCCTCATTGCGCTTCTTCATGGCCTCCAGGCCGCCCTGGGCCTTCAGCCACTTGAAGACCTTGCCGCACATGTAGATGGTGTAGGTCGGCGGGGTATTATAGAGAGAACCGCTGTCGGAATAGGTCTTGTAGCGCAGCATAGTGGGGGTTCCCGGAAGCACGTCATCGGTGATCAGGTCCTCCCGGACAATGGCGATGGCGAGACCTGCCGGTCCCACATTCTTCTGCACGCCGCCCCACAGAATGCCGAATTTGGACACATCCAGAGGCTCAGACAGGAAGCAGGAGGAAATATCCGCCACCAGGTCTTTTCCCTTGGTGTTCGGCAGCTCATGGAAGACGGTGCCGTAAATGGTATTGTTCATGCAGATATATACATAGTCTGCATCCTCGTCAACCGGCAGATCGGAGCAGTCCGGAATGTAGGAGAATGTTTTGTCCTCGCTGGATGCGATGGCATGGGCCTTGCCGAACAGGGCCGCCTCCTTGCAGGCCTTCTTCGCCCACTGGCCGGTGATGATATAGTCGCCGACCCGGTTCTTCATCAGGTTCATCGGCACCATGGCAAACTGCATATGGCCGCCGCCCTGGATGAAAAGAACCTTATAATTATCCGGAATATTCATGAGCTCGCGGAGATCCTTTTCCGCCTCATCGATGATATCCTGGAAGTCCTGAGATCGATGACTCATCTCCATCACGGACTGGCCGCTGTTTTTGTACTCCATCATCTCAGCTGCAGCTTCTCTTAAGACTTCCTCCGGCATGACCGCCGGACCTGCGGAAAAATTATACACTCTGCTCATGGTTTCTCTCCTTACAAATGGTAAATGGTTATAAAGGAAATTTTGCTTCCCATTATAACCATTTGTACCGTGAAATTCAATTCAAAATATACGATCCGATTTTTATAATTGTTATAATATTATCAATATACTTCATCATTTTTCTTGCAGTCCCACGTTCAGCGGATCCGCTCGCAGATAAGGTCTCCCATCTTCACGGTGCCCACCTGGGTGCAGCCTTCCGACATGATGTCCACGGTGCGGTATCCTTCCGTCAGAACCTCCTGCACGGCGGTGCGGATAGCTTCCGCTTCCTTGTCCAGGTCAAAGGTGTAGGAAAGCATCATGGCTGCGGAGAGAATGGTGGCGATGGGATTCGCGATATCCTGTCCCGCGATGTCCGGCGCGGAACCGTGGCTGGGCTCGTAGAGGCCGAATCTGGTCTCGTTCAGGCTGGCGGAGGAGAGCATGCCGATGGAGCCGGTGATCATGCTGGCTTCGTCAGAGAGGATGTCTCCGAACATGTTCTCGGTGAGAATAACGTCAAACTGTCTGGGATTCATAACCAGCTGCATGGCGCAGTTGTCCACCAGCATATGCTCCATGGTGACTTCCGGATAGTCCTTCGCCACTTCCTCCACCACTTTTCTCCAGAGTCTGGAGGAGTCAAGCACATTGGCCTTGTCCACGCTGGTGACCTTCTTACTGCGCTTCATGGCGATATCGAAGGCCTTCACCGCAATCCGGCGAATCTCATTCTCATTGTAGGTCAGGGTATCCACCGCCGTGAGCACGCCGTCCACTTCTTCTGTGTGACGCTCTCCGAAATAGAGTCCGCCGGTCAGCTCCCGGACGATGATCATATCAAAGCCGTCGCCGATGATCTCGGGCTTCAGCGGGCAGGCCACGGAAAGCTCTCTGTACAGGTAGGCCGGGCGGAGGTTCGCAAAGAGCCCCAGGCCCTTGCGGATGGCCAGAAGTCCCGCCTCCGGGCGGAGATTCGGCGCCACATCGTACCAGCGGGAATTGCCCACCTTGCCGCCGACGGCGCCCAGGAGCACCGCGTCGCTCTTCTTTGCTGTCTCCAGCGCCTCCTCTGTCAGGGGAACACCGTATTTATCGATAGAGCAGCCGCCCATCAGAATCTCCGTATACTCAAAGGAATGTCCGAATACTTCTCCCACACGATCAAGAACTCTGACTGCCTCGCGGACGATCTCCGGTCCGATGCCGTCGCCGGGAATGGTTACGATATTACATTTCATTGCTGTTCTCCTTATTCTCAGGGGTGTGCTCCGGGGAGCACCTTTATATTACTATAACATGTTTTCATATTTTTTTGCAATATCAATCAGCTCAAATTATAAAAAGGTTGTAAAAAGGAGCGGGCCCCCACGGACCCGCTCCCGATTCTTCTGATTATTCCGGTGCTTTATGCCTCCGGCTTTTCTACCTGAACGATGGCTTCCTTCCGCATCGGAATCCGGCAGTTCTTGTTGCTTCCGAACTCCACGATCACGGTGTCATCGGTCATGTCGATGATCACGCCGTAGAAGCCGCTGGATGTCAGGATGCTGTCGCCGACGGCAACGCTGGCCAGAAGCTCATCATGGGCTTTCTTCTCTTTTCTCTGGGGGCGGATCGCCATGAAATACATGATACCCACGATAAAGACAATATACACAAGCATCATTATTCCGCCATTGCCACTATTACCTGCCATGGTTGCTACAAATGTCATTCCTTTTCCTCCATTCCCGAGAGCTTCTGTTTCTTGTAGGCCTGGTATCTGCCCTGCTCTATGGCCTCCCGGATTTCTTCCATCATTTTATTATAAAAATACAGATTGTGCAATACGCAGAGCCGCATTCCCAGCATCTCCTTCGCCTTGAACAGATGATGAATATAGGCTCTGGAGTAGGATCTGCAGGCAGGACAGCCGCAGCCCTCCTCGATGGGCCGCATGTCCTTCTCGTATTTTTTATTCAGCAGATTCAGCTTGCCGTGGTTGGTGTACACGTGGCTGTGCCGTCCGTTTCTCGAGGGATAGACGCAGTCAAAGAAGTCCACGCCCCGGTCCACCGCCTCCAGGATATTGGCGGGCGTTCCCACCCCCATCAGGTAGGTAGGCTTGTTCTGGGGAAGATGGGGGACCACCTCATCCAGCACGTGATACATCTGCTCGTGGGTTTCGCCCACGGCAAGACCGCCCACCGCGTACCCGTCCAGGTCCATGGCGGAAATCTCCTCCGCATGGCGGATCCGGATATCATCGAAGATGGCGCCCTGGTTGATGCCGAAGAGCAGCTGCTCTCTGTTGATGGTTTCCGGCAGGCTGTTCAGCCGCTCCATCTCCTTCTTGCATCGGGCAAGCCACCTGGTGGTGCGGTTCACGGAACGCTCCACATAGTCCCGCTCCGCCAGTGCCGGGGGACACTCATCGAATGCCATGGCAATGGTGGATGCCAGATGGGACTGGATCTGCATGCTCTCCTCCGGGCCCATGAAGATGCGGTGCCCGTCGATGTGGGACTGGAAGGTGACGCCCTCCTCCTTAATCTTCCGGAGACCGGCCAGGGAAAATACCTGAAAGCCGCCGGAATCCGTGAGAATCGGACGGTCCCAGTTGGTAAACCGGTGCAGTCCTCCCAGCTCATGGATCAGCGGGTCCCCGGTTCTCACATGCAGGTGATAGGTGTTGCACAGCATCACCTGGGTGCCGAGTCCCCGCAGGTCGTCGGTGGAAACGGCCCCTTTGATGACCGCCACGGTGCCCACATTCATGAAGACCGGAGTCTCGATGGTCCCGTGAACTGTCTGCATTCTGGCCCGCTTCGCCCGGCCGTCCCTGCTAAGGATTTCATATTTCATAGATTATTCTGCCTTCTCTGCCGCTTCCGCTGCTGCTTCTGCGGTTTCCACAGCTTCTGTCACAGCTGCTTCTGCGGTTTCCGCTGCTTCTGCTGCGGCATTTTCCACAGTCTCCGCTGCCTCTTCCGCAGCTTCTTCTGTCACAGCTGCTTCCGTCGCTGCCTTGTCAAGGTTTGCCCGGATTGCTGCTTTTCTGGCTGCCTCTTTTTCCGCTTTCTCCCGCTCTCTGGCCTCTGCAGCCTCGGCGTCCTTCTGTGCCTTCAGGGCCTTGCCCTTCTCCAGAGCTGCCTGAGACTGGGCTGCCTTTTCGGCTGCGGACTTCTGTGCCTGCTTCTTCTTGCTGGTGGTGATGGGGCCTGCCGGCACGGCGCCGCCGGCCTCAGACTTCGCTTCCTCCGCAAACTCACGGATGCTGTTGTCCTGACGTCCCTTGTTGAACATGTACCAGAGGGAACCGGTCAGGCATACGGAAGAATAGGTACCGCAGACGATACCGACCATCAGCGGCAGAGCGAACTCACGGATGGAGGATACGCCCAGAATAAACAGCACGAAGACCATGATGAAGGTGGTCAGGGATGTGTTGATACTTCTGGACAGGGTCTGGGTGATACTGTGGTCCACAATCCACTCCACCGTCTGGCCCGGCTTCCGGAGCTTCAGGTTCTCACGGATACGGTCGAAGATAACGATGGTGGCGTTGATGGAGTAACCTACGATGGTCAGCATGCAGGCGATGAAGGTGTTGCCCACCGACCAG
>JAGBNL010000027.1 GCA_017634415.1 Clostridium sp.
CGAGATTCGGAAAAAGCTGTGGAAAGAAGCTTTCTGGAGTCAGAGCTTCTGCCTGCTTACCGCAGGTGGTGCGCCGATAGAAACCATACGTCGGTACATCGAATCACAGGGGGACAAGGATTGGCCAACAGAGCTTATAAATTCCGCATCTATCCGAACCGCGAACAGGAAGTCCTGATGAAGAAAACCTTTGGGTGCTGCCGGTTTGTATATAACCGCATGCTCTCGGATAAGATAGAAGCTTATAAAAATACCGGAAAGATGCTCCGGACAACACCTGCCATGTATAAGAAGGAATTCGCCTGGCTGAGAGAGGTGGATTCTCTGGCACTGGCTAATGTCCAGCTTCATCTGGAGCAGGCATACCGGCGTTTTTTTGATGCTTCCGCGAATCAGTTTCCAAAATTCAAATCAAAACACCGCAGCAGAAAAAGCTATACCACCAATATGGTCAACGGAAATATTCGTCTGAGTGATGGAAAGCTTCGCCTTCCAAAAGTCGGCGAAGTCCGTATCCGTAAACATCGGATCATTCCGGATGGCTGGAAACTGAAGTCTGTTACAATCAGTCAGGAATCCACGGAGAAGTTCTTTGCAGCCCTGCTTTTCGAATATCCGGATTGCGAAAGCCAAGCAGCCGGTGTTCCAGCAGAAGATGCAGAGATTCTCGGAATTGACTTCGCCATGAACGGCATGGCTGTGTTCAGCGATGGAACCAGGGCGGACAGTCCGGGGTTCTATCGAAAAGCACAGGAAAGGCTTTCCAGGGAACAGAGAAAGCTGTCCCATTGTGTCAGAGGAAGCCGGAACTATGTGAAACAAAAAGTCCGGCTGGCCAAAGCTCATGAGAAAGTCCGGAACCAGAGAAAGGATTTTCAGCATAAGCTGAGTCGAAGGCTTGCAGACTGTTTTGATGCTGTGTCAGTGGAAGATCTTGACATGAAAGCCATGAGCAAAGGCCTTAATTTCGGAAAAAGCGTGATGGACGACGGCTTCGGAAGTTTCCGGGACATGCTTTCCTATAAGCTGTCAGACCAGAAAAAGCCTCTGATTCGTATAGGACGATTCTATCCATCGAGCAAACGCTGTTCTGTATGCGGTAATATCAAATCAGAACTGCGGCTGGATGAGAGGATATACCACTGCACTTGCGGAAACCGCATGGACAGAGATGTCAATACAGCAGTGAATATCCGCGAAGAAGGCCGACGAATCATGATGGCCGGATAACATAACTGTGCGTATCCGCACGAATAAACTGCCCGTATCCGGGCATAAAAGGATGAACCGCGGGGCACGCGGGGATAGCTTGCGATTGCTCAGCCCGTCAGGGCTGTCGAACAAGAAGCCCCCACTTCAATGCGTAAGCGTAAGATAACAGTGGTGGGAGTATGTCACGTACTTCCAATGGAATGTGCAGAAAGAAATGGAACTGCGAAAAGACGGGGCATGGTATCAGATCAGTCCATGGGTTCTTATGTGGGATGATGAGAATTATTATCTGGTAGCCTACGACGCAGAAGAAAACCTCATTAAGCATTACCGGGTCGATAAAATGCTGAAGATCTCCATGACCGGGGAACCTCGCCTCGGCCAGGAGATCTTCAGACAGTTCAATATGCCGAAATATACAAAAAGCCTCTTCGGTATGAACAGCGGTGAAGAAACCGCTGTAACTCTGGAAGCAGAAAACACCTGGGTCGGAGTAATGATCGACCGGTTCGGCAAGGATATTATGGTCGTTCCGGTGGATGAGAACCACTTCCGCACCACAGTGAATGTAGCCGTAAGTTCTCAGTTTCTAGGCTGGATCATCGCTCTGGGCGAAGGTGTCCGCATTGTATCTCCGAAATCAGTTGTCAACCGGATGCGCAGTGAGGCGGAGCGCCTTATGCGCCAATATGTCACAGATATCTCCCTGTGAGGCTTTCCGGGTTCTCCCGTATCTCCTCCGGGGTTCCGCGGGCGATGATTCTTCCGCCCTCTTCCCCGCCGCCGGGGCCCATATCGATGACGTAATCCGCATTGCGGATGACGTCCAGATCATGTTCGATGACGATAACGGTGGCGCCGCTGTCGATCAGGCTGCGGAACACCTGCAGAAGCGTTTCCACATCCAGAGGATGAAGACCGATGGTGGGCTCGTCGAACACAAACACCGCGTCTGTCTGGACTCTTCCCATCTCGGAGGCCAGCTTAAGCCGCTGGGCTTCGCCGCCGGAAAGGCTGGGCGTCTCTTCCCCGAGGGTAAGATATCCCAGGCCCAGGTCATGAAGCACCGTCAGCTTCCGGGAAACGGCAGGAAGATCGGCGCAGGCTATGAGGGCCTCGTCGATGCTGAGATTCATCAGTTCCGGAAGGGACAGGACTTTCTCCCCTTTCTTCGGACTTCTCCGGACAAGCCAGGCCTCTTTCCCATAGCGTGATCCCCGGCATTCCGGGCAGGGAATCTCCACATCCGGCAGAAACTGCACGTCCAGGCTGATGGTGCCGGTGCCGTCACAGACCGGGCAGCGAAGACTGCCCGTGTTGTAGGAAAAGTCTCCCGCTTTCCATCCCTTTGCCTTTGCATCCGGCGTCTTCGCGTAAACCTTGCGCAGTTCATCGTGAACATCGGCGTAGGTGGCCACGGTCGACCTGACATTGATGCCGATGGGCGTGGCGTCGATGAGCTTTACGTGACGGATGCCTTCCGCTGAAAGCTCCTTCACATGGGATGGAAGTTCCTTTCCTGCCAGTGCGGCCTCCAGCGCGGGAACCAGGCTTTCCAGAATCAGCGTGGTCTTACCGGATCCCGAGACGCCGGTGACTGCGATAAGCTTCCCCTTCGGGAAGTCCGCTTCCAGCGGCTTCACGGTGTGAATCTCCCCTGTAGACAGATGTATGCGCCCGTCAGCGAATAACTGCTGCTCCCGGGTATGCCGGGCGTCGATCACCCTGGTCCCGGACAGGAACGGTCCTATCTTTGATGCGGGATTCTTTATAATATCCTCTACGGTTCCCTCGGCGATAACGCGTCCGCCGCCGGCGCCTGCCTCCGGTCCCATCTCAATCAGCCAGTCCGCTCTCTTCAGCACATTCGTATCATGGTCCACCAGGACCACCGTGTTGCCGTCCCGGAGCAGGTCCTCCATCACGCCGCAGAGCCCCTCCTGATTCGAGGGATGCAGGCCGATGGAAGGCTCATCCAGCACGTAGAGGACGCCGGTGGTGCGGTTTCGAACCGCCCTGGCCAGCTGCATCCGCTGCCGTTCCCCGGTGGACAGTGTTGACGCACTCCTGTCCAGCGTAAGATAGGACAGTCCCAGATCCATCAGACGTCTCGCAGCACCCCGGAAGGAGGCGCAGATGCTCTCTGCCATGGGACGCATCTCCTCCGGAAGAGAGGCCGGCACGCCGTCCACCCACAGGAGGATCTCCGAGAGTGACATACGGCAGGCCTCCGCCAGAGAAATCCCCCGGAGCCTCGGCGCCCGGGCCGCCTCCGACAGCCTGGTTCCGCCGCAGTCCGGGCATATGCTCTGCCGGAGGAACTTCTCCACCCGCTTCATGCCCTTCTCATCCTTCACTTTGGACAGGGCATTCTCCACCGTGTAGGTGGCGTTGAAATAGGTGAAATCCATATCTCCGGCCGCACCGCTGGTCTTATTCTGATATATGATATTCTTTTTTACCGCCGGACCGTGGAATACGATGTCCCGCTCCTCCGGGGTCAGCTCCCGGAAAGGCACATCCGTCCGGACGCCCATCTCCCGCGCAATATCCTTCATCAGCGACCACATCAGAGTCTGCCAGGGCGCTACGGCCCCTTCATCGATGGACAGTGATTCATCCGGCACCAGGGTGGATTCATCCACTACCCGGATGATACCCGTGCCGTCACAGCGGGGGCAGGCACCCTGGCTGTTGAAGGCCAGTTCCTCCGCGCCCGGCGCGTAAAATGTCTCCCCGCACTCCGGGCATACCAGCGGAAGCTCCGCCGCCACATTCAGGGACGGCGGCAGATAATGGCCGTTGGGGCATCGATGGGAGGATAACCTGGAAAACATGAGCCGCAGATTGTTCAGAAGCTCCGTTCCCGTACCGAAGGTGCTGCGGATGCCGGGAACGCCAGGCCGCTGCCGGAGCGCCAGGGCCGCCGGCACATAGAGCACCTCGTCCACCCGGGCTTTTTCCACCTGGGTCATGCGGCGTCTCGTGTACGTGGAAAGGGACTCCAGATATCTTCTGGAGCCCTCCGCATAAAGGATTCCCAGAGCCAGGGAGGATTTCCCCGACCCGGACACGCCGGCGATTCCCACTATCTTATTCAGGGGAATGTCAACGTTTACATTTTTCAGATTATGTACCTTCGCGCCCCGCACCCTGATGCGGGTAGGGCGGAATTCCCCGGAACTTCCGGTGTTTTCCGCCATTTTAAGTTCTGATAATTCTGTGCTGTTCTGTGTCATCTGTTTCGTCTCTCTTTTATTCTCTGCAGTGAACCCGCTGATAAGCCTGAATCCGTTTCCCCCTACCGGTTGACAAACGCCTTCTCCGGTATGGGCCAGTCCCCGTAATGGGTATTCACAAACCAGTTTTCTTCCGGGTTTCCTCCCAGATCCGCGATGGTCTTCAGACCGTATTTCCCGTGGTACTGACGGATGAGGGTGCCGTCATAGGCGAAGGCCGGTCCCCACTCCGCGGGAGACCCGAGAAAGGCGATGAAGGTTTCTGTATCCGCGTCGAAAGCGGTGATTCCCTCATCTGTTCCCTGCCCGCCCAGGGCCTTCATATATGCTACTCTCCGGTCTTCCGTGATTTTCTCGTTCATAATCTCCAGATAGCCGCAGTCCGCGGCA
>JAGBNL010000028.1 GCA_017634415.1 Clostridium sp.
ATTTTTCAGTACTTTACCATCATAAAGGGTGTTTGTCTGCCGGGCAAGCCCCCCCGGGGGATTACAGTTTTATGGTAAGGACATTCAGTCCCAGAATATTCTGGTACCGGATATCCACGCTGTTCTCCCCCGGGTCCTTTATAAACCCGTGCTTCAGCACATTTCCCGCCATCTCCTCCATGCAGAGGCCTGCGAGATAAGCCCGTCTCTCGTCGAACCCGTGCTTCAGGCAGAACTTCTGCACCGATTCCGACGTGCGGATAACCGAATCGAGCGTGTGCAGGGAGATATCCATCCGCTCCTCCTCCGGGACGCCGAAATCATCCGGCACCACCATCAGCTCGTCCATATTCCGCGGAAAATGCCTTTTCATAACCGCCGTAAAGGCCGAAAGCCCCTCATTCCCCACGACAGACAGGATTGCGCCGTTGAGGATAATCATGCGGATGACCTGACATCCCTGGGAAAGGGCCCCGCCGAACCCGATGGAAATGATATCCCCCAGATCCCTTAATCTTATGCCATGGAACTGAAATCTCAGCACGGCATGCTTCGTAAAGAAGTACTGCGCCTGAATCAGAACAAATATCCAGCCTCCCACCGCAGCGGCAAGAGAAAGGCCGAAGGCGCTCATACCCATTGCAGAATCACCACGGCGATGTCCAGAGAGAACACCTGCTGCGTCCGCTCCGCCTCATTCCGCCCCATATATTTGCCGCAGAGCACCTGGGAACCGCTGAGAAGCAGAATTCCGGCAGCGGCCAGAAACTGCGCCATGGGGGCATACAGTCCCACCGCGGTCATCGCTTTTACACCCACGTAATTGCTGGCAAACAGGCCGGAGATAATTCCGTTCACCGCCGGACCGGCCCTTTTACAGACGGATTCCCGCGGCGGCAAGCTTTTCCCGGTGAACAAGATCCCCGGTTCTTCTGAGACACCCCTTCACCTTTTCTTTTTCACCGGTCTTTCCGGAAGGGGTCTGCCTCATGTCTTTATCGCCCGCTCTGCCGGCATCCTCCTCAAACCGGTAGAGGGGATTCAGCCGGATACACCCGTCCTCATAACCCAGAACTTCCGTAATCTCCAGCACCCGCCTTGACCGATCCCTGAGTCTGCCCAGATGGACGATGATGTCCAGCCCCGATGCGATCTGCATGCGGACCGCCGCAAGAGGCAGATCGGACGCGGCCATGAGGACCATGGTTTCCAGCCGCAGGAGCATATCGGCCGCGCTGTTGGCATGTCCTGTGGACAATGAGCCGTCGTGCCCTGTATTCATAGCCTGCAGCATATCCAGCGCCTCGGAGCCGCGCACCTCGCCGACGATGATACGGGTCGGCCGCATACGCAGGCTTGCCCGTATCAGATCCGTCATGGTGACAGGGTCCGCTCCTTCCCCGTTTCCGGCTCTGGTTTCCAGACGAACCAGGTTCGGGATATGCCGTATCTGCAGCTCTGCGGAATCCTCGATGGTGATGATCCGCTCATCCGCGGGAATGAAACCCGAAAGCGCATTCAGGAACGTTGTTTTTCCGGAGCCTGTACCCCCGCTGACAAAGATGTTGTATCCCGCCTTCACCAGCTTCTCCAGGAAATCCGCGGCTTCTTCCGTGATGCTGACGCCGAAAATCAGCCGCTCCATGTCAAAAGCTTCCGGGAATTTCCGGATGGTCAGCGTCGGTCCGTCCAGCGCCACCGGCGGAAGAACCACGTGGACACGGGATCCGTCCTCCAGACGGGCGTCAGCGATGGGGGATGCAAAATTCACGGTTCTGTTTACCCGGCTGACTACCTGCTGAATGAGATCCTCAAGCTGTTCCGTGGAGGAAAACCCCCTGTCCCACCGGAGAATCCGGCCTTTCTTCTCCACAAATATCCGGTCGGTCCCATTTACCATAATCTCCGTTACATCCGGATCGTCCACCAGCTCCTGAAGAATATCCAGACGGCGGAAGGAATCGTAGAGTTCCTTCCTGAGCCGTATTCGCTGCCCCAGATCCAGGTAGTTTTTCTCACACTCCTGCTGTATCGCCGCATCGATGCGTTCTGTCAGGAGTTCATCGTCCACCTGGAACTGTCCCTCCATACCGGCGCTGAGGGCTGCACGCAGACGTTCTCTCAGATCACTGTTCCTTTCTTCCATCAGCTGCCCTCCATCAGAAGTCCCCGCACATACCTGCCCATCTCACCCCAGGCCAGCTCTTCAAAGTAGTTTTTGCTCATGGGATTCAGGTCCATCTTCGGCACATGGATCCTGCGTATTCTGGCATAGGTCTGCGCGTTCCCCGAGATTTCCATATAGCGCTCAAACTCACCGAGACGGGAAAGGGACTGATAATCCTCCTGCACAGGCATATAGATCACGCTGCACATGGACAGGATTTCCGGCGTTGTTTTCCTGCTTTTTCCCACATCAATCACCATATTCCGGTAACCGCTGTCCATGGTTATTCTGCGTATCAGTCCGGGCAGCTCTTCCCCCTTCGGCAGCTCCAGATCCTCCGGATACCGCACCGTCGGAATATAGTCCAGTCCGCTGACTGCGCACACAATACCCGCCAGATGCGCTGCGCTGTAGCTGCCGCTGCAGTAATAATACATCAGGTCAGACAGGTCCCCTTTTCCTGTCTCTCCGGTCATGGCACTCAGTCCCGAAAAATCTTCCAGGCTCACCAGCAGAGTCGGCTTCTGCTGCGCCAGCAGAATTCCCATCGTCACGGCGATGGAGGTCTTTCCGCACTTGCTGAGCGGGGAGAAAACTCCGTAGATTCTGCTGCAGACACCCCCTGCGGGCACACCGGCATTGCCTCCTGCTTCGCTGTAACGGGTCATCACCTCCCGTACCAGCTTTCCTCCCGCCTGATACTTATAGATGGCCCTGCTGTCACCGCCTTCCCGGCATCTTCCGTCCGTGAGATAAATCACCTGATGGGCACCGATGGACCTCATTTCACGGTGGTCCGCGGCATCATCCGCCAGAAGAATCTCGATGTGATTCTTCTGGGCAAAACTGCGCATTTCCTCCGGACTGTGAAATGCGACACACTCAAAGGGCATATTTCCCTTCCGGTTCACCATCTCGGAAAAACGCTCCGCGTACTGACTGTCTTTGTCGTATACTGCCATAATCCGACGCATGAATTACTCCCCCTTTTCTATACGTCAAACCTGATACTCATCCTTACCCCCGCAGGACTTTTCCGCACAGCTCCGCTATCCACAGCCGCTTTTCTGCAAGCATTCCCAGAAAGAAAAAGGGAATAAGGCAGATTTCCGCCTCCCCGTCCTCCTCTCTGCGGTATGGCGGAGGCGTCCTTCTTTCTCCGGATTTCCCCCGTTTCACAGTACTTTTTCCTGCGGCATATTCCTCAAGCTCCTTCAGATATCCGGCCAGCCGCATAAGCCTCTGTCCGGCCAGTCCCCTGCGCAGAAGAATGTACAGCGACCATCCTGCTGCCGCCGTAAGCCCGTACAGCAGTGTTCTGGCTGCCGCCGCCGGCCCGAGCATCCCCGCAAGCATGGCCGCCGTCTTGACATCTCCGGCTCCCGCCATGCGGAACCGGAACACAGGAAACAGAAGGATCGCAGCGGCGCCGGTTCTTATCACAAACCAGAGCATCTCCGGCGGCGCGTGCCCCGAGAGGGGCAGAAAAAGCAGCAGCCAGCAAAGAAACCAGCCGGCCAGCAGCCGATTCGGAACCTTCCGCGTCCGAAGATCCGATACCGCACAGCTTCCCAGAAAGAGCAGTTCTGCCATATCCGTCATTATCCCGCCTCCCTTCACAGTATCATTCAAACGAAAGTGTTTTCATTATCAGACGATAATATGATGATGTCAATAATACGTTTTCATTTCATCATTTTTAACAATAACAGCCTGTTATTTTTCGCGAAAACCCCTGTAATTGTAAGGATTTTCGGCAGATCGCACGAAAATTCTTACAAAAAAAGAGACCATCTCCGAAGAAATAGTCTCCTGATTCCTGCTGTCATTTCTGCTGCCCGCCTGATGCGGCGGGGCCTTCCCCTGTGGTTATACCTTCTCCCACAGCAGCATGTTATTCTCAAAGAAGGCGGACAGCCTCCCGGTATCCCTGAGCCATGAGAGGTAAGACCGGACGGTGCTCCCCACCAGGGCGTGCTGTTCAAAATTCATCACCAGCCCGTAGTCCTCAAACAGCTGTCCGAGTATCCGCTCAAAGGAACGGGGTTCCCTGCATATTTCCGTGATTTTCTCCCCGATCTCCAGAACCTTTTCGATATTCCTGCGGGCCAGGGGCGCGATATCCTCTGCGGCGTCCGCATGAGCCGGGATAAACATGGCCGCCTCCATCTTCTCCACCTTTTGAAGCGTTTCCAGATAGGCAGCCGGGTCCACCAGAAAGCTTATCTGGTACTTCTCCAGGGAGACATCTCCCGCGAGGCAGTCCGCAAGGTACACCACATCCTCCGGTGTCCTGAAGCCCACCATGTCGAAGGAATGTCCCGGCAGCGGAAGCATACGGTACCCTTCCGGCAGCACATCTTCCGTCAGCAGCTCTGCGCTGCTCTCCTGAGCCATGAGAAACTTATGCCGCAGATCCTTCGGCGGATTTCCGCCATACAGATAAGACGGCTCCAGTACAGGGAATCGGGTAAAGGCCTGCTCGATCCCGGGCGCCCAGATTCGGCATCCTGTCTGGGCCTGCAGATACCGGTTTCCTCCGATATGGTCCGCGTGGGAGTGGGTGTTAAAGATTGCGTCAAGGACCCAGCCCTTCTGGTCCAGGATCTTCTTTGCCTTCTTGCCGGCATCCTTATCATTGCCGCTGTCGATTAGAACCGCATGCCCCGGGGAGACCTCCCACAGCCCCATCTTTGCGGGACACTGGATATAATAGTTGTGTTCCGACACCTGAATCAGTTCATACATCTGACGACACTCCTTCTTCTTTTACGCCCTCACCTGTCCCAGAGATAATCCATGAAATACGGCACCTGTTTTTCCCAGTCCGCCTCACAGTGCTGTCCCGCCGGCTGCAGGTAAACCTCCGTACTGCAGCCCTTCTGCCCGAGGAGCCCCGACAGAAGATAGTGATTCTGCGCCGTTTTTGTAAGCAGCGGGTCTGTCTGCGCCTTCCGCCCAAAGAGAGCTTCCTTCTCTCCCCAGGACAGATAGATACGGGTATCCGGACTCATGGGCGCCGCCGCAATATCCCGCATCAGCTCCTTCATCCCCGGTCCCACGGCGCTGGAGAGGCAGGCCGCCTTGGAAAATATCTCATTGTGCATGCACACGCCGTACAGGGCCATCAGCCCTCCCATGCTGGATCCGCCGATCCCCGTCGCTTCCCGGAAGGAATAGGTCCTGAACCGTCCATCCATCTCCGGCTTCAGCTCCCCGGTGATAAACCGCAGGGTTTCCTTTCCCGTACCGTGAATCTCTCCCCAGAATTTTCCTCTGTAGTCATAGGGACAGTACTCAATCAGGCGCTCATTGCCCTCATGACTGCACTCGATCCCCACAAGAATCATCTGCCTGTGCCAGCGGGCCAGAAACTCCGCCAGTCCCCAGCTCTTCCCGTAGGTTGCCGTATTGTCGGAAAACAGATTGTGCCCGTCAAAGAAATACATGACCGGGTAACGTTCCTCCGAATTCTCATACCCCTCCGGAAGCCAGATATGAAGCCTCCTGTCCGCTCCCGCCGGCCCGAACCGGTGGTGTTCCACAATTACCATATGGATTCCCCTTTAATCTGTTTCTGGTAACTATTCAGCATCCCCAGACTCGGGTTGCTGAATAGTTATATTTTCTGTATATTTGCCGAACATTTATATTGTAGCGTAACTGTCCCTCCGGGACAACGTCGGTTTTTACAAAACAAGGGGCAAATATTCCCGTTGTTCATTGACCCGCTGCCCTGTGAAATGATAGAATCATCTATATAAAGGACTGCTGCCGTTATCTGTGACAGCGTATGTAAAAGGAGGATACCACGTGGATACATCTGCTGAGAAGAAAACCAGAAGAACCCGGTCATCAAAGCCTATGGGCATCGGCGTTATCGGCGAACTGGACCGCTATCTGTTCGGTGAAGGCCGTCATTATAAGATTTACGAAAAACTCGGCGCGCATCCCGTAACCTACAAGGGGCGGGCCGGCTATCATTTCGCCGTATGGGCCCCCCATGCAAAGGAAGTGCATCTGGTGGGGGATTTCAACGGCTGGAATACCGAGGCGACTCCCATGACGCTTCTCTCGGACAGCGGCATCTACGAAGTCTTTGTTCCCGGTATGCAGCCGGGACAGCTCTATAAATATGCCATCACCACCAAAGCGGGGGAGATTCTCTACAAGGCCGATCCTTACGGCTACTCCGCGGAATACCGCCCGGGCACCGCATCCAGGACCGCTGATATCTCCGGCTTTTCCTGGGGTGATGAAAAGTGGATGACGGAGCGCGCGAAGAACGATATTCTGAAAGCCCCCATGGCCATCTATGAGTGCCATATCGGTTCCTGGCGCAAGAAACAGCGCGCGGAGAAGGACGGCTACTATAATTATATGGAAGCTGCCCACGAGCTGGCGGACTATGTTCTGGAGATGGGCTACACCCACGTGGAGCTTATGGGCATCGCGGAGCATCCCTTTGACGGCTCCTGGGGCTACCAGGTAACCGGCTACTACGCTCCCACATCCCGCTACGGCAATCCGAAGGAATTCATGTACTTCGTCAATTACCTGCATAAAAAGGGCATCGGCGTTATCCTGGACTGGGTTCCCGCCCATTTCCCCAGAGACGCCCACGGCCTGGCAGACTTTGACGGTGAGCCTCTGTATGAACATCCGGATACCCGCAAGGGAGAGCATCCGGACTGGGGCACCAAGATATTCAACTATGAGATGAATGAGGTTGCCAACTTCCTCCGGGCCAACGCTCTCTACTGGCTCAATGAATACCACGTTGACGGTCTCCGCGTGGATGCCGTCGCTTCCATGCTCTATCTGGACTACGGCCGCCGGGACGGACAGTGGGTCGCCAACAAGTACGGCGGCAATGAGAACCTGGAAGCCATCGAATTCTTCAAACACCTGAATTCCCTCATCCGGGGAAGAAAGGACGGTACCTTCATCATCGCCGAGGAATCCACCGCGTGGCCGAAGATCACCGCATCCCCCGAGGACGACGGACTGGGCTTCACCTTCAAGTGGAATATGGGATGGATGCATGACTTCCTGGAATACATGAAGCTTGACCCCTATTTCCGGAAGTTCAACCACAATAAGATGACCTTCAGCATCTCCTACATGACCAGCGAGAACTATATCCTGGTGCTCTCCCATGACGAGGTTGTCCACCTGAAGTGCTCCATGATCAACAAGATGCCGGGCATCTATGAGGACAAGTTCGCCAACCTGAAGGCCGGATATGCCTTCATGCTCGGCCACCCCGGCAAAAAGCTCCTCTTCATGGGACAGGATTTTGCCCAGTGGCATGAGTGGGATGAAAAGGTTTCCCTGGACTGGCACCTGACAAACGAGCCGCTTCATAAGGATCTCCAGAACTTTGTGTCCGGCCTTCTTCACCTGTACCGGAAGTATCCGGCTCTCTACTCCCTGGACAATGACTACCAGGGCTTCCAGTGGATCAATGCCGATGATGCCGACCGCAGCATCTTCTCCTTCATCCGCAGAGATGAAACCGGAAAGAAGAACCTGCTCTTCGTCATCAACTTTACCCCCATGGAACGTTCCGACTACAAGGTCGGCGTGCCGAAAAAAGGAAACTATACCCTGTTGATGGATTCCCAGCACGGTCTGTACAAGCGGGGCGATGCGGCGCCCATCTACAAGTCCTACAAGGGAGAGTGCGACGGCCAGCCCTATAACGTTTCCTATCCGCTTCCGCCTTACGGCGTAGCGATATTCCGTTTCAACTGATGTTTATAAAAAGTATTTCCGGCCCGGGTCCTGATTAAGGACCCGGGCTTCTTTGCGAGTGCCCGAAGGGCACGCAGCTGTCGGCATGGCTCATAATGGCTCATGATAAATATCTGTAATTATAGAAATGTCTTGTATTCTTGACTATCATGTAGTATAGTTATACAAATGTGTATATGTATAACTTTAATGTGCAGAACCGTCACCGCTGCAGTTGTACGGTACACAGGGGAATAGGAGGTAATATTATGGAAGGATTCTCAAATTTTGTTGATTTTCTGAACGGAATTGCCTGGGGTCCCTGGATGCTGATCCTCCTGGTAGGTACAGGAGTATTCCTCAGCTCACGCATGGGCTTCATCCAGTTCACCCGCTTCGGCTATGCCATGAAAAACACGCTGGGCAAGGTTTTCAAGAAACAGGATGCTGGACATGGTGAAGTCACCCCGTTCCAGGCTGTAACCACCGCTCTGGCGGCTACGGTCGGAACCGGCAACATCGCCGGCGTCACCGGCGCCATCGCAGCCGGCGGACCGGGCGCGGTCTTCTGGATGTGGGTTTCCGCCCTCTTCGGCATGGCAACCAAATACTCTGAGGTTGTCCTGGCAGTGAATTACCGCGAGAGAAATGATCAGGGCGACTGGGTCGGCGGCCCTATGTACTATATCAAGAACGGTCTGGGCAAAAACTGGTCCTGGCTCGGCGCTGTCTTCTGCGTCTTCGGTTTCCTGGCTTCCTTCGGCATCGGAAACATGACCCAGGTCAATACCATCGCTTCTTCCATCAACACCGCCATCGATGCCTTCGGCGGCAATGTGGAGGCAGTCTCCGTGCAGATGTTCGGTCAGACCGTACCGGTCTCCAGCATCATCATCGGCGTTATCGTCGCTGTCATCGTCGCCCTGGTGCTTCTGGGCGGCATCAAGAGAATCGGCTCCGTAACCGAGAAGCTGGTTCCCTTCATGGCTGTCATTTATATCGTTGCGGCCCTGGCGGTCATCATCGCCAATATCGGAACCCTCGGCACCGTATTCGCCATGATCTTCAAGGGCGCTTTCAATGCGGACGCTGCCATCGGCGGTGCCACCGGCATCATGATCAAGACCACCATCCAGAAAGGCGTGGCCCGCGGCGTTTTCTCCAACGAGGCAGGTCTCGGATCCGCTCCCATGGCCCATGCGGCTTCCTCGGAGTCTGACCCGGTCAAGCAGGGCCTTTACGGTATCTTTGAGGTCTTCATGGACACCATCGTTATCTGCTCCCTGACCTCCCTGGCACTTCTCTGCGGCAGCATCGGCGCAGGGCAGACCCTCGACTGGGGCGGCAGCGCCGGAACGGCCAATGTAGCAGTTGCCTTCGGAAGCGTCTTCGGCGGACAGATCGGCTCCCTTATCATTGCCGTCGGCATCACCCTGTTTGCGCTGTCCACCGTGCTTTCCTGGTCTCTCTACGGCACCCGCTGCTTCGAGTACCTCTTCGGCCTGAAGGCTGTAAAGATCTATCAGGTAGCCTTCATCATCATCGTGGTCATCGGTTCCACCCTGGAGCTTTCCCTGGTATGGAACATCGCCGACACCCTGAACGGCTTCATGGCCATCCCGAACCTGGTTGCTCTTCTCGGTCTCTCCGGCGTAGTCATCAGGCTTACCAAAGAGCACTTCTCCGACCCGCAGAAGATGGCGCATGACGAAGAGTAAACATTCCTGAAATAAATAAGGACCTGTAAAACGGCGTACAGACGTCTGTTTACAGGTCCTTTTCTGATCCCTATTCTTCTCTGTCTTCGTCTCCCAGAAGTGCGGCATATACCTCCCGCTTCGGAATCCCCCGGTCCTTCGCCACCTGTTTCATGGCCTCTTTCCTGTCTGATCCCTGCGCAAGATAATACTCCATATGTTCCGGGATGCTCATGCTCTCCCACCGGGCTGCCTTCTCCCGGAGCACTTCTTCCACCGGCTTTCCCTCAATCACCAGAACGTACTCGCCCCGGGGCTCATTCTCCGCGTAATACTGCCGGGCCTCACCCAGCGTTGTCTGCATCACGGTCTCATGCAGCTTGGTCAGCTCCCTGCAGAAGGAAATTCTCCGGTCTCCCAGCGCTGTATAAAGGTCCTCCAGGGTCTTCTTCAGATGATGGGGCGCCTCGTAGAGAACAATGGTCCGCGTCTCCCGGCCAAGCTCCTCCAGAATCCTCATCCGCTCCGCCCTGTCCGCCTTCTCCGTCGGGAGAAACGCCTCAAAACAGAAACGTCTCGTGGAAAGACCGGACATGGTCAGAGCTGTGATGCAGGCGGCAGGTCCCGGAACAGAGGTCACCTCGACCCCGGCCTCATAGCACTGTCTCACCAGCTCCTCCCCCGGGTCCGATATGCCGGGCGTTCCCGCGTCCGTCACCAGGGCAATATTTGTGCCCTCCCGCATTTTATCCACAAGCACCCGGGCCTTATCCACCTTATTGTACTCGTGATAGCTGGTCATGGGCGTCTTTATGTCAAAATGATTCAGCAGTCCCAGCGTATGCCGGGTATCCTCCGCCGCAATCAGATCCGCGTTCTCCAGCGTCTTCAGCACCCGGAAGGTGATATCCTCCAGATTCCCGATGGGCGTGGCACACAGATACAGTTTTCCGGTCATTTTATCTATCTCCTTTGCCATCTGATGCAGGCTGTTTTTCAGGCTGTCCTGCCCGCCCCCGCGCGGCTGCGCTGCGGCAGCTGCCCTCAGTACCCGTAGATATCGTAGATCTCCTCCGTATACACCCCGGGCTCCTTATACACGATGATGGGCTTCTCCAGCTTCACCATGGGGTTTCCGCCTCTTACCGCCTCGATAAGCACCATATTCGCGTCCCGGTCGAGATAGGGATGGACAAACTTGATCCGCTTCGGCTCCAGCTTATGTGCCGTAAGCACCGTGATAATCTCCGTCAGCCGGTGGGGCCGGTGCACCATGTAAAACCGTCCGCCGGGCTTCACGACCTTTCCCGCCTCCCGCACCACATCCTCCAGCGTGCAGAGCACCTCATGCCTGGCAATGGCCTTCCTCATATCGGGATTCTTCAGCCCGTGGCTGTCATTCATGTACGGCGGATTCGATGTCACGACATCAAAGGAGGCCGCGCCGAATATCCGGCTTGCCTCCTTCAGATCTCCGCAGACGATGTTTACTTTTTCCTCCAGGTGATTGAGCCGGACACTGCGGTCCGCCATCTCTGCGGCATCCTCCTGGATCTCCAGTCCGGTAAAATGCTTCCCCTCTGTCTTTGCTTCCAGCAGAATGGGGATAATACCGGTTCCGCTTCCCAGATCAAGAACACATTCTCCCGCGTTCACCCGGGCAAATCCGGACAGCAGCACCGCATCCATCCCGAACCGGAACCCGTCCTTCTTCTGGATGATACGGTAGCCGTTCCGCTGCAGATCGTCGATCCGCTCATCATCATTAATTATCATCGAGTTTGGACTTTCCCTCTTTTTTCTCCAGCGCTTCCAGATGCCTGAGTTCCGGATCTCCGTCCTTCCGGCGGTCCTTCTTGCGCCGCGGCCGGAATTTCAGCTGGGAAATCTTATATTCCCTGATTTCCTTCTCATCCTCATCGGTGCTGACCAGAATCCGCACCATCTGCCGGAGCACGCTCACGCTGTGCACCTGCCCCTTCGTACCGTCCTCCGCCGTCACATAATCGCCCACGTTGGGCAGCTTGCTGTTCAGGTACTCGTAGGTTTCTTCCTCATTCTTCAGACAGCACATGAGTCTTCCGCAGACTCCTGAAATCTTCGTGGGATTGAGGGACAGATTCTGCTCCTTCGCCATCTTGATGGACACCGGAACAAACTCCGTCAGGTAGGAATGGCAGCAGAGCGGCCGCCCGCAGGAGCCGATACCGCCGAGAATCTTCGTCTCATCCCTGACACCGATCTGCCGGAGCTCAATCCTGGTTTTGAAGACACCCGCCAGATCCTTTACCAGCTCACGGAAGTCAACTCTCCCGTCGGCGGTAAAATAAAACAGAATCTTATTATTATCAAAGGTGTATTCCACATCGATGAGCTTCATCTCCAACTCCTGCTTTGCGATCTTCTCCTGGCAGATCCTGTAGGCCTCCTTTGCCTTTTCCCGGTTTTTCCTCTGGATCTCCTCATCCGCCGGCGTCGCCATGCGGATGACCTGTTTCAGCGGGGGAATCACCTTGTCATCCTCCACATCCCGGTTCCCGAGCACCACCTTGCCGTACTCCACACCCCGGGCCGTCTCCACAATCACCCGGTCTCCGGTCTTAATCTCCAGTTCCCCCGGGGAAAAATAATAGATCTTTCCCGCACTGCGGAACCGGACTCCGATTACCTTTATCATCAATCAGTTCTCCTTTAGGATTCCTTCATTGTCATCAGCAGCAGTTCCAGTGTAAGCTCCTTATTGACATTGGCCGTAAGACGCACCTTCGCCTTGTCCACCGCCTCCAGGATCTGTTCCAGCCCCTGGTAGGACGACTGGGAGCAGATACGGCTGACCGCGGAGTACTCGCTCTTGAAGGTCAGTCCGTTCATATCCTTGGTCACCTTGAACATCAGGATATCCCGGTACCAGAGCTGTATCAGGTCCAGCACCTCCTGGAGATTCGGATAATCATTCACCAGATGCCGCACACAGTCAAGCATCTGCGCGGTATCCATCTGATGAATTCCCTTCAGGATGTTCAGAATGTCGCGAATCATATCGCCGAATGCGTCTGTAGCGGCGATATCCAGCGCCCGTCCCAGGATGCCTCTGGAAAAAGCGGCGTAAACCTCCGCCTGCTCCTCCGCGACACCGAACTTCCGCACCAGGTAAGTACTGACCAGCTGATCCTGCAGCGGCCACAGCTTCAGCTGTATGCAGCGGGACAGAATCGTGGGCAGAAACAGCTCCTGATTGGTGGTCAGAAGCATGAGAATCGCGTATTCCGGCGGCTCCTCGATGGTCTTCAGCAGGGCATTCTGTGCCTGCACGGTCATCTTCTCCGCCTCGTCAATAATATACAGCTTCCACTGACTGCTGTAGGGTTTGATGCCGATAGTATTGTTCACCTGCTCCCGGATCTCGTCCACACCGATGGAATTCGGCTTTTCGTGCTGTACCCATATGCAGTCCGGATGGTTCCCGGAGAGCAGCTGCTTACATGCATGGCATTCCATACAGGGTTCCTCGCCGCCCTTCTCACAGAACAGGGTCATGGCAAATGCCTTCGCTATGGACTTTTTCCCTATCCCGCGCTCTCCCGACAGAATATAAGCATGAGAAATTCTGCGGTACCGTATTGCCTTCTGGAGATGTTCTCTTACCAGCTCATGTCCAAGTATGTCCTGAAATCCTGCCATAGAGTCTCCTTTCCGAACGCCGTCTCCGGTCCCTGCTGCGCAAGCTTAAGTATCTTTATATTTTACCACATCTGATGACTTTTTCCAATGCGGCGAGGCAATCTTCCAGGCTCTCGTTGCGATACCTGACAGTGATTCCCGCCTGTTCCAGCTTTTTCTCCGAGAAATCCTCCTCATCCGCCAGAAAACGGCGGCACACCTCCGCATACCGGGGATGTTCCTGCTTCCCCTCTCTTTTCAGGGATCGGGCGAGCCGGTCGCCGTCATCCGCCTCCACATAGAGGGGAATCAGCCGGTCTGTCCCGAAGTAGTCCTTCATGGCCAGCCAGGATTCCAGCGTGCCGATCATGAGGATATCCTCTTCCCCGTCCATGCTGCCGTCATCCACGGTGGCATAGGTCCAGGGTCCCGCCACCGTCTCATAGGTGCGGGACTCAATCAGCCGTCCGGCTCTCCGGAATTCCGCAAGCTTCTCCTCCGTGGTAAAGTGATACTCCCGTCCTTCCTGCTCTCCTTCCCGCATGGGACGGGTCGTGTACAGCACCACGGTTCCGAGCTCCGGACAGTCCGCAAGAAGTCTCTTATAAAGCGTATCCTTTCCGACAGCGCTTTTCCCCATCAGATAATATATCTTTCCCATATCAATTCCTCTGTGCCCATATTTTACGATGGAATCTCTGTCACTGCTTCACTGCCGCTCAGAAGAACCGGCACAAGGGTACTGCGCTCCCCGCCGTCCTCTCCCCGGTTTTCCTCCGGATTCCCCGCTTCCCGGGTGCCGTCCACCGTGAGACCGAGTCTCCGGTTCTCAAGTATGCACGAGATCATCTCCTCCGTAATCCTGTCCCCGGGCAGCGCCATGGGCACCCCGGGGGGATACAGGGTCAGAAAATCTCCGCAGATACGTCCCGCCGCCAGTCCGGCAGGAATCCATTCCCGCGGTGCATTCCAGGCTTCCGACAGTCCCATGACACGGGTATTCCGGGAGACCGCCGGCACCTGTGACGGGCCGGTTTCCTCCGCGCCGGAGACGCCGCCGGGCCCTCCTGTTTCATTCCGCTCCGGGGACGCATCCATTTCCCCGTCCAGCTCCCGCAGGGCCTTCACCAGACGCATAAACCCTTCCGGGGTATCCATCAGAGAGGTCATGAGGATCAGATAATCCCGGCATGCCATCTCTGACTCAAGATGAAACCGCAAGCGGAGCATATCCGCCAGGGCCTTGCCCGTCATCCCGCCCGCTTTTTCCGGAAACAGCACCAGCCTGGAGGGTTCGATGTTTTCCCCCGCCAGCAGCCGGATATGGTCCAGCTTCCCCAGGTCCTGCCGGAGCTTCCGGAGATTCTCTTCATATCTCTCCATGGCCCGGACTCCCTCCGGGCTTCCCATATACCGGAGGCAGCTGTCGATGGAGGCCATGAGAATATAGGAAGGACTGGAGCTTTCATACACTCTGAGCCACCGTTCCAGTGTGTCCGGAGAAAAATATTTTTCTCCTCCGGGGCAGAGATGCAGCACCGCCGTCTGGGTCAGGGACGGCAGGGTTTTGTGCACGCTCTGCAC
>JAGBNL010000029.1 GCA_017634415.1 Clostridium sp.
ATTCCTGTAAAATCTGACGCCGCAGCCTGCAAGAACCTCCTCTATCACCTCCGAACGGTATCCCACGGATATGGCGATATCCGTAAGGCCTCTGGAGTGCAGCATCTCCACCGTATAGCGGATAAGCGGCATCCCGCCGATGTCCACGGTGCATTTCGGTTTTCCGGACAGATATCTGGAGATGCGGGTTCCCCGCCCCGCGGCCAGTATGAATACTTTCACAGAAGTCCCCTCCTCATCAGATCCCGGAAGGCCAGGACCAGTTTCTCATTGTCTTTTTCGCTGAGATTCCCGATGTGTCCCACCCGGAACACCGAATCCGCCAGTTCCCCTCCGTTGGGGCAGATAAAGATATCGTACTCATCCTTCAGAATCTCGAAGACCCTTCTTGCGCTCACCGGCGTCCCGTCTGCGTAGCAGCCGGTGGGATGCAGGGGCGTCACCGCGTTGGAGAGGGAATCCGACACAATCTCCAGGGGAAGGTCCTTTATGCGCTCCCGGAAATCCGCGGCAATGGAAGCTGTCTTTGCAAGCTCTGCGGAAAGGCCTCCGGAACAGATCCCTTTAAGGCGCCGGTTAAGCTGCAGCAGCACACTGACCGCCGGGGTATAGGGTGTCTGCCCCCGCTCCCCGTTTGTGAGATAATCCTTCAGGTCAAAGTAGAGAGATTCCACCTCATGGCCCATGACCCGCTTCACCCCCGCGGGGCTCAGGACAATGACAGAGAGTCCCGGCGGCAGCGCCAGGGCTTTCTGGGAGCCGGTCAGAACCAGATCCGCGCCGATCTTCTCCATCGGCAGGTCATCGCAGAGAAAAGAGCTGATGGCATCGGCCGCAAGGCAGATATGATACTTTCTGCAGATCCGCCCCACCATCTCCATATCGTAGAGGACTCCTGTGGATGTCTCGTCCACGTTGATGAGAAGACCCGTAAACTGCCCGTCCTTCACTCTGCTTTCCAGAGCCTCCTCCGTCAGGCCCTGCCCTCTGCCGCAGGCAAGCTCCTCATAAGGGATATGGTGAATCCGGCAGAGCTTCGCAAACCGGGCGCCGAAGCTTCCCCCGTTGATGACCAGGACCCTGTCCTGCCCGTCAAACATGTTCATCACCGCCGCCTCCATGGCCGCGGTTCCCGAACCGGTGAGAAACAGGGCTCTTGCGCCCTCCGGCGCCTGCATGAGTCGGCACATCATCTCTTCATTTTCTTTCATGACGGCGGAGAATTCCGGCGTCCGGAAGTAGGGGATCTCCTCCCCTCCTATCTGCCGGATTTCCTCAGACATCATCACAGGTCCCACCGCAAAATTAAGCATCTTCTCTCCTCCGCCTGCTGTAAAAATAAAAGGTCATTCCCATGAAAAACAGCGCAAGAAACGCCATCAGGAGCACATAGGACAGGGCGCCGCCGAAGATTCCGAAACGGCGCACCGCGGCGGGGGATATAACAACGGCGCAGCAGGACGCGATGACATACCCCGCGAAAATCAGCGGCTTTCTGTCCATAATCACCAGCGTGTAATAAAACAGATTGATATAGGCGTTGCAGGCACCGCCCAGAATAATCAGCAGAAGGGGGAGCCTTGCGTCCGCCAGCATGTAATCCAGCTTCCGGTAGAGCAGCGAAAGAACCGGGATCCCCAGAAACCAGGCAGCTCCTGCTGCCAGAACCGTAAGACCCGCGATAATCAGGGAAATCCGCTTCACGATATCCAGGAAGTCGGACAGCCTTCCCTCCTTCCACTCGCCGGAAAGGATTGTCACGTAGGGACGGATGACAAACCCTGCCACAAGGTTTATCACGTTGGTCGGCATGAATATGGCGGCAAAAAGCGCCTGGTACCGGTCCGCCATGTTCTGGTCTATGGCGTAGCGCGCTGCCGAGAATACATAAAAATCCAGAATAGCCGACAGAAAGAGCACGCGGTTTTCCACTGCAAGACGGATGGTCTGCCCCTGCCGCTCTGTGCAGTCTGCATCCGGAAGATGCGGGATAAGGGGCGTATCGAAGAGAAGGAACCCTGCGGCCTGGGCGGTCACCGCCGCCAGACAGGCCGGAAGAAGGCGCCCCGTCGGAATGAGCACGCAGAGGAATGCCGCCACGGAAAGGCAGGTGCGGAAGGTCAGGGATTTTCCCGTCAGATAGAGCCTTCCGTTTCTCTGGAATTCCGACTCATACACATCCGCATAGCCGTCTATCACTTTATACAGCACCATCACAAAGATGACGGCGCACTTGTGCGGGGTGTACGTGCCCGCCGCATATTCAAAGGCCAGATACAGACAGCAGATGACAACGGCAGCCAGGCAGGTCCTTTTCCTGAGGGCAAGATACTCCCCGAAGGAATACCGCCATCCGATATCCGTGATATGGAAGGGCCGCATCCCGTAATAGGCCACCATAAACATGTGCTGGCCGAAGGTGGAAAAGGCAAAGGCGAAGATGCCGCCCTCATCCTCCCCCGCAAACTGTACGGCAAAGATGGTGAGCAGCATGGAGGCCAGGGCATAGACGAAGCTTCCCGCCATGTTCCAGCTGACATTGCGCTGTTCTATGTTATTGTCGTTCCCCAGAAGGAGCGATGCGATAAGGTTCATAAATATCCGTACTTTCCTTATTGGTCAAACTTCAGCCGGTAGGGATAGTGGGTTTTCCGCTTTTCCTCCGGCGGCATCACCATATAATCCCCGTACTGCAGCTGCAGCATCTCGTCGATATTTGCCGGGAACGCCAGCCTTCTGCCCTCAAAGGGAAGATACAGCAGGGGATAGAGCTTTTCCCGGTCCACGGTGTTCCAGTAGGGGCTTGTATCTCCGAGAAATGCCATCCTTCTGGTGGCCCTGCGGTTATACCGCCTGGATTCCGCGGCGCATCTCCGGTACAGATAATCCGGGGATATGAAGGGAAGATTCAGCAGGCGGTGCATCACGCGGCAGACCGCGTATATCGCCTTCGCCTTCAGGCCGCCCGCCGCCAGCGTTGGCCGGGGGATGGTTCTCAGAATCATCAGCTTGCTGAAGAACCAGGCTGTCCAGGCCTGCTTCTGGTAGGAAAGCCTGTCATCGGCGATATTGTCCAGCACATAGAGGTCCAGGAAGATGCCGAAGGGACAGTCCACATCCCGCATGACTTCCTCCACAAAGACGGTGCCCTTCTTCACCAGCCGGGTGGTCATGAGGGGATAGGCCGGATAGTTCTCCGCGTTGAGGATCAGATATTTGTCGCCGTACTTTTTCTCCACGATGCGGCAGAGCCTCTCAAAGTCCCGGCGGGGCATCGCCAGGTCAATGTCATCGTCCCAGGGGATAAATCCCTTATGGCGGATGGCGCCGATGGCGGTTCCCGCGATTCCGTAGTACTCCAGTCCGTAGTCCCGGCAGATCTCCAGGAAATCATCCAGGATGGACAGAATCTCCTGCTGCAGCCTGGCCAGGGTTTCCGGATCGTAAAATTTTGCTTCCATGCAGTTTATCCTCTGAATACGTATTTTTTCAGGCGGTCCAGCGCTTCTCTCACCCGCGCGTTCGGCAGCGCCAGGTTCATGCGGATGGAATCCGGCCAGTCAAACATGGTTCCGTCCTGCCAGGCGACGCCCACATCCCAGCCTGCCTTCAGAAGCTGTTTTATGGTCATTCCCCGGGCTTTGAGCCAGTCTCCGCACTCCAGGAAGAGCATATAGGTGCCCTCCGGACGGGAAATCCGGATTTCGGGAGCCTCCTCGGCAAAGAACCGGAGCGCACAGTCCGCATTCTCCGCCAGGACCTGCACCAGTTCGTCCACCCAGCCATCCCCGCCGGGGCCGTAGGCCGCCATCAGCGCGTGCATGGAAAGGACGTTCATGGTGTTATATCTTGTCCGCGCCGCCTCCCGCCGCACCAGATCCCTGAGCCGGGGATTGAAGATGATATCGTAGCTCACATCCAGCCCCGCCAGATTGAAGGTCTTGGTGACCGCATACAGGGATACCGTCCGCATCGCCACATCCTCACTCACCATATGGGCGGGAATGTGCTTCTTTCCCGGAAGTATCAGATCGGACCAGATTTCATCGGAGATGACATACACGTCATACTTCCGGTACAGCTCCATCAGGCTTTTCAGTTCTCCCATCTCCCACACTCTGCCGGTGGGATTGTGGGGGGAGCACAGGATGGCGGTATGGATATGGTATTTCTTTATTTTCTCCTCCATATCCTCCAGGTCCATGCGCCAGATGCCCTTCTCATCCTTTCGGAGCGGGCTTACCGCAGCGTGATAGCCGTTGTCCCGGAGCGTCTTCCGGAAGCCCACATAGGTGGGGGAATTTACCAGAACCGTATCTCCCTGGGCCAGAAGTACCCGGAGGGCGGAAACCACGCCTCCCAGCACGCCATTGTGGTAGCCGATCTCCTCCTTTGTCACATTCTCCGCGCCGTTGCGCATCCTCTGCCAGCGGATAATGCTCCCGTAGAATTCATCGGGCGCCGCATAGTACCCGTAAGCCGGATGGGCGGCTCTCGCGATTATAGCCTCGGGAATCGCCGGAAATGTCTTGAAATTCATGTCAGCGACCCACATGGGGATCGGGTCAAATCCGTCCTTCGGCGCATCCGGGGCAAATCCCGGCATGGTTCCCAGACCGTCCAGCGCCAGGGCATCTCTCCCCCTTCTGTCGGGAAGTGTGGTGAAATCATATTCCATATGCAAAGAACCTCCCCCTGTTCCGTGTTCCCTTAACCTTGTCATTCATCCCGGAGCATGAGGAACGCCCCGAGATTGCCCCGTTTTCCGCCGCTGGCCCGGTGGGAAAACAGCATATCCGGATGGCAGCAGGTGCAGACGCCCATGACAGCCACATGCTCCGGCGGGAGTCCCGCCTCCGTAAGGATACGCCGGTTTGCCTCCCAGAGATCCAGATGATACTTTCCGCCGCCGGTCTCCCGCAGGATTCCCCGGGTATCTCCGGAGAAGGTTTCCCGGAACTGTTCCGCCACATCCTCTCCGATCTCATAGCATTTTTCACAGATGGAGGGACCCACGGCGCAGATAATATCCTCCGGACGGCATCCGAACTCCTTCTGCATCCTGCGGACGGTCACCTCTCCCATCCGTCCCGCGGTTCCCCGCCACCCCGAATGGGATATGCCGATGGCGCGCCTTTTGGGATCCGCGAAGAGAAGGGGAACACAGTCCGCGAAGAATGCCCCGAGCACCAGTCCCGGCACATCGGTGACAAGGCCGTCCGTGTCCGTGTAATCTCTGGGCCGCACCAGCCCTTTCCCCGCGTCCTCCCCGGTCACCCTGCGCACATTGACCGTGTGGGTCTGATAGGTGAATACGAACCTGTCTTCCGGCGCCCCCATAATCTCGGAGACCCTGCGGAAGTTCTCCCGCACCGCCTCCTCCCGGTCTCCCCGGGTAAAGCTCAGGTTCATGGATCGGAAGATCCCCTCGCTCACGCCGCCCTCCCGGGTGGCAATCATGTGCTTCACCGAAGAGATTTCCTCCAGCTGCGGCACCGTATAGTAAGGAACCCTGTCCCCGCAGGCCAGGGTATAGGTCTTAAGTTCTGCGTTATTCATCATTTCTCTTTCCAAAGCTCTGAAGTCCTGTGCCAGCCGAACATTTTTGCCGGCAGGCAGTAGCCCGCACCGATTCCGATACCTATCGCCATGGCAAGCTTGATGCAGTCGATTCCCCGCTGCATCGCCTCGACTTCCATCCCCGTCACCAGATTATAGGCCATATAGTAGACGCTTGCCCCGGGCACCAGGGTAAAAATCCCGCAGATAAGGAACACTGTGGTGGAGGCCCGGAGAAACACCGCCAGGTAACGGCAGATGACCGTCAGGATCACCGCCGCCGCAAAGGTTCCCACCACCGGCATATGAAGTACCCTGCCGATATACAGATAGATGCCCCAGCTGACCATGCCGGTAAAGCCGCACCAGCCCCAGAGCCTGGGCGGCGCTGCGAACAGGATGGAAAAGCCCAGCGTGCCGATGAATGCCATCAGAATCTGCATCATAACTTCTGTCATCTGCATATGTCCACCCCTCTCAGACAATCAGTCCCAGCCGCAGAGACAGGCTTATGGCCATACCTACGCCCACCGCCAGCGCCCCGGCCGTGAGAAGCGCGTCAATCAGACGAATCAGGCCGGAGAGATAATCATTTTCCATAAAATTCCGGAACGCATTGGTCAGCGGCACCCCCGGCACCAGCGGGAAGATGGCGCCGATCATGGCGCTGTCCAGACTGTCTCCCCAGCCGAGATGAAACATTCCGCACACCAGAAGTCCCACAAACAGCGCCGACACTGAGGTCCGCATCAGCTTCGACGGGATGAAATCCCGAAGAATCCACAGAATAAAGATGTACAGCAGCCCCCCGGCGGTAAAGGCCAGGAAGGAATCCGCGACGGTTCCCCGGAAGAGATAGCAGAAGCCCAGACTTCCGATAGCCGCACCGAATACCTGCACGCCCGGCGCCGGCATGGGTATGTTCTCGATTCTCTCCAGCTCCGCCGCAATCTCCAGCGGTCCGCACTCGCCCCGGGCGATTTTCCGGGACAGTGCATTCAGTTCATCCACCCGCTGCAGCATAATCGGCGCCAGCGGCACCTGGAAAATCCTGCCGGAATACAGTCTTCCTTCCACTGTGGTTGTGGCGAAGATCCCGTTGGTGAGAAGATAAACCTCAAATTCCTCCAGGCCCAGAGCCTGGGCGGCGATATGCATCGCCTCTTTTGTGCGGAATATCTCGCTGCCGCTCATCAGCATGTCCCGTCCCAGGCGGGTCACAAGATCAAACCGTACCTTATGGGGCATATAATGCAATCCATCAGAATAATCAGTGTTCATATCGGTTCCCGCAATTTGACTTTCCTTCCCAATTCCTGTATATTGGAATGGTCACTGTTTCGGAAATAGCCGGCAGAACCTTTTCTGCCGCCGTAAGGAGCCCAGTTATGGACCACAAAGCCAGTATCGGCGCCCGGGTGAAAACCCTGCGCACATCCAAGAAACTTACCCTGAAGCAGCTCAGTGAACTTTCCGGCCTTTCCATCGGTTTTCTGTCACAGCTTGAACGGGGACTCTCTTCCATCGCCATAGATTCTCTCGCAAAGCTGGCGGAGATTCTTGACGTCAGTCTGTCTGCGTTCTTCGATGCGGAACCGCAGCCGGACAACTCTCCCGTAAGCCGCAGTTTTGCGCTTCACTGCTCGCAGGTTTCCCCGAAGATCATTCAGTACCTGCCCAACGGACAGGCCACTGACTTCATCTGCCTGCCGCGGCTGTTCGACCTGATGCCGAATGAAGAAAAGGATCTGCGGGACCTGGTCATGAACCAGCACGAAGGCGAAGAATACGTCTATGTTCTCGAAGGAATACTGACCGTTCATCTGAACGGCGCCAAGTATTATCTCAATCCCGGCGACAGTGTCCAGATTCATTCTGACCAGCCCCACAACTGGGTCAATGAGACCAACCGCGTGGTGAAAATCCTGGTCATCAACGCGCCGAATCCCTTTACGCAGGGAGCCGGCATGGTACTGTAACAGTCTACCATTTTTTCATCTGAATAACAAGCGGGCCCGGAGTTCCTCGCTCCGGGCCCTTTTTCTCTCCGCCCTCCTGCCCCGCTGACGGGACCTGTGGGCGTTTTCTTATTCTCTTTTCGTTACTCTTCGGTATAGAACAGGCGGTTCACCGCACTGAATATACCGCGGAAGGAAGCTCTGGTAATGTTGGAGCTGATGCCCACGCCGTAAGTCGCCTTGCCGGTCTTCTGATCCATCAGATGGATATAGGACGCCGCCTGGGCCTCGGAACCCGTGGTCAGCGCGTGCTCGCTGTAATCCAGCACCTTGATCCGGATGTTCAGGGACTTCTCCAGGGCTCTCTTGACCGCGTCAATAGGTCCGTTTCCGGATCCCTCCACGGTCCGCTCTCCGCCGTGATCGGTAAATGTAAGGGTTGCGACCGTCATAAACGCGCCGCCCTCGAACTCCTTGTCCACGATCTGGCACTTGCGGAAGTGAATCGGCTCCTTCCTGTCCACATAGTGGTTCTTGAATTCCTGCATGATCTGCTGGGGAGCAACCTCTCCCTGGCGTTCCGCATCCAGCTGAATGATATCGGCGAATTCCTTGTGCATGCCCTTCGGCAGCTTGAAGCCGTAATAGGTGTCCATGACAAAGGCGACGCCGCCCTTGCCGGACTGGCTGTTGATGCGGACAACCGGCTCATACTTTCTTCCGATATCGCTGGGATCGATGGGAAGATAGGGCACCTCCCAGATGCCGTCATTTCTCTGGGCCAGCGCCGCGGTTCCCTTGCTGATGGCATCCTGGTGGGAACCGGAGAATGCCGTGAATACCAGCTTGCCCGCATAGGGCTTCCGGTCGTCTACCGGCATCTTGGTGCAGCGCTCGCACACTTCCACGATATGGTTGATATCACTGATCTCCAGCTGCGGGTCAATACCCTGGGAGAACATGTTATAGGCGAGGTTCAGAATATCCACATTTCCCGTTCTCTCGCCGTTTCCGAGAAGGGTTCCCTCCACGCGCTCCGCTCCGGCCAGCATGGCCAGCTCTGTGGCGGCAATGCCCGTTCCGCGGTCATTATGGGGATGCACGCTCAGGATGATGCTGTCCCGATCCTTGAAATGGCGGTCCATCCACTCAATCTGGTCGGCATATACATTCGGTGTGGTCATCTCCACGGTCGCCGGAAGGTTGATGATAATCTTGTTATCCGGGGTTGCGCCCCACTCTTCCTGAACCGCCTCACAGACCTCCAGGGCATAATCCAGCTCCGTGCCCGTAAAGCTCTCGGGAGAATACTCCAGAATCACCTTTCCGTCATAGTCAGCCATATATTTCTGGACCATGCGGACGCCGTCGATGGCGATCTGCTTCACTTCTTCCTTCCCGGCATGGAATACCACCTCTCTCTGCAGGGTGGAAGTGGAATTATAGATATGCACGATGGCTCTCGGAATTCCCTGGATAGCCTCGAAGGTGCGCTTGATCAGGTGTTCCCTGCACTGGGTCAGCACCTGTACGGTAACATCGTCGGGAATCATCTTCCTGTCTACCAGAACCCGGAGGAAATCATATTCTATCTGGGAAGCAGCGGGGAATCCTATCTCAATCTCCTTGAATCCCATCTTCACCAGCATATTGAACATCTCTATCTTTTCTTCCACGACCATCGGCTCCACCAGCGCCTGATTGCCGTCGCGAAGGTCGACACTGACCCAGATGGGCGCCTTGCGGATCTCACGGTTCGGCCACTGGCGTTCGGGATAGTCCACCACCGGCACTCTCTTGTACTTCCTGAAGTTCATCATTTTCATTTTCCTCCTCGGTATTTTTCGCTGCAGCATGACAAAAAAAGAAACGTCCCTGCAGCCCTTCGGCTGCAGAGACGAAATAATCCGCGGTACCACTCTGCTTGCTGACTGCTGTCAGCCCCTCATTTCCGTCGAAGGCACAGCCCTGAACGGATTCATCTGTAACGGGATTTCCCGGCCTCTCCTATGCACTCCCGAAGGAGCTTTGAAATCGGCTGCTCAGAGGGGAGATCGCTTTCGTTCCGCCTGCTGCCTCTCACCACCCGGCAGCTCTCTGAAAGGTATTCCCGTGCGATATGTCCTCTTCAACGCTTTATTTTTATAGTTTATATCATGTTATAGCGGGATTGTCAAACGGAAAATGAAAAAGAGATGCGGTACGTCCCCGCATCTCTTCTCCGTTTTATTTCTATCTATGCTTTTTGATTCAGTGTACGTTCTCTGAACCCGTATCAGCCTACAAGCTTTGCGACATTCATCTTGACGCCCGGGCCCATGGTGGTAGCCAGGGTTGCGCTCTTGATGTATGCGCCCTTGAGGGAGCTCGGTTTTGCTCTGAGAAGTGCATTGATCAGCGTCTGGAAGTTGTCCGCCAACTGCTCCTCTGTGAAGGAAGCCTTACCTACCGGCACGTGAATGATATTGGATTTGTCAAGTCTGTATTCTACTTTACCTGCTTTGATCTCCTGAACGGCCTTCGCAACGTCCATGGTAACTGTTCCCGCCTTCGGGTTGGGCATTAAGCCCTTCGGTCCGAGTACACGGCCCAGACGTCCAACGACGCCCATCATGTTCGGCGTAGCAACAACAACGTCGAAATCAAGCCATCCCTCGTTCTGGATCTTCGGGATCAGTTCCTCAGCGCCTACATAATCAGCGCCTGCTGCCTGTGCCTCGTCTGCCTGCGGTCCCTTTGCAAATACAAGGATACGTACAGTCTTGCCGGTACCGTGCGGAAGAACGACAGCACCGCGGACCTGCTGGTCAGCGTGACGGGAGTCACAGCCGGTTCTTACGTGAAGTTCGATGGTCTCATCGAATTTTGCAGAAGCAGTCTTCTTTACCAGAGCGATTGCGTCTGCAGCCTCATACTGAGTCATGCGGTCTACTAATTTAGCAGCCTCTGTGTATCTTTTACCTTTTTTCATTACAAAAAACCTCCTGGTGGTATTGTCGGGATTGCCCTCCCACTCTGTTTTGCACATTCCGTGCAGAACGGTTATTTCTTATTCAATATTACTCGGCAACAGTAATACCCATAGATCTTGCAGTTCCGGCGATCATGCTCATAGCTGCCTCGATGGAAGCGGCGTTGAGGTCCGGCATCTTTGTCTCTGCGATCTTTCTCAGATCTTCCTTGGAAATCTCAGCAACCTTCTGCTTGTTCGGAACACCGGAACCGGACTGAATCTTGCAGGCCTTCTTCAGAAGAACTGCTGCCGGCGGAGTCTTGGTAATGAAGCTGAAGCTTCTGTCTGCGTAAACCGTGATAACAACCGGGATGATAAGGTCGCCCTGGTCAGCGGTCTTCGCATTGAATTCCTTTGTGAACTGTACGATGTTTACACCGTGCTGGCCCAGAGCAGGACCAACCGGCGGAGCCGGAGTTGCCTTGCCGGCCGGAATCTGCAACTTGATATATCCAGTAACTTTCTTAGCCATTTTAATAGACCTCCTCTAGTATTACATAACCTTCACATCAGCGAAGTCAAGTTCTACCGGTGTCTCACGGCCGAACATTTCTACGTTGATTGTCAGAGTCTGTTTTCCCTCGTTGATGGACTTGACTACACCAACGGTATCTTTCCAGGCTCCCGCGATGACTGTAATCGTGTCACCGACTTCATAATTCACAACCGGGCCGGCCTCTGTCTGTGTGGTCAGCGCGGTTATCTCCTCGTCGGACAGCGGTACCGGTTTGGAGCCCGGTCCGACGAATCCGGTTACGCCTCGGGTGTTGCGCACCACATACCAGGTATCATCATTCATGATCATCCTGACGAGCACGTATCCCGGGAACATCTTTCTGGCAACCTGCTTGTTCTGTCCGTTCTTCAGCTCGGTCACTTCCTGCATCGGAACGGAAACCTCCAGAATCTGTTCTTCCAGATGTCTGTTTGCGATTGTCTTCTCGATGTCCACCTTTACCTTATTCTCATAACCGGAATAAGTATGCACAACATACCAATGTGCCCCTGAGATTCTCTCATCATCTGACATAGTTTAACTCCTGTCTCTGCCTGTATCTCTGTTTCCTGACTGTCCAGCATGCCAATCGGCGATCAGATGGCAAAGTGCAGCAGATATACAATCACCGTATCAAGTGCCGCAATTAAGAGTCCCAGCACAACAGATGCCGCGATAACAGAACTTGTCTCTCTCACCACGGTTTCTGTGTCAGGCCAGATGATTTTCGAAAATTCAGTCTTAAGACCTTCCCAGAAAGACTTTTTCTGCGCCTGCCTGGTATTTTCTGTGTCACCCATCTTAGACCTCCGAAGTACAACACAATCTCTGCCGCATGCAGTGATTATCTTGTCTCTTTGTGCGTTGTGTGCTTTCTGCAGAACTTGCAGTACTTCTTGGTTTCCATTCTGTCAGGATGCGTCTTCTTATCTTTGGTCATGTTGTAGTTTCTCTGCTTGCATTCCGTGCATGCCAGGGTAATTCTTGTGCGCACGACTTCCACCTCCATTTTCATTTGTCAGCTGCGCTTCTTCTGTATTCTCCGTCCGTTCCGGGTTCGGTGGGTGCAGCACGTTACTGCAGAAAAATCCGAAACAGCCTTCCGGTCATCGTCCGGCCGGGTAAGCCGGTCTCTAACTTTTTGACAACACAAAAAAGGCGCTAAATCTTCCATAGCCTTGCTACTATAGCACAAAGAGAGCTCTGCGTCAATCTTTTTCGGCTCCGGAATTATCGTTACATCCGGGACAGTTCCGAGGCATGGTCCCGGAGAAATGCGGCAAATTCCCTGGCCGCCCGAATCGGCTTTTTTGGAAGCGCGACGCCGATTCTTCTCCGCAGGGGCGGCTCCACATCCAGCAGGAGGACATTATCCGGCACCTGGGCAGCCCTGAGACTCAGCTCCGGCAGAAGGGCAATTCCCAGCTCCTTCGACACCATGCGCAGAATCGGGGAATTGTCATCGGCCTGCACCCGGATGGTACCCGGTGCCGCGAGAATCTCTTCCGCCCCCTCAAAGTGCATATCCAGGCTGGCCGCAATCAGCGGATACCCCCGGAGCTCCTCCAGCGTGACGGCGCTTTTCTCCCCCATCGCATACTTTTCCGGTACCACGGCATAAAAAGGATCCTCCATAATGGGATACCAGGTCCCCTGTCCCCGGCGGTATTCATCCGTCAGGTTCAGGTGAACGCCGCCTTCTTCCAGCAGTACCGGGAGGTTTTCCGTCCCCACCAGGATCTCGAAGGACACATCCGGCCGCTGCTTCCGGAATGCATGGATCGCTCCGGGCAGCCACGTGCCGCTGATACTGGAAAATGTTCCCACAATCAGTTTTGTGCCGCTTCCCGTGGCGATCCGTCCGGCTTCCTCCGCCAGTTCCGTAAGCGCCGCATCCGCAGCCACAACATACGGAAGAAGCTGCTTTCCCTCCCTGGTCAGGGCAACACCTTTATTGGTACGTGTCAGAACCGGAACGCCCAGTTCATTCTCGATGCTGTTCATCATCTGTGTGACCGCCGACTGCGTGCAGGCCAGGCGCTCTGCCGCCGAATTGAGACTTCCCGCCGAGAGCACGGTAAGCAGGGCCCGAAGCTTCCTGTCATCCATCTTTCATTCCTCCGTATGTTTCCGGAATTTTCTTTATAAGCATTTCTTATATGTTTCCGTATCTTTCTGTCTTCCCTTCGGTTCCATCACATCGTATCATAGAATCAGGAACAGAGAAACCACTAATTTATAGAAAGAAGGTGCAATTATGTTCGCACAGATTTGCTTCTTTGCAGGCCTCGCTGCCTATGCGGCCATTCTCCTCTATACCTCGAGGCATTATTAATGATACTTATACCCCAATAACATATTCTTTCTGCCAAACAGAAAGCAGTCGGTTATAATAAACATAATAATATAATTTTCGGAAGCCCTAAAAGCCCCATGCCGGTGTCACCCACCCATCGGCATGGGGCTCTCTTTTCAATTAAAACAGTACTCCCTTTCCGGGCATACCATCTGAAAAATTCCATTGCATATAATATTGACCTCCTGATTCTGTTTTAGTAGAATATTAATCAATTCATGCGCGATTTACATCATTCGAATGAATTCCCAGAAGCATTTCATTGTCATGAATTATATTTGGCTTTTTCATACATTCAGACGTTTTCTGTCTATTCCGGAATCCCTGCTCAGGAGGCATTTTATGGAACTTCGTCAGCTCAGATACTTTGCTGCAGTACAGCAGCACCGCAGTTTCACCCGGGCCGCCCAGGAACTTCATGTCACGCAGCCCACGGTGACAACGGCACTGAGAAACCTGGAGGAGGAACTCGGCACTTCTCTCATCGACCGCTCCTCCTGTCAGCTGACTCCGGCCGGCGAGGAACTGATCCGGCGGGCCGAAACCATCTTCCGCAACGTCGAAGCGATCACCGAAGAGATCAAAAACGGGGCCTACCGCCAGCACAAGCTGTGCATCGCGGTACCCCCGGTATCCTGTGCCTCTCTCTATGGACCGATTCTGAATGAATTTGCCCCCTCTCATCCGGACATTGCACTGCGCATTGACGACCGGTGCAATGCGGAGCTCCTGAAGCATCTCCAGGACTATGAGAACGACATCGATGCCGGTTTTATCATTCAGCCCGAAG
>JAGBNL010000030.1 GCA_017634415.1 Clostridium sp.
ATCGCTGCCCTCATGCGGGAGCACGGCGGATTTGAAGCCATCCTGGATTTCATCCGGAATCACTTCAACAGCAAGAAGGGCGGCATGTTCGGCATAGGCCTTCTCACAGCCCTGATGGATATCGCGACGGCCAACAACACCGTGGCCATCGTTATTGCCGCTCCCATCGCCAAGAACATCAGCGAGGAGTATCATGTGGAGCCGCGGAAGGTCGCTTCTCTCCTGGATACCTGCTCCTGTATCATGCAGGGCATTATCCCCTACGGCGCCCAGCTGCTGATTGCCTCCGGCATCGCAGGAATCTCCAGCGTAAGCATTATCCCGTATCTCTATTATCCCTATCTTCTGCTTGTCTGTGTGATCATATCCATCATGACAGAAAAGTAATGCGGGGCTGAGAGCATCTTCCGGCAGTCAGACTGACAGTCTGGCTGCCTCTTTTAATTGACGGGAGCATTCTTATCTGTTATAATACGCGAATATAATATAACCCGGCTCCCAACCATGTCCGGTATCTATTGGTTGGAATGTCTGAGACGGACTGAGCAAAACAGAGAAGAGACAAAAAGGAGAATGTCTGATGGTTGAACAGAGCATGAAATATATCAACGCCTATGACCCGGAGATTGCCCGGGTTCTGGAGCTGGAACTGATGCGCCAGCGGACCCACATCGAGCTTATCGCTTCCGAGAACCTGGTTTCCCCGGAGGTCATGGCAGTTATGGGGTCCGTCCTCACGAACAAATATGCCGAAGGATATCCGGGCCACCGCTACTACGGCGGATGCGAATATGTGGACCTCGCGGAGAATATCTGCATCGAGCGCGCCAAGATGATCTTCGACGCCAAGTTCGCCAATGTCCAGGCCCACAGCGGCTCCCAGGCAAACTACGCCGTCTATCTGGCCCTCTGCAAGCCGGGCGACACCGTTATGGGCATGAGCCTGAATGAGGGCGGCCATCTGACCCACGGCAGCCGGGCGAACTTCTCCGGAAAAACCTACAACATCGTTCCCTACGGTCTGGATCCGGCAACCGGCCGCATCGATTATGACCAGGTACGGGCCATCGCGAAGGAATGTAAGCCGCGGATGATCATCGCCGGTGCCTCCGCCTACCCCAGAGCCATTGATTTCAAGACCTTCGGCGAGATCGCTCACGAGGTCGGCGCTTACCTGATGGTGGATATCGCCCACATCGCGGGCCTTGTGGCCGCCGGCGAGCACCAGAGCCCCATGCCCTACGCCGATGTGGTCACCACCACCACCCACAAGACCATGCGCGGTCCCAGAGGCGGCATCATCATGACCAATGACGCGGAGATCGCGAAAAAGATCGATACCGCCATGTTCCCGGGAACCCAGGGCGGCCCCCATCATGCATATCATCGCCGCCAAGGCCGTGGCCCTGGGCGAGGCGCTCCGTCCGGAATTCAAAACCTATCAGCATCAGATAGTGGCAAATGCAGCCGAACTGGCAAAGACCCTTCTTGACGGCGGCATGGAGCTTGTCTCCGGCGGCACCGACAACCACCTGATGCTTCTCGACCTGAAGAACCGGGAGGTCAGCGGCAAGGAACTGGAAATCCGCCTGGACAGCGTCGGAATCACCGCCAACAAGAACATGGTCCCCGGCGATCCGAGAAAACCCGCCGAGACCAGCGGCGTGCGTCTGGGAACGCCGGCCGTCACCACAAGAGGATTCAAGGAGGCCGAGATGCGGGAAGTCGGCGAGCTTATCTGCGAGGCGGTGCTTGATTTTGAACCGAAGCGCAAAGAGATCAAAGAGCGCGTCGCAGCCCTCTGCGAACGCTTCCCCATCTACGAGAGCAAGTTCTGATATCTGATGATTCCCGAAACAGGAATTATCAGCCCCTGGAATACACTTTTCGGGTTCCGCCCGCGGGCGATACCCGGACCGATGAAAAAAGAGGCCGTCCGGCAGAACCGGACGGCCTCTCTTTCGTATTGATGACTTCTTTTCTTTAAGAAAAAGTGCTGTTATTACTGTGCCTGCTCTGCCGCTTCTTCTTTCTCCGGCAGCGTAAGCTCATTCTTCTTGTTGTTCCGCCATACGTACAGTCCGAGGGACAGACCGATGACGCCGTACACCATGAAGGTACGGAAGTACTCACCCAGAGCAGCCTGGCCGAACACGGCCTTACCGATCTCAGGGCTTAAGATGAACATGGCGTGGAACAGGAGGCATCCTGTGATCGCCTGTCCGATGGTCGCCTTCTGTACCGAAGCGCCTCCTACCAGGATGGCGGCAACGGAGAAGTAACCCACGTTGTTATGTGCAGTATAGGTATTCAGGGTACCCATGTTCTGCAGGTAGATGATCATGCCCCAGGCTGCCAGCACGGTAGACATGATAGTCGCGATAACACGCGTTCTGTCTACATTGATGCCGTTGGCCTCGGCGATGGTCTGGCTCATGCCGCAGGAACGGAAATCCTGGCCCAGCTTGGTGTTCATCAGGTAATTGATAAAGATCGCCAGAATGACGACAACCACAACCAGGGCCACCGGAACGGAGCGGACCTTTGTCAGAACTCCGTGGTTCACGGTCTGCATCAGAAAAATCACTGCCAGCACTGCGCTGACCGCTGCAAATAATCCAAAGCGGACAGGGCTCAGCTTCACACTCTGACCTTCCACCTTCGCCTTGCGCACAAACTGGTTCCAGAGCAGGAACAGAAGCACGCAGACCCAGAGGAACGTCATAAAGGGCGCAAAGGGCACCTGAAGAAGATTGTCCAGGGAGTAAGATACGGTACCCATATCCACGCTCATGCGGACGCCAATGCCGTCATACAGAATCATCGGATGCTCCAGGGCCACCGGAATAACGGCGCCGATGATGAACAGGACGATGAACTGATACACACCGTTGCCGAAATAGCCGACGATCAGGGATGTGATCATCTCCTGTCCCTTGGTCTTATTGTAGAGGGAGCCGGTAAGCCAGCCGATAATTCCTGCGATGGGCAGCGCCACAATCAGCATGAGGAGCAGTCCGGTCCCGCCGGAAAAGAGGGTGGGATTGGCCGCAATAGCCTCCGCATCCGACAGGTCTACTCCCTTTTTCAGCAGCGCGCTCAGGTCCCAGTAGCGGACCGCAATCACGGCCAGCTGGCCGGCGATGGCGCCGACGACGATACCGAAGTTCAGTCCCAGACCTGCCACAACCGGAATGATCAGGGACAGAATCAGGAACGCGTTGCGGTAAAACCGGTTGCTCAGTTCCGTAAAGAACCAGTCCATGGTAACATCTCTCGCCACCAGAAGTCCGGCGATGATGAATATCCAGAAAATCAGTGTAACGATATTATCCAGCAGCCATTCCTTCAGATTGAACGAAGACTTCTCCGTCACATTTGCTGTAATCTTACTCATTAACGGTCACCTCCGCTCTTCACCTTCGTCAGTGCATACAGGATTACGCCGTTCTGCACGATAATACGCATGATGTCGGACAGATCTGTTCCTGTAAAGATCTGGTTCATAACAGGCATGGCCGTTGTCATCAGACCCTGGAACAGGCAGGTGCCGATCAGCACATTCGGAATGCTGGCCTTGCCTGCCGTCGCGCCGCCGACCAGAACGGCAGCCACGGCCGGGAATGCCATGTTCATCGGACCGTTATAGAGCTGCGCGTAACCGTAGCCCTGTGCGTAGATGATAATTCCGATGCCGGCCAGGATAGTCGACAGAATGTTGGCAATAATACGGTTTCTGTCGATGTTCAGGCCGGAAGCCTCCGCATAGCGCGGATTCTCGCCGCCGGCGTAGATTGCCATACCTGTCCTGGTGTTGAAGAACAGCCAGGTGATAAAGCAGAACAGCACGATGGTGAGAAGCATGCCCACCGGAATGGTAATACCCCCGACATTGAAGGAAAACAGGTCGGAGATAATATGGCTCGCCTTGAAATTCTTCAGCTGAATGGTCTCTCTGAGGCCCGTACCCAGCATCCATCCCATCTTACGGTTGGAGAAGGGGATAGCCAGCCAGAGAATGTTGAAAAATGCCACGATGGAGAAACCGGAGTATGTGGCAATGGTCATCTCCGCGCCTTTTACGGCGTTCATCAGCTTACCGTACAGATAACCCATGATCGTGCAGAACACGATGCAGAGCGCTGTGGAACCAATCATCAGGGTCCAGCCGCTCAGGTCAAACTGCATGCAGATAATCAGTGCCATAAGGCCGCCCTCAATTCCGATAGGAAGGGCAAAGTTCGGGCCGGTACCGGATTTGATGGCCGGAAGCATGGCCAGAACCAGCACGCCGTTCATGCCGACACGCTTCAGAATATCCGTCAGCAGCGTGGGCAGGGACTGTCCCAGCAGGGCGGCTGTCACAAGAAGCACCAGCAGCAGGGCTCCCACCGCAAAGGTAGGGATACCGATCCTGTTGATCGCATCACCTATTTTCTTACCCATTTACGACACCTCCTGCTTTCATGGCCTCTTCCTTGGACACGCCGGACATCATCAGGCCGTATACTTCGTCCGAATCCATGGGTGAAAGCTCTCCCGCAACCTTGCCCTCACAGATGATGAGCACACGGTCGCAGATGCTGCGAAGCTCGGCAAGCTCGGAACTGGTCATGATGATGGTCATGCCCCGCTCCTCCGCCAGCTGCTTCAGCAGGTCGAGAATCAGCTTCTTGGCGCCGATATCAATACCTCGGGTGGGTTCCGATACCAGCAGCAGTTCCGGATCCAGCGCCAGGGCCTTGCCGAGGCAGACCTTCTGCTGGTTGCCGCCGGAAAGCGCTCCCGCGTGCTGCGAAGTGGATGTGCAGCGGATATCCAGATCCTTTACCATCTGCTCCGCATACTCCCGGATGGCTTTCGAATCCGCAAGCTTCAGCGGTCCCACAGATTTTAGGAACCGGTTGTTGACTTCCATGGCAGTAAAGGCGATGTTCAGATCGATGGCACTGGACAGCATCAGGCCTACGCCCTTTCTGTCTTCCGACAGGAAGGCGATGCCCTTCTTCAGGGTTTCATTGGTCTTTGTGATATCCAATGGCTCGCCCTTATAGGTAATCTTTCCTTCCACCGGATACATGCCCATCAGGCCGTTGGCAATACCGAGCTTTCCCTGTCCGGCAAGTCCGCCGATACCCAGGATCTCACCCTTGCGCACAGCCAGATCAACGCCCTTTACTTCCTCACCGGGCATCATGACCCGGAGGCCTTCCACCGTCAGCACATTCTCTTCACTGATTTCACGGTTTCCCTCAGTGCGCTCCAGCGTCAGCGCACGGCCGACCATCAGACGGGCAATCTCCGCGGCGGTGATATTCTTTGTCTCCTCGGTGGCGACCCACTCGCCGTCACGCAGGATGGTCACGCGGTCCGAAACATTGATGATCTCCTCCAGACGGTGACTGATAAAGACGATGCCGATGCCCTGTGCCGCCAGCTTCCTGATGGCATCCAGCAGGTGCTCCGTCTCACTCTCCGTCAAAACCGCGGTAGGCTCATCGAACACAAGAAAACGGATGCCTGTCTTGTCGATCTCCCGCGCGATCTCCACAAACTGCATATGGCCGACAGGCAGGCCTTCTACTTTAACATACTCTTCGATGTCCATTCCCATGGTATCCAGCGCCTTGCGGGCGTCCGCAGCCATCTCTTTATGCCGCAGCGTTTCCATCCGCTTGCCGAACACCCGGGAAAGAATCGTAGGTTTGGTGATTTCTCTGTTAATTTTAATATTTTCGGTGATGGTAAAGCCCGGAATGAGCATGAACTCCTGGTGTACCATACCGATACCGCATTTCATCGCGTCGTGCGGATTCATAATTTTCGCATTCTGTCCGCCGATCCGCACTTCCCCGGTAAATCCTCCGGTTTCATGAATCACCGGCATTCCGAATAATATATTCATCAGCGTGGATTTTCCGGCGCCGTTTTCTCCGATCAGCGCGTGAATCTCGCCGGGACGGACATCCATATTGATGCCTTTCAGCACGGCGTGTCCGGAATATTCCTTACCGACGTTGACAAATTCAAGTATTCCGTCGTTCAAAGTGTTTCCCCTTTCCTTGGAGGAGCCGGAACGCACAGGCGTTCCTGTAAGACTCGAGAGAGTATAAAGCGAGGGGCCATTTTTCCTGGCCCCCCGCACCTGAACTAATACAACGGGCGCTGTGATGCGCTCAAGTCAATTATGCCTGGCCGGGCTCACCAAAGTTCAGGAAGCCCTGCAGATATACTAAGTAGTTGTCATAGGTCTTGCCGGAAACCGGATCCTCATAGTTAACAAGCTGTACATCAGTATTGCAGTAGTCAGCAAGCAGGTCCTGGATAACAGGCATATCGCACTTGCCGACTTCGCCGTTCATCCACAGGAATGCATATTCGGTGGTTGCAACGGTGTTGGCGATGGAAGCCGGAACACTCCATGTGGAGAAGTGACCGCTCAGGCCGTCCTCTTCCAGCTTGGCGTTGATTGCATCGATGGTGCTCTGAAGACCGTTGACCAGATCCTCGGGGCTCTCAATTCCAAGAGCGCTCGGGAAGCCGTGATACGGGCTCGGGCAGCAGGGAAGTGCATAGTAAGCACCGGCATCGTGAACCGCCTCAATCAGCGGAACCTGCATAGCGCAGTTGGTGGAGAAGAAGCAGGTGTTCTCACCGTACTGCTCTACCATCTTCGGAACATCTTCCAGGATGAACATCTGTGCACCGGATACGCCGGCATCAGATGTCGGGTCGGGAGCGGTTGCGTCTACGAACTCGATACCGAGCTCTTCGCACTTAGCTCTGATCAGGTCACGGCAGCCGGAAAGCGGAGCCTGTGCCATGTGACGCGGGAAGCTGTAGTGAACCATGGTATCGCAGCCCATTCTCTTAGCCTGCTCTGCGATGGCAGTACCCTTATTGATCTCGTCGATGGAAAGAACGATGTCAGCGCGGGTTACGATATCATCTGCGTTCTCCTGCGGTGTGCAGTATGCGATAAGAAGGTCATCCTTCTCTCTGCTCTCAAGAACCTTATCGATGGAAGCGTTGGAACCCGGGCATGCCTGGTTGATGATGATGGCCTTGTAAGCCGGGTCAGCACCGTACTTGGAAACTACGGCAACGAACTGCTCCTGCTCGGTCATGAAGTTATCCGGCATGGTGTCATGGGTGATACGGTCTGCACCGTATTTCTCAACCATGAATTCAGCGGAACGATACTCTTCCTCGTTCTGGGAAAGAGTGTTGGTGATGATGGCGATCTTTCCGTCGGTGGCCGCAACTGCGGCGTCAACTCTTGCCTGAATGTCGCTGCCCTCGGAAGCTGCTGCTTCTGTCTCGGCTGCCTCTGCTGCTTCAGTCTCGGCTGCCTCAGTCTCAGCTGCCTCTGCTGCTTCGGTTGCTGCCTCAGTTGCCGGTGCCTCTGTAGCTGCCGGCTGGCTGGACGAACATCCTGCGAGCATGGACACTGCCATAGCTCCCGCCAGAAGAACGCTGGTCATTTTTTTCATAATACTGTTTCCTCCTTTCAACAATACGCGCGATGATGACAATCACTGATACTTATTATAAAACACGTATTATAATAATTCAAGCAAAACCATGTCAAAAGCAGAACTTATTCTGAAACTCATTCTGACCGGAGTTCATTTTGTATATTTATTCAATCTGTTTATCTTTTATTATCAGTCTTCCGCCATCTCGGGACTCATGATCCGCAGGACTTCCTCTCCGTTCTCCCCGAGAACCCGGAAATAGTTGCCTTCCCAGGCTGCGATAACCTTCTCATCCACATAGGTAATCCAGGGCGGAAGCTTCTTTCCTTTATAGCGCACGCTGCCGTCTTTCCGGAAGATGTACTCTTTTTTATTGTTCCGGTCATCCTGCACCGCCACATAATCTCCCAGGTAGTTTAATGCGAATCCCCTGCCGTTCATCAGCACCTTGTCCTTCTGCCAGACAGAGCAGACGGACCCATCCAGAAAGAAGGTGTCCTCCGCGATGGCGGTGATGCTTCCCTCCACTGTTTTACCGATGCTGCCGGACTTTACATTATACATTGTTCCCTTCTCCGGGTTTTCCAGCATGATGCCCCTGGAATCCGCCCAGCCGAAGTAACCGCCGCCGGCGTGCCAGGTGTAGCGGACTCCTGTCGAGGATGTCAGGGGGCCCTTCCCGCCGGAATAAAACTCCTTCTCCCCGTTCTTCCGCTCTATGACATAGACATCGGACATGGTCCCGCTGTCCGGTTCCCGGTAATCCACAGTCACATATCCGTCACCGCCGACCAGATCCTTCTTCTGCTTCATATCCCACAGATAGTCCTGTCCCGTTCCGTCATCGTAAGCCCAGACATAATTCCCGTCCGGGTCCACCCGCTGTATCCAGAGGCCGTTATTTCCGCTGGCGGCAGGGAGCTTCAGGTCTTCTCTGCCGAATATTTTATTGCCGTTCCGGTCAAATGCGATCTCTGTCCCCTCTTTCAGATACATAATATAGGCGTTATCCTGGGCGAAGCCGTAATCCATACCGTAATCCGCCCCTTCCAGGGTCTTAATCAGTTTCCCGTCCGGTCCGTAGATTCCGATAGTGCCGTCCTTCTCTCTCCAGGTATTCTCTCCTACTTTATCCGCCGTGACCCCCGGCTCCTCCTCCCGGAACAGTTCCCCGTCCCTGTAGACAAGGGTGATATCCTCATCGCTTTCCGGATCCCACTGCCAGCATTCCCAGGTGCCGTCTTTCTGTTCCTCCGCGCCATAAAAGATCGGCTCCGCAAGCCACTTTTTTTCCGACAGAAGATAAAGACCGCAGTTCCTGCTGTCCGCCTTCTCGTCAATCACATACATCTTTACGGGCTTCGTAATGTCGATGATTCCGAATTCATCCCCGTATTCCAGCCCCTCCAGATAATCGGTCTCCTTCAGGCTGCCGTCATACAGAAAGACGCCCGGCCGCCGGAAAAAGGCTCTTCCGTCCAGAATCAGCCGTTCATTCTCCGAAAGGTCCAGTGTTCCGCTCGCCCGGAATTCACCGGAGATGTCTCCCGCACCCGGAACCTCCGCCGTCTTCACGTCATTCACGGGCACATACCCCAGCATGGCGATCATCTTCTGGCCGTCCTCCGTGGTCAGCCAGTCATAGAGCTTCCGCTCCGGGGAATCCGCCGGCGCATCCTTCCGGATGGCCGCGTAGAACGCGTTCACATAGGGATAGCTTTCGTCCCGTATGGTTTCATTGTCCGGCATGACGCCGTTTACGCCCATGAACCGGAGTCCCGGCACATCCTTCATATTCCGGGCATAATAATACACCGAATAGCCCAGGGCGCTGTCTTCATTATTATAGGCAGCCACCTTCTCCAGGAGGCCCTCCATCTCCGCTTCCACATAGTAGGAAGGCGCAGGTCCCATGGGACGCCCCTTCATCACCAGCTTCTCCATCAGGTTCTGGCTTCCGGAGTTTTCCGGCCTCTGAAAAGCCTGGATCTCCAGGTTCTTTCCGCCCACCTTCGACCAGTTCCGTATCTTTCCTCCATAGATGTCCTGAATCTGCTTTTCCGCAAGGGACTGCACCGGATTGCCCTCATTGGCCATAAACACCAGGGCGTCCTTTCCGATGGGCTTCATCTCCAGGGCATACTCCGGATCGGAGTTCATCGTCTCATAAACTTCCTCCGCGGGCTCGTAGGCAATCACAAGTCCGGTTTTTTTATCCGAGTAATCCACGCCATAGCCGTACATCAGCGAATAGTATGCCTGGGTTGTCTTTGAATGGGAGATGGTCCGCTCCGCCTCTTCCAGGGGAACGCCCGTCACCAGATGATACAGCTCATAAGACAGGGGCAGGGTCGCGGTGGAGCCGTTCACACCGGGGTATTCCTCCGGCGTCATCTGCGGTACGGAAAGTCTGGAAAATGCTTCCGCCGCCGCATCCGCCTCACTCTGCTCTTCAGGAGCCGCAGCTTCGGAGGATTCCTCCTCTCCGCTTTCGGGTTCTGATTCCTCATCCTTCTCTACGGTTTCTTCGGCTTTGGTTTCTTCTGCACTCTCCGTTTCTGTCTGTGTATTCTCCTGCGGGGTATTCTGTCCGCTGCATCCGGCCAGGGCCAGAAGCAGGGCCGCAGCTGCGGGCACCGCCATGTTCCGGAATTTCTTTCTCATATGCTCTCCTCCAGATCTTAATGTGAAAAAGGCAGAAGTCATCGCGCTGTGCGAAGCCTCTGCCTTTATTATACTGTTTTTTTCCTGTTATTTATTACTTTCCTGTTAACAGGGGATTATTTTTCTCTTCAGATTCCGTCCTGCTCCCGGTCTCTTCTCTTGTTCCGGATGGTCAGGACCAGATCAATGGCCACCATGACGATGTCCGCCAGGTAGAACCATACAGACCAGGGAAATACTCCCGTCCGGGTATAGGTCACATACTTTCCCACCAGACCGATACAGTAGCCCAAGATGACAACACATTCAAAAAGCACGCTCTTTCCCTTTGCCGTGCCTGAAGTCCAGGACTTGTGAATGTTGAACGGCCACGAAAAACCGAAGGCGATAAGCATCCCTATCTCACAAAGCTGTACGATATCCATAAAACCACTACTCTTTCTTACATGTCAGGACCTGCAGCAAAAACGGGTTACTGTCCCAGCATCTTCATGATAGCCTCTTCCGCCTCCCGGACGGTGTCATCATCCACCTTCACGCCCGGATTCCAGATCTCGTAGGACACGATGCCCTGATACAGGAGCATCCTGAGACCGTTCACGGCTCTTCCGCCGGCCGCCTTCACATTCTGCATGAACTTCGTCTCCGTGGGTGTGTAGACGCAGTCGACGGCACAGCTGATTTTCTTATAGAATCCCGGATCCTCGATGGCAGCCTTTCCCACATTCGGCGTCATGCCGACGCTGGTGGTCTGCACGGCGAAGTATCCGTCTCCCGGAATCCAGTCCCAGGCGTCCAGCGGCAGGGACATGACAATCTTTCTTCCCGCCAGGCTGTTCATCCACTTCTCCAGCTCATCGCTGCGGGCATGGGTGCGGTTCAGCACATAGATGTGCCGTGCGCCCAACTTCATCAGGGCATAGCAGGCCGCATGGGCCGCCCCGCCGGCGCCGATGATGATGCAGTCGCGCCCGTCGATCTCGTATCCTTCCTCAAGGATAACCCGGGTAATGCCGGGAACATCGGAATTATATCCCTTATATCCTCCGTCGATGCGGATCAGGGTGTTGACGGCACCGATATCCTCCGCCGTCTCATCAATCTCCTTCAGAAAAGGCATCACCTGAGACTTGAAGGGAACCGTCACGTTCAGGCCCAGGATGTTCATGGCATAGGCGCCCTCGATCATCTCCTTCAGCATATCAGGTTCCACCTTGAAGGGCACATAGGCCAGATTGACCCCTGTCCTCTGCGCATACAGATTCTGAAGCACCGGTGACATGCTGTGGGCCACCGGGTTGGCGATTACGCCGCAAACCAATGTTCTGCCGTCCATCTCATACCTCCCCGTCGGGTTTTGCATTCAACATGACTGGAATTATAGATCAGAAAAGCAGGACTTTCAACCCTTTTTGCTTTAAATCGTTAAATTCCTCAGTTGATCTTCTCAAGCTTCACCCGCGCCGAGATGGTTCTGGGCGTTTCCATCCGGTCAAACCGGATCGCAAAGGCTCTCTTCTCCTCGTCCACCGAGAGGATGGTTCCCTCGCCGAAGACGCTGTGCCGGACCCTGTCGCCGGGAGAAAAGGCAGGCCTTTCTTCCTCTTCCAGAAGCATCCGGTCCGCCATCTCGGCATAGCTCCGCATCTGCTCGATCAGCCCCTCCCTGGGCGGCTCCGTGTACTGGATAAAACGGGGATCGATATCCATGATAAACCGGGACGGATATCTGGGAGACCCGTCGAAGTTGCGGCCTGCGGCCTCTGACAGGAACAGCCCCTTCTGCGCTCTCGTCATCGCCACGAAGCAGAGCCTGCGCTCCTCTTCCATGGCCTGTCTGGTCCTGGTTTTCTTCGAGGGAAATATTCCCTCGTTCAGTCCGCAGAGGAACACATAGGGAAACTCCAGTCCCTTTGCCGTGTGAATCGTCATCATCCTGACCCGGTCGCCCTTATCTCCCGTATCCTGGTTGGTAAAGAGGGCGATATGGTCCAGGTAATGCTCCAGGGTCACTTCTTCCCCGCAGGTGGTCTCATACTCGAATACCGCCTGCCGGAGCTCCGCCAGGTCATCCAGCCGCTCCTGGCTTCCCTCGGTCCGGAGCATCTTCTCATATCCGCTCTTATCCAGAATGTCCGAGAGTACCTCCGATACCGCTCTTCCGGCATACGAAGCCGCAAACTCCCGGATGAGCTTTACGAATTCCCGGGCCTTCGTGCCCCGGAACAGGTCTTCCTCCAGCGAGGCGCACAGGGCATCGAAGAGGCTTCCCCCGTGCTCCGCCGTATACTCCTCCAGATATTTCATCCGCCGGTTTCCGATATTCCGTTTCGGCACATTGGCGATGCGCCGGAAGGACAGATCGTCCCGGTAGGCGATCATCCGCAGATAGGCCAGCGCATCCTTGATCTCCATCCGCTGGAAGAACTGGACGCCGCTGTAGATGGTGTAGGGGATCTGCGC
>JAGBNL010000031.1 GCA_017634415.1 Clostridium sp.
AGGTCTTATCAAACTCCCCGGACCACCAGGAATTCGGTCCGATCTTTCTGTACTCCATCCCCGTTCCCGGATTATCCGCCAGTCCGAAGCCGAACTGCAGCGGGAAGGATCCGATGGGCGTGGTCTCATCCCCCATGGTTCGGTCAGCGGAAAGACCGTTTCTTCCATATCCCGCATACGTCCAGAAGATGGGCGTCCACTGTCCGTCTCCGCCTTTGTTCCACATGGTCAGCTGGTGGTCAACCACCAGGATAATCTGATTTGTTTTCTTTGCCGTCTCCGTGGCAGAGAGTCTCGCGCTCAGATCCGCGAAGTCCGCCCCGTCCGGCTGCACCGATGAGATATCCTTCGCTATCTGTTCCGCACTCTGGGGCTCGGGCAGCTTCCAGCCGCCCTCCGGGGGCAGAATATCCGCTATCTCCTGGGTCTGCGCACTGCCCGTGCTTCCTGCATTCTCAGCAGGTCCCGCGTAGGCTGCCGCGGAAGAGGCCAGCATCAGTACCATCCCCAGCACCGCAGCGATTCTTTTCTTTTTCATATGCATATTCCTTTACTCATCAGTCGGCGTAGATGATTCCGTCAAAGAGATCGTCCGTCTTCTCACTCCCGACATACTGCTGATATTCTTCCTGGTTGGTGGTTATCTCAAACCGGATCGTCTTTCCCTCCGGGGTTTTCGCATCCACCAGAGAATTATTGTCCGTCCGGACAAGCGTAATCTTCGCACCCTTGGGAATGTCGACAGTGCCGATGACCTCCCCCTCCTCATTTATCTCATCTGCCGTCATCTTCTTCTTTGCAGTGAGTGTTCTAACAGAGGTATAGTCATGCCAGCCCTCCACCGGCTCCATGACGCCTGCGTCGGTCAACTCGTTCTCCCGGAAGACGCTGTTGGAGCCGAACAGATGTGAGGGCTCCCGCAGCATCACATGCTCCGGATCGGTAAACATATATGCCTTCCTGTCCTTGTCGGAGATATCTTCGAAATCCTCATAGTCATCAATGTTCACCAGATATCTGGAGAATTCCACATCTCCGTCGAACTGGCCCACATATTCCGGGGTTCCGTTCAGACGGTAAACCAGATTCCAGCCGTAGTCATTTTCCATCTCTTCGAGACACAGGAAGTCCTTTCCCTCTCCCAGGTGGGCCCTGGTTCCGAATATATAGTAGCTTCCGAACTCAAAGGGGAATTCAAAGCTGTCCTGGCCCCGCATCAGGGTCAGACCGCTGTAGCCGCCGTACTCATCCTCATTCAGGATGCCGACGGTTTCCTCCAGGGTCCCGTCGCCGTCCGCGTCAAACCAGGCATCTCCGGCCGTTCCGTCCGCCAGGATAAAATCGGCGGCATACTTCTCCGGAATATCCTTTACCTCGTCGGTGAACAGGTCCGGATACTCCCTGTAGGGAACAAAGACCTCCACGGCACCGCCGGGACGGCTGAAATAGGCGAAATTCACCGTGGTATTGAACAGGAAGCTCATTCCCTCATACCCTGCAGCCCAGGAGAATTCCTTCGTGCTGACCGTATCTTCCAGCGCAAAGAGCTCCCGCACCGTGGCCTCCGGTGTTTTCTCGAAATCCTCCCGGGGGATAATCTCCTTCACCTTCTCCACCACAACATCGCAGAGCCCGTCCCTGTCGGAAACCAGGTCATTCAGGGAAAGCATCTCTCCGGTCTGTGAATCGAAGTTTACGCCCAGAAGCGTGGTATCTCCGTTACCCAGACCGTAGGTTGTATCCCATCGGATGAAGCTTACGATATGCTCATCCGCCCGCATAAGCTGGGCGTTGTTGGCGGTATGGTAGAAGCTGTCGGCATCCTGGTCCCCGGATGCTCCCGACTCCGTCACAATCCGCTTGAACTGATCAAGAAAAATCTGAGCCTGAAGATGCAGATCGTCATTATATTTATCCAGCGCGTCGCGGAGCTTCGGATGGCTTTCATCCGCGACGATGCGGTCATAGGTTCCGTAACACACAAAGGCGGTATCATCGGAATCGAGATACATGCCGTCCCGTCCGAGCCGGATTGCCCGGTTTACTCCGTCCCAGGCTGTCTCCTCCGCCTGAGATTCTTCCGGGGAAGCTCCCGATTCTTCCGTTTCCTCGGAAGCCTTCTCCGTCTCCTCCGCGGCTTTCTCCGCTTCTTTATTCTCCGCAGCCGCAGTACTCTGCGCTTTGGCGGCAGTCTCCGGCGCTTTTCCGCCGTCAGCCGCCTTCTGTCCGCAGCCCGCCATCAGAAGGCACGCCGCCAGAACCAGGCCGGTAACTTTCAGTTTTTTTCTCATTTTGATATAATCCTCCCGCACATGGACAGAATTATCCCATGATGCCAGTCTTATTCTAGCAAAAAAAGACCGGGAAGATTTTACGCTTCCCGGTCCATTTTTATTACTTTAGTATTACGGCCTCTTTCATGCTGTGCACATACTCTCCCACAGGGCCCGCCGCTTCCTTTCCGTACTGCGCAAGAAGCTTTATGATGGCGGATCCCACGATGACGCCGTCGGATATCTCCGACATCTTCCTGGCCTGTTCCGGTCTGGAGATGCCGAACCCGATGGCGCAGGGCACATCCGTGTGCTCCCTGACCACCTTCATGATCGCGGAAAGATCCGTCTTAATCTCGCTGCGGACGCCGGTCACGCCGAGGCTTGACACGATGTAGAGGAATCCCTCCGCCTCCTTCGCGATGGCTGCAATGCGGTTCTCCGAGGTGGGCGCGATCATGGAAATCAGCGCCACATCGTACTTCCGGCAGACGGGCAGGAATTCTTCCTTCTCCTCAAAGGGCAGATCCGGCAGGATCAGCCCGTCGATGCCGATATCCCTGCAGGCGGAGATAAACCGCTCCGCGCCGTAGGAAAACACCACGTTGGCGTAGGTCATGAATACCAGCGGAATATGCACATCCCGGCGAAGATCGCGCACAAAATCGAAGATTTTATCTGTAGTCACGCCGCCCGCAAGCGCCCGCACATTTGCCTCCTGTATGACCGGTCCCTCGGCCGTGGGGTCGGAAAAGGGGATTCCCAGCTCGATGAGGTCGGCGCCATTTTCCACTGCTGCCCGCACCACCTTTCCCGTGGTTTCCAGATCCGGGTCCCCGCAGGTAATAAAGGGAATGAATGCCTTCCCCTTCTGAAATGCCTCCGCAATCCTACTCATGGATATCCTCCCCTCTGTAGCGCGCGATGGCCGCGCAGTCCTTGTCCCCCCTGCCGGATATGGTGATGACCAGAATTCTGTCCTTTCCCATCCCCGGGGCGATCTTCATGGCGTGAGACACCGCGTGGGCCGACTCGATGGCCGGAATGATCCCTTCCGTCCGGGCCAGATATTCGAAGGCCTCCACCGCCTCCGCGTCGGTCACCGGCACATATTCCGCCCGGCCGGTGTCATGGAGATAAGCGTGCTCCGGCCCGATCCCGGGGTAGTCCAGCCCTGCGGAGATGGAATAGACCGGCGCGATCTGCCCGTATTCATCCTGGCAGAAGTAGGATTTCATGCCGTGGAAGATCCCCAGCCTTCCGGTGGCTATGGTGGCCGCCGTCTCCGCCGTGTTCACGCCCCGTCCCGCCGCCTCGCAGCCGATGAGGCGGACTTCCGGGTCGCCGATAAAGTGGTAGAAGCTGCCGATGGCATTGGATCCGCCGCCCACGCAGGCCAGAACCGCATCCGGAAAACGTCCCTCCTTCTCCAGCATCTGCTCCTTAATCTCCTTTGAGATCACTGCCTGAAAATCCCGCACGATAGTGGGAAATGGGTGCGGCCCCATAACGGACCCGAGACAGTAATGGGTGTCGCTGATACGGGATGTCCACTCCCGCATGGCCTCGGAGACCGCATCCTTCAGTGTCGCCGTTCCCGTCTTCACGGGAATGACCTCCGCCCCCAGAAGCCGCATCCGGTATACATTCAGGGCCTGGCGGACCGTATCCTCCTCGCCCATGAACACCACGCACTCCATTCCGAGAAGGGCCGCCGCCGTGGCTGTCGCCACGCCGTGCTGTCCCGCACCGGTCTCGGCTATCAGGCGGGTTTTTCCCATCTTCTTTGCCAGCAGTGCCTGGCCCAGCACGTTGTTGATCTTGTGGGCCCCCGTGTGATTCAGGTCCTCCCGCTTCAGATAGATCTTCGCGCCGCCCCGGTCCTCCGTCATCTTCTTTGCATAGTACAGGCGGGAGGGTCTGCCCGCGTACTCATTCAGAAGCTCTGTCAGCTCCCGGTTGAATTCCGGGTCTTCCTTATAGTGACAATAAGCCTCTTCCAGCTCAATCACCGCATTCATCAGTGTTTCCGGAATATACTGTCCACCGTGGATTCCGAATCTTCCCCGACTCATCATTCTCTTCCTCCCCTATTCTCCCGCGTGCCGCCTGCACGGCCGCCAGGATCTTTTCCCGGTCCTTCTTCTTCTCTGTCTCAACCCCGGACGAGATATCCAGCAGCGCCGGATGAAGCAAATCCGCCGCCTCAGGAATATTCTCCGGCGTCAGTCCTCCCGCCAGAAAGAAGGGCCGCCCGAAATTCTTCAGCAGATCCCAGTTAAAGGCCTGCCCTTCCCCCAGACCGCCGTCCAGAAGGATTCCGTCCGCGATGCTTTCCGACGCTTCCGAAAGGTCTTTCAGAGAGCGAACGCGGAAGGCTTTCCACACGGGAAGCCCTGTCCTCTTCCGCAGGTCTTCTATGTAGGTGTTGTCCTCCCGCCCGTGAAGCTGAATCACATCCAGGCCGATCCATTTGGCAGCCGCCTCCGCATCCTGCAGGGTCTGGTTCACAAAAACTCCCACTGCCCGTATGCCCGGCGCCAGCCGTTTTCTCAGCCGGGCTGCCTCCCTTTCCGTCACGTTCCGGTGACTCTTCGGATACCGGAGGATAAAACCGGCGTATTCCGGGCGGGCCTCATTCACATAATCGATATCGCAGTCCCGGAAGAGACCGCAGATCTTAATCTCCGTCATCCTGCTGCCTCCCGCATGGTCTGAAGCATCGCCCTCTTATCCGCCGCACGCATCAGCACCTCTCCCATGAGAACCGCGTCCGCACCGATCCCGGAAAGAAGCCTCACGTCCTCCGGCCCCTTCACTCCGCTCTCCGCCACATACAGCCGGTCCGGGGGGATGAGATCCCGAAGCCTTGCCGCATTGTCAAAATCCACCGAGAAATCCCTGAGATTCCGGTTGTTTACCCCGATCATCCGCGCACCGGCGGATACTGCGGATGCAATCTCCGCCCCGTCGTGGGCCTCCGCCAGGGCCGCAAGCCCCAGATCCCCGCAGATTTGGAGATACCCGGCGATGGTTTCCGTATCCAGCAGACTGCAGATGAGAAGCACGCAGTCGGCGCCCATGACCTTCGCCTGGTACAGCTGGTATGGGTCCACCGTGAAGTCCTTCCGGAGCATGGGCGTGCTGATGCGGGAGCGGATCTCCCGGAAGATATCGTCCGACCCCAGAAAGTGCAGGGGCTCCGTGAGGCAGGAGACGGCATCCGCTCCCGCTTCCTCGTACGCTTCGGCAATCCGCAGATATTCAAATACCGGGTCGATAATCCCCTTCGAGGGAGATGCCTTCTTCACCTCGCAGATAAAAGACATCCCGGGCTTTGCCAAAGCCGCACAAAAGGAGTTTTCCGCTTTTTTCGGAAGTGCTTCGGCGAGCGCCTTCATGGCCCCGAAGCTTATCTTCTCCTTATCCTGCATGACCCGCAGCTCTGCTTCCTTCGCCAGCTGTTCCAGTATCGTCATACCGCACCTCCGTCCGTCTCTGTCAATCCCGGGCAAATGTTTCCGTTATTCCGGACGGTTGCTCACCTCGATGAACTGTATGAGCTTCTCATAGGCCTTTCCGGAATCAATCAGCTCCGCGGCCAGCCGGATACCGTCCTGCATGGAATCTGCCTTTCCGCCGATATACAGGGATGCCCCCGCATTCATGAGAACCGCGTCTCTCCTGCTTCCCTTTTCTCCCTGCAGGATCCTTCTCGTGATCTCCGCATTCTCCTCCGGTGTTCCCCCCGACAGCGCTTCCTTCGCGCATCTGGTCAGCCCGAACTGCTCCGGCGTGACCGTGTAGGTTTTATACCATCCGTCCCGGATCTCGCAGATCTTTGTCGGGGCGCTGACGGAAATCTCATCCAGCTTGTCCGTGCCGTATACCACCATGCCCCGGCGGATTCCGAGATTCACCAGAACCTGGGCCAGAGGCTCCACCAGATAGTCGTCATAGACGCCCAGAAGCTGCATTGTCGGCGTTCCCGGGTTCGTCAGCGGGCCCAGAATGTTGAACACGGTCCGGAATCCCAGCTCTCTGCGGATGGCGCCCACATATTTCATGGAGCTGTGATACTTCTGGGCAAAGAAGAAGCACATGCCCACCTCATGAAGAAGCTCCACGCATTTTTCCGGACTCTGGTCAATGTTTACGCCCAGGGCCTCCAGACAGTCAGCCGTTCCGCACTGGGAGGAAGCTGCCCGGTTTCCGTGCTTGGCCACCTTCATGCCGCC
>JAGBNL010000032.1 GCA_017634415.1 Clostridium sp.
GTTCCGTGCAAGGACGCATCAAAAACTTATAATTCAATTTATGATGCGTAAATTTTTTGAGAAAAATGCACGGACGCACTAAAAAGCCTGATCCCAAAATATTAGTGCGCAGAAAAACATCATGAATAACAAAACTGTATTAATATCATGATATTACGACCGGCGCTATAGAGGACATCGCCGGTTCAAGGAGATCAGAAGGTGTATGGAGTTCCTGACAGACCGGAAAGTGCAGGGACTTCCTGGCAGACCGGAAAGTACAGGGAGTTCATCGACGGACAGAGGGGGATGAGACCGGGTGCAAAAGACGTTCGTGTTGATTTTATTCCTCACGGGCGCTATCATGGAATTACTTCTTTTCGGAGCATGTACTTGGAGAGGCGCTGGAAAGGAGACAGATATGATAAAAATGATTTCTGAAAGAGTGCTGACTCTGGATGACATCATCCGAAAGCGTGAGATGATGTTGAAACGGGTGCCGGCCGGGCGGCTGCGGGTGAACTGCGGCAGAAAGAACCCACAGTACTATCAGGTGATCGGTGACAATCTTTGCGGGAGATATCTGGGCAGACATCAGAGAAAACAGATTCTGGCTCTTGCGCAGAAAGACTATGATGAGAGAGTCCTTCGCGCGGCAAAACATGAGCTTCGGGTATTGGAAAGACTGAAACGGCAGCTGGGAACAGTGCCGGAAGATGTCTATGAAGCACTTCCTGCATGGCGGAAAGAACTGGTCCGGCCTATCCGGCTTCCGGATGATATGTACGTTCAGGAGTGGGAGCAGGAAGAGTTTTTCACAAAAGGAGTTGCGGATGACAATCCGGAATTCCGCACAAATAAGGGTGAGCAGGTACGTTCAAAATCTGAGATTCTGATTGCGAATACGCTTCTGGAACTGGGAATTCCCTATCGGTATGAGTGCGAGCTTGAACTGCAGGATGGTATTGTGCTGTACCCGGATTTTACGGTTCTTCATGTAAAAGAAAGGGAAGAGAAATACCTGGAGCATTTTGGAATGATGGATGTGCCGGAATACTGCAGCAGAGCACTGAAGAGGCTTGCGCTTTTGCAGAAAAACGGGATATTTCCCGGTAAACAGCTGTTTATGACCTTCGAGACACGGGAACAGCCTCTGAACACTTCTTTTGTCAAAGAACTGTTTACAGAATGGTTTCTTTAACATGATTCAGAAGGAGCGGGAAAACTGATAACACAGCAGAAAGAGAAGACAAGAGGCGCAGCAGTTCGGGAACTGCTGCGCCTTGCAGGTATAACCGCTCAAAGCTGCGGGACAGGCAGACCAGCACACGGACGTGTCCTGAATTACAGTGGAGAATGCCCACACGGACGTGTCCTGAATTACAGCGGAGAATGCCCGCACGCGGCGTGTCTTAAAAATAACAGAGGAGAAAAGCATGCGGTTTTTTCATTTATCCGATCTTCATATCGGACTGAAGCTGGTGAACCGGGATCTCCGGGAGGATCAGGAATATATCTTTGCACAGATTGCGGCCCTGGCGGCGGAGCATAAGCCGGACGCCATCGTCATCGCCGGGGATATCTATGACCGCGCGGTGCCGTCAGCGGAGGCGGTGGAACTCTTCGACCTCTTTCTGGGGCAGCTCACGGAGGCCTGCCCCGGGGCGGAGATTATGATGATCAGCGGAAACCATGACAGCGCACCCCGGGTGAACCTGTACCGGGGGCTTCTTAAGCGTCAGCACATCCATATGATCGGCATGCCGCCGGTACGGGAGGGGGAGCACATCGAGAAGGTGACCCTCGCGGATGACCATGGGAAGGTAAACTTTTATCTTCTTCCCTTCGTGCGCCCTTCCATGGTGAAGGAGATTACCGGCATGGACGAGAAAGGCAATAACCTGTCCTATGACGCGGCACTCCGGAAACTGCTTTCACTGGAAGATATTAACACCGCGGAGCGCAATGTCCTCGTCAGCCACCAGTTCTATCTTCCCGCGGGAACCTCTGCGGAGGAGGTGGATCGGGCGGATTCGGAGATTGTGACGGTGGGAAACATCGACCAGGTCTCCTACGAAGTGCTGGCACCCTTCGACTACGCGGCGCTCGGGCACATCCACAAGCCCATGAAGGTGGGAAATGAATTCTTCCGCTACTGCGGAACACCCCTGGCGGCTTCCGTCAGCGAGGCGGGGCAGCAGAAGGGCGTTATCCTGGCAGAGCTTGGGCCGAAGGGAGAACGCAGAACAGAGGTCCTGCCCCTGCATCCGCTGCGGCAGGTGAGGAAAGTCCGGGGAAGTCTTGCCGAGGTGCTGATGATGCCCTCGGAGGACTATGTCTCGGTGACCCTGACCGACACCGTGGATCTGGATGTATTCGATATGCAGGACCGCCTGAGGGCGGCATACCCGAATCTGCTGGAAATCCGGCGGGAGACGGAGCATAAGGCGGATTACCGGAAGGCAGCAGAGAACCGGAAGGAACGGGACCCCTATGAGCTCTGCCTGGATCTGCTGGGAGAACTTCTGCCCGGCGAGGAGGAGCTGCTCCGGGATGTGGTGAACACGGTTTCCGGGAAAGGAGAAGAAGGATGAGACCCATACGACTGACGCTGCAGGCCTTCGGTTCCTACGGGAAAAGGACAGACATCGATTTCACAAAGACAAACCAGAACCTGTTTCTGATCACCGGGGATACCGGCGCCGGGAAGACCACGATATTTGACGCCATGGTATTTGCCCTCTACGGGGAGGCCAGCTCGGAAAACAATAAGAAAAGCGGCATGGAACTCCAGAGCCAGTTTGCGGACCCGGGAACGGAACCCTTCGTGGAGCTGGAATTTATCGAGGGAAACGCGGACAGAGCGGCGGATTCCGAAGAGGACCTGACAGGCATCGGATCGGCAGCAGGCGCGGGTCATTACACTGTCAGGCGTATTCCCCGGCATCTCCGCCCGGCAAAGCGGGGAAAGGGAATTACGGATGAGAAGGAATATGTCTCCCTCATTCTTCCGGACGGGACAGAGTATTCCCGGAATATCAAGGAAACCAATGAGAAGATCACGGACCTCATCGGCCTTTCCAAGGCCCAGTTCATGCAGGTGGGCATGATCGCCCAGGGAGAATTCATGGAGCTTCTCCGGGCAAAATCCGATGAGAAGAAGGTCATCTTCCGGAAGCTCTTCGGCACAGGCATCTTCGAGGATATCGTGACAGAGCTTTCCCGGAGGCTGGGGGAACACAAGACGGAGATGGCGAAGATCCGCACCATCTGCCAGACGGAGGTATCCCATATCCGGATGCCGGAGAAACCGGGGGGCGGTTTGGGTGCGGAGGGACCGGAGAGCACAGAGGAAACAGAAGCTGCGGGAAAAGCAGAGGAAGAGCAGACGATGCTTCTCCAGGATCTCCGGGACCGGATACTCCGGGCCGACCGGCTCTCCGTGACAGATATGGAGGCCCTTCTGGAAGCCCTGAAGGCGGTCTGTGAAAGAATGGGAGAAGAGGAGGATGCCCTGAAGGCCCGGGTCAGTGAGAGCGCCCGAAGCAGGGATGCAAAACGGGATGCCCTGACAGAGGCGAAGAATCTTCTTTCTTATTACATGCAGCAGGAGAAAGCCCGGGCCGTACTCGCCGAATGCGCGGAAGCGGAGCCGGAGATAAAAGAGAAAGAACAGCTGGCGGCGGCCATCGCGGCTGCCTGGGAGATTCGGGCGGTATACCGGCGGTATGAGGACAGTCTGCGGGCGGAACGGGATACCGCAGGGAAGCTGGCTCAGGAGAAAGAGGCCCTTCCGGGACTGCAGAACACAGCGGAAA
>JAGBNL010000033.1 GCA_017634415.1 Clostridium sp.
CAGCAGTTTATGAATGAGGTGGAGCAGGCGGTGAACCGCCTCCCGAAGGTCCAGGGCGGTCAGGTCTATCTGACCCAGGACTGCAACAAGGTCCTGGTGAATGCCGAGGATGAGGCGAAGGCCATGGGAGATGAGTATGTCTCCGTGGAGCACCTGTTCCTGCGGCTTCTGAAGGAGCCCAACCGGGCCGTGAAGGAGATCTTCCGGATGTACAACATTACCCGGGAGCGTTTTCTGGAAGTGCTTTCCAAGGTGAGAGGCAACCAGCGGGTGGTCAGCGACAACCCGGAGGATACCTATGACACCCTGAATAAGTACGGCTATGATCTGGTGGAGCGGGCAAGAGACCACAAGCTGGATCCGGTCATCGGCAGAGATTCCGAGATCCGGAATGTGATCATGATTCTGTCCCGGAAGACCAAGAACAACCCGGTGCTTATCGGCCAGCCCGGCGTCGGTAAAACCGCCGTGGTAGAAGGCCTGGCCCAGCGAATCGTCCGGGGCGATGTGCCCACGGGACTGAAGGATAAGAAGCTTTTTGCCCTGGATATGGGCGCACTCATGGCGGGCGCCAAGTACCGCGGTGAGTTTGAGGAGCGTCTGAAGGCGGTTCTGGACGAGGTCCGGAAGAGCGAAGGAAAGATTATTCTTTTCATCGATGAGCTGCACAACATCGTGGGTGCGGGCAAGGCGGAAGGCAGTATGGATGCGGGCAACATGTTAAAGCCCATGCTGGCCAGAGGCGAGCTCCACTGCATCGGCGCAACCACCCTGGATGAATATCGGAAGTACATCGAGAAGGATGCGGCCCTGGAGCGCCGGTTCCAGCCGGTTATGGTGGATGAGCCCACTGTGGAAGATACTATTTCCATCCTGAGAGGCCTGAAAGAGAGATATGAGGTTTATCACGGCGTGAAGATCACCGATTCGGCCCTGGTGTCGGCGGCGGTATTGTCCAACCGTTATATCTCCGACCGGTTCCTGCCGGATAAGGCCATCGACCTGGTGGATGAGTCCTGCGCCATGATCAAGACAGAACTGGATTCCATGCCGGCGGAGCTGGATGAGCAGCAGAGAAAGATTATGCAGCTGCAGATTGAGGAGACGTCCCTGAAGAAGGAGACGGACAAGCTCAGCCAGGAGCGTCTGGCGGATCTGCAGAAGGAGCTGGCGGAATTAAACGATAAATTCGCTGCGGACAAGGCCCAGTGGCAGAACGAGAAGGCCAGCATCGCCAATCTGTCGAAGCTCCGCGAGGAGATCGAGAAGGTGAACGGCGAGATTCAGTCCGCACAGCAGGCCTATGATCTGAATAAGGCGGCGGAACTGCAGTACGGCCGTCTGCCGGAGCTGCAGCGCCAGCTGGCAGAAGAAGAGAAGAAGATTAAGGATGAAGACCTGAATTTCGTCCACGAGAGTGTGACAGAGGATGAGATCGCCCGGGTTATCTCCAAATGGACCGGAATTCCGGTATCGAAGCTGAATGAGAGCGAGCGGGAGAAGACCCTGCACCTGGATGAGACGCTGCACAAGAGAGTCATCGGCCAGGATGAGGCGGTGGAGAAGGTCACCGAGGCCATCATCCGGTCCAAGGCAGGCATCAAGGATCCTTCCAAACCTATCGGAAGCTTCCTGTTCCTCGGCCCCACCGGCGTCGGCAAGACCGAGCTGGCCAAGACTCTGGCAGAAGCCCTGTTTGACGATGAGAACGCCATGATCCGAATCGATATGAGTGAGTATATGGAGAAATTCTCCGTATCCCGCCTCATCGGAGCGCCTCCGGGCTACGTGGGTTATGACGAGGGCGGCCAGCTGACTGAGGCAGTCCGCAGAAAGCCCTATGCGGTGGTACTTTTCGATGATATCGAGAAGGCACATCCGGATGTGTTCAACATTCTGCTGCAGGTGCTGGACGACGGGCGGATCACCGATTCCCTCGGCAAGACCGTGGACTTCAAGAACACGATTCTCATCATGACCTCCAATATCGGCTCCCAGTATCTGTTGGAGGGCATCGATGCGCTGGGTAATATCAAACCCGATGCAAGAGATGCGGTCATGCGGGAGCTGCAGGCCCATTTCCGTCCGGAGTTCCTGAACAGACTGGACGAAACCATCCTGTTCAAGCCGCTGACCATGGACAATATCGGTCATATCGTGGATCTGCAGATGAAGGATCTGAACCGGAGACTGGCCGACAGAGACCTGACCATCTCTCTGAGCGACCTGGCCAAGAGCTATATCATCGAGCACAGCTATGACCCGGTATACGGTGCAAGACCGATCAAGCGGTTTATCCAGAAGAACGTGGAGACCCTGGCGGCGAGACTCATTCTTGGCGGCAATGTGGGCGAGGGCGAGAACATCGAGATCGGCGTGCAGGCAGGGAACCTTACGGCCACCACGGCAAAGCCTGTATAAAACCGCATATATTGATACATTAATTGTTTTCATGAGTCCCGGCAGATATTCAGCTTGTATTTGCCGGGACTTTGCGTATAATAAAGGTGACTGTTCAGGAACGGTAACGACAGTTGCTGAATAAAGATATACTTTCAGAACGGGGTGCTTGCGGAAGCAGGCTGAGATACGGCTGTATCGCCGTGACCCGAGAACCTGATTTGGGTAATGCCAACGTAGGGAAAACAGCTTGCTTATGTAAGGAAACAGGATTCCCGCGGGAAACTGTTTCCTTCTGTTTTTTTGAGAGGAAAATGTTTATGAAGACAGCACTCACCATCGCCGGCAGCGATTCCAGCGGGGGCGCCGGCATCCAGGCGGATCTGAAGACCATGCAGGCCAACGGCGTGTACGGCATGTCCGCCGTCACGGCCCTGACAGCCCAGAATACCACGGGAGTCCGGGGAATATTCGAGGTTACGCCGGAATTCCTGGGGCAGCAGATAGATGCGGTGTTTGAGGACATCCGCCCCGATGCGGTCAAGATCGGCATGGTATCCTCCGCGGACCTCATCCGCATGATCGCGGAGAAGCTCCGGGAATACAGGGCGGAGCATATCGTGGTGGACCCGGTGATGGTGGCCACCAGCGGGTCGAAGCTTCTGAAGGAGGATGCGGTGAATACCCTGATGACAGAGCTTCTGCCTCTCGCGGAGGTGATCACGCCCAATATCCCGGAGGCAGAGATTCTCTCCGGCATGGCCGTCAGAACAGAAGAAGATATGGTAACCGCAGCGGAGAAGATTGGCCGGGATACCGGCTGCGCTGTCCTTCTAAAGGGCGGACACAGCCTGAATGACGCCAATGACCTGCTGTGGCGGGACGGCAGCACCCGGTGGTTCCGGGGAAAGCGCATCGATAATCCGAACACCCACGGCACCGGCTGCACGCTGTCCAGCGCCATTGCCTCCGGCCTTGCAAAGGGAATGAGCCTCGAGGCGGCGGTGGAGCAGGCCAAGGAATATATCTCCGGCGCCCTGGCGGCGGGACTTGACCTGGGACAGGGCTCCGGTCCCATGGACCATGGCTTTGATCTGCGAAGCAGATTCATATAAGCACTATTTCCCGAGGGGGAATCCGCGATGCCCTGGGGGCACCACCCGGCACCGCGTAAGAAAACCAGATGCAGTTCCAAAGGAGGAAATCATGAAAAAAGCATTTGTGATTGCGGACTGTGTCCGCAAAGGCGCCGATACTGTTCTTATGTCCAATTCTGTAAAACGTATCGGCAGAACCACAGGCGCCGCAGTTCTTGCGGCAGCACTGGCAGCAGGCCTTATCGGCTGCGGAGGCGCACAGCCCGCAGCAACGGAGGCGGCAGCCCAGACAGAGACCGCGGCAGAAGCTGCAGCGGCGGAGACCGAAGCAGCGGCAGAGACCGAAGCAGCAGCGGAGGAGACCGCGGAAGCCGCGAAAGAGGCGAAGGCAGGCGGCCGCCGGGTGGTCATCTACACCCCCACCGAGGATTACCTCATCGAATATATGCAGCAGCGGCTGGATGAGGCATTCCCCGACGACGACATTTCCATCGAGTACTATCACACCGGGGATCTGGCGGCGAAGGTGCGGGCCGAGGGCACCGATACGGAGTGCGATATTATCTTTGACTGTGAATACGGTTATCTGCAGAGTCTGAACGACCTGCTTCTTCCCATCGATTTCGTGGACGAGAGCCAGTTCGTGGAGGACATGCTGTCCCCGGACAAGACCTATATGCCGGTGGACCGCTACTCCGGTTCCGTCATCACGAGAGACGACATCCTGGCGGAGAAGGGCCTGCCCGTTCCGGAAAGCTATGACGATCTCCTGGATCCCATGTATGAGGGCCTCATCGAGATGCCCAGCCCCGGCGCTTCTTCCACAGGCTATCTCTTCCTGAAGAGCCTGGCCAATGCCCGCGGCGACGAGGCGGCTGTGGAGTACTTCCACGCCCTGGACAAGAATATTCTCCAGTATCCCGGCGGCGGTTCCGGTCCGGTGAAGGACGCGGCGGCGGGAGAGTGTGCCATCGCCCTGAGCCTTACCTTCAAGGCGGCGGAGCTTATCACCGAGGGTTCGCCCCTGACCATTCACTTCTTCGAGGAAGGTGCGCCCTACACCCCGGCAGGTCTCGCCATCATCAAGGGCCATGAGGAAAATGAAGCCGTTGTTGAGGTGGTGAAATACTTCTACTCCGACATCATCGACGACTACCTGAACACCTATCTTCCGGAGCTGGTAAAGAAGGGACAGGTCAATAATGTCGAGAATTACCCGAAGGAGATTCCCTACGCGGATATGTCCAACAACACCCCCGATGTGAAGGAAAAGCTGATCTCCATGTGGGAGGAGCAATGAGTCTGCCAAAGCTGGAAATCTGCGGGATTACGGTCGCCTTTCAGGGGGACGTGGTCCTGAATAACTTAAGCTTCGAGGTCCGGGACGGAGAGTTTCTCTCCGTTCTCGGGCCTTCAGGCTGCGGAAAGACAACACTTCTCCGGGCCATCGCAGGACTGACGGGGCTTCAGGCCGGCAGTATCCGGAAGGACGGAGAAGATATCACAAATCTTTCTCCTGACAGGCGGGGGATTGGCATCGTCTTTCAGAATTATGCCCTGTTTGAAAACATGACAGCCCTGGACAATGTATCCTACGCCCTGCGGTTTCACCGGGAATTCCGGGGAGACGTAAAGAAGGCTGCGGCGGAGATCCTCGGCCGGGTGGGACTTTCTTCGGATATGGAAAAATATCCGGCGGAACTTTCCGGCGGGCAGCAGCAGCGCACGGCCATCGCCAGAACCCTGGTGCTGCATCCGGATGTGATCCTGTTTGATGAGCCCATGGCGGCGCTGGACGCGGAGACGAGGCTGGTCCTGCAGGACGAAATTCTGAGAATCAGGAACGAGTTTGCCGCAACCATGATCTACGTCACCCATGATCAGGAGGAGGCATTTGCCATGTCGGACCGCATCCTGGTGCTGGACCTGGGGAAGAAGCGCCAGATCGGCACGCCGGAGGAGCTTCTGAAAAACCCGGCGGATGACTATGTCCGCCGTTTTGTGGGAGATAATCTGGCAAGACGCCGGAAGAATCTGGAGAGGTTTCTGTGATGGCCGGGAACATGGGCGCGCGGGAGGCACAGAACACGCCCGGCCGCAGCGATACTATGCCTCTGGCGCCGCAGAAGACGCCGGTTTTCGTAAGAACCTCCCTGGCGCTGCTCCTTCTTCTGTTCGGCTGCTTCGTGGTCCTGCCCCTGGGATGTATGTTCCGGGAGCTTCTGCAGGCGGATATCGCATCCATGGTGCAGTCCGGATCCTTCCGGCGTGCTCTTTCGGCGACGGTTTATTCAGCGGCGCTGGTGACGGCAGTTTCCGTCTTCGCGGCCTTTTTCATGGCGTATCTTCTGTGCAGGACGGGGGTTCCGGGAAAGAATCTCTGGCAGACCCTGTTTCTTCTGCCCATGCTTCTGCCGTCGGTATCTCACGGTACAGGACTGGTGCTGCTTCTGGGCAATAACGGGTTTCTGACAAAACTTCTGCAGCTTCCCGGGAATATCTACGGCATGCAGGGAATCGTGCTGGGACAGTTTCTGTACACGGCGCCGGCGGCATTTCTCCTTTTGTATCATGCCCTTGCGGAGGAGGATTACACGCCCCATGAGGCGGCCATGGTGCTGGGAATCCCGAAACAGAGGGCATTCTCCGCCATCACACTGCCTTATATGAAGCGGGACCTGATGGCCGCAGCCTTTCTGGTGTTCTCCATGTCAGTGACAGACTACGGAATTCCGCTGTCGGTGGGAGGAAAAACAGAGACCCTGGCGATGATCATGTATGCGAAGGTGGCGGGAAGGCTGCAGTTTGACAGGGGAAGCTTCATCGGACTTTTGCTCCTTCTGCCGGCGGTACTGTCGTTTCTTGCGGACAGCAGCAGAAAGCGGAGAGTGGTGCCCCACAGCATCCGGTTTCCCGAACGCGCGGACAGGAAAAGAGACCGGGCGGCGATGGTCTGCTGCGTCCTGATTTCCGCAGTGCTGATTCTGCCGATTCTTGCCTTCACCGCCGTGATGTTTATGGAGGATTACCCGAGAAGCCTGTCCTTCACCACGGCCCATCTGTCCCAGATGTGGAGCGGAAAGGGGCTTTCCGGGCTCAAGAGCTCTGTATTTATGGCAGCCGGCGGCGCCCTGTTCGGAACGGCGGCAGCCACCTTTGCAGCCTATGCGGCCTCCCGGACCGAAGGCCGTCTCCAGCGGCTGATTCACATGCTGTCGCTGATGGTGCTGTCTGTACCGGGCCTCGTGCTGGGTCTGTCCTACGCCATGGCCTTTAAGAAAATGCCCTTCTACGGAACCCTGTGGCTTATGGCCGTATCCTGCAGCATTCACTTTTTCACCACGCCGTATCTCATGGTGTATCAGGCGTTTATGCGGATGGACCGGGACCTGGAGGCCACGGGAAGGCTTCTGGGGATTCCGCCCTTCCGGCTGTTTGCGGATGTGATGCTTCCCCAGTGCCGGGCGGAGATCCTGGACATGCTGTCCTTCTTCTTTATGAACGGGATGGTTACCATCTCCGCGGTCGTGTTCCTGGCAAAAGCACAGAACCGGCCTCTGTCTCTGCTGATCACCCAGTACAATGACCAGCTGAACCTGGAGGGGGCGGCTGTCCTGTCCTTCCTGATCCTGGCGGTAAATTTCGCGGTGCGGATGGGGCTTCTGGGGATGAAAAAGACAAAAAGAAAACAGGGCTGACGCAATATTGCGCCAGCCCTGCTGCGTTAGAAACAGAACTTACCACTCCTTGTGGTACACGGTCTCGCCGTTCTTGATGACGGTCTCCACCA
>JAGBNL010000034.1 GCA_017634415.1 Clostridium sp.
GCGGAAGGGAACCGGATTGGCGGTGCCGTACTTGTTGCCGATGATCTCCTTCGTATTGAAGAAGTACACTCTCTGATCCTTGCCGGTGTCGCCGCCCATGGTGAAACGCTTCTTGAAGGTCTCGAAGCTCTTCTTGATGCCATCGCCGAGACCGCCGTAGAAGATACTCGGCTCGGTGGAAGTGTCATACACGAATTCGCCTGCCTGTGCGCAGACTTCCGCGATGGCACCCTGGTCCACGATGATCATGCACTGACCCTCGTTCACAGCGATGATGGAACCATTCGTGATGATGTTGTCACTGCCCTTGGTGTTCGTGCTTCTCGCCTGCTGTCTCTTCGCACCCTTGCGGACAAGTACGTCCTCCGGAAGAGACGGACAATAGAAATACTCACGCCACTGATCGGCAAGAACGCCGCTGAGTGCGCCAATGCCAGCCTGTAAAAGTCCCATAATACCTCCTTTGGCCTCTCGACCTGTTATTTTCTTATGCCGCCGCAGAAAAAAAGTCCTCTTCTCCCTGCGCCGGCACTGCTGTCCTACACTTAATAATAACTGATTTTACCCGCAATGTCATCATCCATAGGTATATTTTTGGAAATCCCGGATACTCTTAATAGAACGTATGACTTCCGATGACGCACTTCACGGGAAGATTCATGGTTGTGCCGAAATACAGCGCTCCGCCCGTGGGATCAACCCCGTCCAGCAGCGCCTCCTTCGCAGCCTTTACGCAGGAGGACTTCGGTCCGTGGGACAGGGCATGGGCCAGACTTCCGTTGGTTGCCGGCGTAAACTGTCCGCTCTGGTAAATGACGCCGGAGATGCTTCCCGGGAACCGGCTGCTGTCCACGCGGTTCAGCACCACCGCGCCCACGGCGATCTGCCCCTCATAGGGCTCTCCGCCCGCCTCCGCCTCGATGATGGCAGCGAGAAGCTTGATCTCCTCTGCCCTGCGGGCTGCTTCAGCCTCCCGCTCCTTCTGGCGTTCCGCCTCCTCGGCGGCCTTTCTGGCTGCCTCCGCGGCCTCCCGCTCGGCGATCTCCTCCTCGATGGTGACGCCCTTGCCGGTAATATAGGTTACCTTAACGAAATCTCCCTTTACGTAAGCGGTTTCATCATTGTAGTACACGGCTGCCCAGCCGTTCTCGCCTGTCACCGTCGGATCCAGGGTAAGCTTCGTGCCTTCCTCCACCACATCGATGATCTCCGCATCCTCTGACTGGTCGGCGCGAATCCGCAGTCCGTCTCCGGTCACCTCAAACTGGCGGTCGCAGTTCTGCTTCGCCCATTCCAGGGCATCCGTTCCGAAGTAGCAGTACTGATTCTTCACATATCCGATGACGCTGCCGGACTCAATCTTTGTCCAGGTATCGCCCTTCTCCTCAATGTGAGCCCGGTCGCCCATATAGAGCTTCCCAACCACCTCGGCCTCCTCGCTGCCCTCGGCGCGGACATTCACATACTCCTCCGCGTGGGGCATCAGGTACTCCTGCCAGGCCAGCTCCTCCTCCGTGAGCGGAGGTTCCGTCTCGGGCGGCTCCGTCTCAGGCGGCTGTGTCTCCTCGGTCTCCGTTACAGCTTCTGTACTTTCTGCAGTATCGGAACTGTCCTCCGGAAGTGCTTCGGCTCCCAAGCCACCCGGATTCTGTCCTTCCGGCGCAAGTTCCGCATCCGTATTCAGACTGTCTTCCTGTGTCACAGCAGAAGCCTCTTTTTTCGCGCCCGCCCTTCCGGCTGCCCCGGCGAGGGAGGCGATGCCCACCACGGCCAGCGCGCCGATGCCGAGAAGAAGCGGTGCATACTGCTTCAGCTTTCTCTGTGTTCGTCGTTCCATAATGAAGTCCTCATTGATTCCTCTTGGTTTTGCGCAGATATTATAACAATTTATAATGTAAAAGTCAAAAAAACAGGCCTGTTTCTGGGATTCCGCACCCAAAACACGCCTGTTTTTTCCAATAATCCGGGGAAACCTCCCCACTTTCCATCCATTTCTGCTGCGCGGTCAGTCTCTCCCGTGGAACGTAATGGGCAGAGTGATGATCTCCTCGCAGATCTGCAGCACCGTCTTGCCGTCGGTATTGACCACCACGTCCGCGGCATCCCTGTAGAGCTGGTCCCGCTCCGCCATCATCTCCGCGATGGCCTTCACATTCTTCTTGCCCCTGAGCTTCGGACGGTCATCGCTGTCGCCGATACGGTCCAGAATGGTCTGGGGGCTCGCCGTCAGCAGGACGATGCGGCTGTGGGTCTTCAGGGTATCGATATTCTTCTGCCGGAGCACCGCGCCGCCGCCGCAGGATATCACCGTCTGCCGGCAATTCGCATAGCTGGCCAGCACCTCCGACTCCAGATCCCGGAAATACTCCTCGCCGTACTTGTCGAAGATATCGTTGATGCTCATGCCCGCTCTCTCGACAATCTCGTCATCGCACTCCACGCTGTCCATGGCCAGCATGTCCTTCAGAACGGCGCAGACGCTGGTCTTGCCGGCGCCCATGAAGCCGATGAGGGCGATATTGCCGTGAATCAGCGCCTTCGCCTGCACCCGCTTGCTCATCTCGGTGATGCTGGCAAATATCTTCAGCAGTTCATCCTCATACATGTTTCCGTCCGCGATCATGCGCAGCCGGTTCATCTGCTTCTCCTCCTGCTTCGGCTGCAGGATCGGGATACCGTGAATTCTCTTATAGGTGATAATCTCGTTGATGCAGTGCATCCGATGCTCCAGCTGCATCAGCATCTCCTCGTCGCAGGCCGCGATCTCCTTACGAATCTGTTCCAGATCTCTCATGGTATTCTTCTCTTTCTCTATGTTCGCCGGCGTCCGGCATATCTCCGCATTCCCCGTACTTTCAGCGTTTCTGCCGCGTTCCCGGCCGCTGTGTCATGCTTTTCCTCGCAGTATGCCTGCAATTATACGCATAAAGCGGACCGAAATCAATGGATTTCGGTCCGCTTTTCCTGTCAAGGCACGCAGAGGGCGCCCAATTATCCTTTTCGGTTGATCAACGCTTTAAAGTGTTGTAGTCTTTCAATGCCGGCAGCTGCCGTTCCACACATTCATACACCACAATATCCGGCATTTCCTCATAAAACATCTCCGGCTGATAGTAGTCCCGGTGGAACATGACGCTCTCTTTAAACTGCGCCCCCAGCACGTCAGACCAGGCGGTTCCGAAGGAGTCCCTTATCACCATCAGCTTCCGCGGATCCCCGTTCTCCGTGCGGTAGCGGAAGGCTGTGGCAAAATCCCAGGAATCCTCGGTCATCCCGTGGGTCTCATACCCCGTCACCCGGATATCCTCCTGCAGGCCGAATACATCCGCCAGATGGACCAGCATCGCCAGGTCTCCCGCCTCATTGAGATAATGTTCCTTCTTCATCTCCGGAGCGTCCGGGGAAGGAATCGCTATCCCCAGCTCCTTAAGAAGTGTCCTCGCGCCGATATAGGCCCCCAGGTGATTCCAGTGGGTGTCCGCCGGGAAGTACAGAAGTTCCGCTTCTGCCATGGTTCCGGTCTCTGCCGTCTCCCCATCTGCCGCAGACGCCGCTGCTGAGGCTGCCGCGCCGGTTTTCGCTGCCAGCAGGTCTTCCATTCCCCAGATGATTCTCACATCTGTATGGGACAGGACATACTCCATCACCTGCCTTGCGGTGAACATTTCCGCCGGCTTTCCGTAACAGTCCGGCAGATATTCCGGGTACATCCGTTCCTTGTCGGGAGCGATGTAGACGACAAACTCCGCGCCCGCTGCCGCGAGGGCGTTTTTGGTCTCCTGCAGATTTATGGCAAACTCCTGAAGATCCGCCTCCGAGTACAGGTTTTCTCCCTTATAGTCCGCCAGGGCACTTCCGTCGGAGGAATCCCTGAGAAAGAGCCATCCGTCCTTTCCCACGATGACCTTCCCGGTGGTATCCGTCCCGAAAACCCGGTAATCCAGGAGACTGTTTGCCTTGATCATCTGGTTCCGGAAGGGCATCCTGTCGTTTACATATTCTTCAAAAGCCGGCGGAAATCCCCGGTTCAGGGCCGGAAACGGCGCCAGCTCTCTTTTTTCATAATTGGCTGTGTCCAGATGTCCCTTTGCCCAGGGCCACACCAGCCAGGCGCCGGCGAGCATCAGGGCAAACAGCAAAAGAAGGACACGTTCCTTCCGGATTTGCATCATCACCCTCCGCCGATCAGAACCGGAAATAAATGAACGGGTTATAAGTGCTGCTGGCGAGGCTCATGATGGAGAGAATCATCACCGCAGTCAGGAAGATGATCTCGCCCCAGCTGAATTCCCATACCTCCAGGGCGCTCTTCTCCCCGATGCGGACGCGCTGAAGCATTTCCCTGAGGATTCCCATGCCCAGCACCGCGCACACCAGGATGAACAGGGTGTGATTATCCAGGAACTCCCGCACGGAATAGCCGTTCACCGGATACTGCCAGAACAGCACCATCCGCTTCAGCATCTGGAATCCCATGCGGATGTTGTCCGCCCGGAAGAAGACCCAGCCGGTATTCGCCACCAGGAAGGCGTACACGTAGCGGAAGGGGCCGATCTTTTTCAGTACTCTGTCAAATCCGAGACGCTCCAGAATCAGGAAGCATCCGTGGAAAATGCCCCAGAACACGAAGTTCCAGGCAGCGCCGTGCCAGAGGCCCGTCAGCAGGAAGACGATAAACAGATTGATATAAGTTCTGGCTGTTCCCTTCCGGTTGCCGCCCAGGGGAATATAGACATAATCCCGGAACCAGGAGCTTAAGGACACATGCCATCTGCGCCAGAACTCCTTGATGGAGCCGGACATATAGGGGTGAAGGAAGTTCTCCCGGAACTCGAACCCAAACATTTTCCCCAGGCCGATGGCCATATCGGAATAACCGGAAAAATCATAATATATCTGGAAGGTGTAGGCCAGAGCCGCGGTCCAGGCCAGACCGCCGGAGATATAGGCCGGCGTCAGCTCATAGATGTGGTCCGCGCATCTTCCCAGCATATTGGCGATGAGAATCTTCTTGCCGAAACCGATCATGAAGCGGCGGACACCCTCGGCCGTCTTCTCCAGGGACATAGTTCTGCCGTCGATCTGGTCCGCGATATCCTTATACTTGACGATGGGACCCGCGATAAGCTGCGGGAAGAAGGACACGTAGAGGGCCAGCTTCAGCACATTCCGCTGCACCGGACACTCGCCGCGATACACGTCGATGACATAGGACAAAGCCTGGAAGGTGAAGAAGGAGATGCCGATAGGAAGGGCGATCTGCGGCACCGGGAATTTCTGCCCGGTGAGAGAATTCACCGTCTCCACAAACATCCCCGCGTACTTGAAGTACCCGAGAAGCGCCAGATTCAGCACCACACAGAGGGCGAGAATTCCCTTCGCCCCTGGCGCATGCTTCGGGGCCGGCAGCGCCGCGGCGGCATCATTTGCCGCTTCATTCATGTCTCCTTCGCCAGGCTGCACCTGCAAACCCGCCTGCACCCGTCCCAGCGCCATGCCGGATCCCCAGTTCAGGACGATGGAGAAGAGCATCAGAAGCACATAGACGGGCTCTCCCCAGGCGTAGAAAAAGATACTGGCAAAAAGCAGCAGCACGTTGGCGGCCTTATTGCCCCCGAGCTTCTGCAGGATGAAATTGCCCAGCAGCACGCAGGGCAGGAAAATCCAAATAAAAACGATAGAACTGAACAGCATAAAAGGTCAAATCTCCATATGGTAAAAATTGTTCTATGCAAGTATACACGTTTGACAGGAAAAAAACAACAAATGAAGGAATCCTAAAGGATTCCCCTGAAGTCGCGGGGAGCCGCGACGGCACTCTCAAACAAAGATCGGGGGCAGAATCGCCGCGACGGGTAATTCCTTCGATGCGGTCATCATCGCCAACGCCCTGCATATCGTGCCGGAACCGGAGAAAGTTCTCTCCGAAATCCGCCGTGTCCTCCGAAAGGACGGCCTTCTCATCTGCCCCATGGAACACCGAGGGAGTCCCGGAAGCAGGCTCTGGTCCGCCATCCTCCGCTTCGCAGGCGTAAAATTTCAGCATCAGTGGACCGCTTCGGAGTACATCCGCTTTCTGGAGCAGCAGGACTGGAAGGTCACTTATAAGAGGAAAATATCCGCGCGCATCGCCATGGTATATGCGGAGTGCGTCTGTGACGGGAAATAATGTCCGCTGATGCTTCCCGTACAGTTTCAGAAAAACTCCAAAATCCCCCCGCGGCTCCCGTACCAGACAAGTGGTATGGGACATCCGCAGGGGGATTTTCTATGTCGCACGTCTTAA
>JAGBNL010000035.1 GCA_017634415.1 Clostridium sp.
ACTATTTTCTGTGCTCACTGGGCACCTCCCATGGTTATATTTGTGGTTTTGCAGACCCACTAAATCTTACCATGGGAGAACTTACATCTAAAGATCTTCCCTCCACCTGCAGAGCAGGTGGTTTTTTTTTCTGTTACACAATAAAGAGCGGGGCTGCCGCCCGGAAACATATTCCGATGCGGCAGCCCCGCTTTAATTCAGAGCTTTGCCAGAGCAGAGTTTTTATAGGATTCATCCCCGGTCACTTCTTTGATTACCCTGATCCGGGGCGGAAATCTGACTTCGGCATTCTCATCGCTGAGGTCGATTTCGACGATTGCCTTATCGTTCCAGAAGGGATAGACATCGATGTCAAAATACTGATTCTCATAGGTAAGACAGTATCTGTCCTTTCGGATCTGATGTCTTGTCTTATCTGCGTTCATGAGGAGCTCCCTGTACTCCTCTTCCGACAGTCTCCGTTCAACCGATATGCGCTTCCTGTCACTGATTCTGCGCTTTTCCGTCTCATAATAGATATAGTGCCCGCCGAATCCGCGCTGGCGGAGGCGCACTTCTTCATTCTCATCCGACTTCAGATATGTCTGGATAATCTCAACCCGCCTGCAGTTCGGAAGGGACGCAAGCCAGCTGATGTCCGGATATTCGATGAGGAATTTCCGCTCTATCTCATATGGCTCGGGTTCCCCGAGAAAAGCCAGTATCTCCTTATTCAGGCGCCTCATCTTATCCTGAAAGTCAGTAGAGTTGTCGATCACGCGCAGATAAGGATGTCCCGTCCAGGCGGAGATGATTTTATCATCCAGCGCCATGGCCTCTTCCGCCGTCTCGGTTCTGGCGGTATTATTCTCTGTTGTGTAGAATTCTTCCGCCCCCCTCGCCGCAGTTACCAGATGAAAGACGGCATGATAATTATCGCGGAGCTCAACCTCGTTTGTTCCGAGATGTTCCATCACCTGCGCGAATTCACGGTCATCCATATATGCCCTGTTATCCAGCGCGCCCCGATCACAGACGATCAGAATCTTGGACGCATTCATGGTCTTCGCCGCCTGCTCGAACACCTTCTCCTTTTCTAGCTGCAGACGCATCTGGCATTGCTGATACTCGACATTTGACCCGCATGTCCAGGGCGCAACGCCGCCTGTAATCAGTTCTGTGGCGGTCTCCGGAACAAACAGAACCGTATACCCCTTTTCCGTAAAGGTATTCTGGATCCAGCTCATTGCCGTGGACTTTCCGCCGCAGGGACCTCCTGTGATAACAATCTTTCTAATCTTCATTTTCTTCTCCCTCACATATGTGAAAGCGATACCACGTTCTCGATGTTATCTGTAAAGGGAAACATGTCAAAGGGCCAGCACGCTTCTGCCCGATACCCCTTCTTCCCGAAGATTTTCAGGTCTCTCGCCAGGGTGTCCGGTCCGCAGGATACATAGACTACCCGGGAAGGCCCCATCTTTGCGAGAGCATCGATGAATTCCGGGGTGCTGCCGCTCCGCGGCGGATCCATAAATACCACATCCGGACGGGCGCCGGCCTCCGCCATCTGCATCATGAACTTTGAGGCGTCATTGCAGTAAAATTCCGCGTTCTTTATGCCGCCGGCCTTCTTGTTGGTGACGGCATCCCGGACTGCATCCCTGTTCAGCTCCACCCCGATAACCTTCCCGGCGGAGGATGCGGCGCACAGGCCGATGGTGCCGATACCGCAGTAGGCATCCAGCACAGTCTCCTTTCCGGTCAGTCCGGCCAGCTCGATGGCCTTCCGGTACAGGTATTCCGTCTGCACCGGATTCACCTGATAGAAGGAACGGGAGGAGATGCGGAACCGCACGCCGCAGAGCACATCCTCGATATATCCCCGGCCGTACAGCACATTTTCCCGCTCTCCCAGAACCATGCTGGTTTTCGCGCCGTTGATGTTCTGCACCACCGTAGTGATCTCCGGGTGCTTCTGCCGGAGCGCCTTCACAAAGTTGTTCCTGGAAGGAAAGATAGGATACCCCGTCACCAGCACCACCATCACTTCCCCGGTGGCAAATCCCCGCCGCACCATCACGTGCCGGAGAAGTCCGTATCCGGTATCCTCATCGTAGGGGCGGATCTTAAAGGAACGGAGCATACTCCTTATGGTCACGATGATCTCATCCGCCTTCTCATCCTCGATGAGGCAGCTGTCGATGGGCACAATCCTGTGGCTGTTCGCCTCATAGGTTCCAGAGACTGCATTGCCCCGCCGGTCGGTCCCGAATACCGCGTGAACCTTATTCCGGTAATGCAGGGGATCGTCCATGCCCCGGATGGGACGGACCGGACAGATTCCCTTCATCAGTTCTTCCATTTTCTTCTGCTTTATTCTCAGCTGTTCCTCATAGGGAACGCCCATATACCGGCAGCTGCCGCATTTTTTCGCCTGCGGGCACAATTTCTGACTCACTTTGCTATCCTCTTTCTTTTGTCCTGGGGCTGTCGCCTAGGGCGCCAGGTCCCTGTAGATGGCCACATGGTCGTAGATACAGCGCCAGGAGCTGTGGGCGTTTCCGGTGACGCAGATATAATTCTTCCCGCTGTCGGAAATCTCCCAGGAGGCCGCACAGCTGCCGGACTGCTTTACGTAGCCGGTCTTGGCCGACATGACCGTGCCGTGGAATTCCTTGTCCTCGATGCGGCGCAGAAACCAGTTGGAGAGGGCGATCCCCTCGGGATGCTGCGGCGTGGCCGTGGTGGTCCAGGTGTGGGCCGAGAGAATCTCCCGGGCGTAGTCATTTTCCACCGCCGCCTTGAGAATCATGGCCATATCCTTCACGGTGCAGTGATTCTCCTCGCTGTAGAGACCGATGCAGTTGGAGAAATGGGCCGTCGCCGAAAGCCCCAGCTCCTGCACCTTCTGGTTCATCAGCTCCACGAAGGCCTCCTGGGACCCTGCCACATACTGCGCAAGGGACAGGGCCGCGTCGGCACCGGAGGGCAGAGCCGTCCCGTAGAACAGGTCCCGCACCGGCACTGCCTCACCCAGGGCAAATCCCGCGGTACTGCAGTCATTCTTATAGATATAATCCATGGTTTCCTGGGACATGACCACCAGGTCATCCGGATTTGTCACGTGCTCCGCCGCCACCAGAACCGTCAGTATCTTGGTCATGGAGGCCGGATTCATCATCGTATCCGCCTCTCTTCCGGCAACCACCGTGCCCGTATCCATGTCAATGAGGACGCCGTAGGTGCTTCCCACCTCCTCGATGGTGATGGGGATTCCCGCACCCTGGGGCACATATCCCGCGAAAAACTGCGGTTTCTGCACCGTGCTCTCGAAGGAAAGGGCCGGGACTGTCTCCT
>JAGBNL010000036.1 GCA_017634415.1 Clostridium sp.
GAAGCACTGGATAGGCCCCTTTAGGGGCGGCTGCGGATGTGGTGCAGCTGGCAGGCCCTCAGTGCGCCTTCCGGGCGCAAGCAGGTAATAGTCCCTTATAGGGACTGAGCAGGCCACCGGCTAAGCCGGTGGTCCTGACTTGTTTTATCGGTACAATATGATTGATACTATATGTTTTTTTAATCGGTATATCAGATTTTTCTCATGATCCTCCGTTTACAAAATTGGCTTATTATGATTTAATTATGAAAAGAATAACTTTAATAACAGTAAGTTATAACTAACCATGGCACCCTGACGGAAACGTCTTAATGTTAAGGAGGAAACACCATGAGCAGATTGAGCATTGTAACGCAAAACAATGCGCAGAAGACGGTGGAAGATCTCTATAAGGATCTGGAGCGCAGAATCACGGCCAGCCAGCCGGGACTGTGTCCGGTGGATCTTGCAGCGTCATTTTTACATCTTTGTCACGCACAGTCCTGTGGGAAATGTGTTCCCTGCCGTATTGGTCTTGGGCAGCTTGAAAGCCTGATAGATTCAGTTCTTGACGGAAAAGCAACGATGGAGACACTGAAGGTGATTGAACAGACTGCAGAAAGCATTTACTTTTCTGCTGACTGCGCCATCGGTTCTGAAGCTGCAAGAATGGTTCTGAAGGGAATCCGCGGATTCCGCGATGACTATGAAGAGCATGTCCTTCACGGACGCTGCTCCGGTCACCAGGATCAGCCCGTACCCTGCGTTGCCCAGTGTCCCGCACATGTGGATATTCCCGGATATATCGCCCTTGTTCACGACGGGCGTTATGATGATGCCGTTGCCCTCATCCGGAAGGATAATCCCTTCCCGGCGGTCTGCGGCCTGATCTGCGAGCACCCCTGTGAGGTCAGATGCCGCAGAACGATGGTGGATGATCCCATCAATATCCGCGGTCTGAAGAAGTATGCGGTAGAGCATGAGACAGAGTTCCGCATCGGCGAGAAGCAGCCTGCAACCGGCAAGAAGGTGGCGGTCATCGGCGGCGGCCCCTCTGGACTCAGCGCGGCATATTATCTCTCTCTGATGGGCCACGAGGTTGTGGTCTATGAGCAGAGAAAGAAGGCAGGCGGCATGCTCCGTTACGGTATTCCGGCATATCGCCTTCCGAGAGAAGAACTGGATAAGGAGATCGCATGTCTCATGAAGAGCGGCTTCTCCATCCGCACAGATGTGAGTATCGGACATGATATCTCCATCGCAGAGCTGAGAGAACAGTACGATGCCATGTATGTGGCCATCGGCGCGCACACAGATAAGAAGATCGGCATCGAGGGTGAGGACGCGGAAGGCGTTATCTCTGCAGTAGAGATGCTCCGCGCTATCGGCGATGACAATTATCCGGATTTCACCGGTATGGACATTGCCGTGGTCGGCGGAGGCAATGTGGCCATGGACGTGGCCCGCTCGGCTATCCGCTGCAACGCGAAGTCAGTAAAGATTCTTTATCGCAGAAGAATCGCTGACATGACGGCACTTCCCGAAGAGGTGGAAGGCGCCATCGCCGACGGATGCGAGGTTGTGGAGCTTCACGCCCCCGTCCGTGTGGAAAAGAAAGAGGACGGCAGCGTAGCTGCTATCTGGGTACAGCCGCAGATTGTAGGTCCCATCCGGGACGGCAGACCGAAGCCCATGCCGGCAGAGAAGCCGGAGGTCCGGGTAGCCTGCGACAGACTTCTGGTTGCAATCGGCCAGGGCATCGATTCCCGGAAGTTCGGTGAGTACGGTATTCCGGTGGAGCGCGGTCATATCGATGCCTTTGACACCAGCGATATCCGCGATGCAGAGGGAATCTTCGCCGGCGGCGACTGCGTAACCGGACCGGCAACCGTTATCCGCGCCATTGCGGCGGGCAAGGTTGCTGCGGCTAATATTGATGAGTATCTCGGATTCTTCCATGAGATCAAGACGGATATTGAACTTCCGCCGATTCGGTTTGACGATCACAAGCCCTGCGGCAGAGTCAATATGACAGAACGTTCACCGGAAGAGAGACGGCATGACTTTAAGCTGATGGAGTGCAGCATGTCCGCGCAGGAGGCATGTCAGGAATCCGGCAGATGCCTGCACTGTGATCACTTCGGATACGGAATCTTCAAAGGAGGCAGAGAAGCGAAATGGTAAAAGTTACGATTGACGGAAGAACCATTGAGGTTCCCGAGAAAACGACAATACTGGACGCGGCCTCACAGGCAGGAGTCCATATTCCGACGCTCTGTTACATGAAGGAGCTCAATGAGATCGGCGCATGCCGTGTCTGCGTCGTGGAGGTTGAGGGGTACGAGAGACTGTTTACCGCCTGCAACAACACCGTGGCCGACGGCATGGTGATCCACACCAATTCCAAGAAGGCCAGAGATGCGAGAAAGACCAATGTCAAGCTGATTCTTTCCCAGCACAACACCAACTGCGCTGTCTGCGTCCGCAGCGGCAACTGCACACTGCAGAAGGTGGCCAATGATCTGAATATCCACAGCCTTCCCTACGAGAAGAAGCTGGAGGAGAAGAAGAGCAGCGTGGAATTCCCGCTGATCCGCGATTATGACAAGTGCATCAAGTGCATGCGCTGTATCCAGGTCTGCGACAAGATCCAGACCACAAACGTATGGGATGTGGTGAATACCGGCTCCCGCGTCACTGTCGATGTTACCGGCGTATACCGTCTGGAGGATTCCCAGTGCGCACTCTGCGGCCAGTGTATCACCCACTGTCCGGTAGGCGCCCTTCGCGAGCGCGATGATGTGGACCGTGTGATCGAGGCTATCGAGGATCCGGAGAAGATCACCGTGGTTCAGATCGCTCCTTCCATCCGTACTGCATGGGGCGAGCCCTTCGGACTGGATCCGGAATTCGCATCCATGAAGAGACTGGCAGCCGCACTGCGCAGAGCAGGGGTTGACTATGTATTTGATACAAACTTCACCGCCGACCTCACCATTATGGAGGAAGGCTCTGAATTCATCGAGAAGCTGCAGCATCCGGAGAAGAACAAGTTCCCGATGTTCACCTCCTGCTGCCCGGGCTGGGTCCGCTTTGTGAAGGCCCACTTCCCCGAGTTTGTGGATAATCTGTCCAGCGCGAAATCTCCGCAGCAGATGTTCGGCGCCATCACCAAGAGCTACTATGCAGAGCTTCTGAAGGTGGATCCGTCAAAGATCTTCTGCGTATCCATCATGCCCTGCCTGGCCAAGAAGGCAGAGTGCGCATATCCGTCCATGGTCGATGACCAGGGCGATCCGGAAGTGGACTGCTCCCTGACTACCCGTGAGGTCAGCAGACTCATCCTCGCAGAGCAGATCAGCGTGACAGAGCTTCCGGAGGAAGAGCTGGATATGCCCTTCGGCATCGGTTCCGGCGCAGGCAATATCTTCGGCGCCACCGGCGGTGTTATGGAGGCTGCGCTCAGAAGCGCTTACTTCCTGGTCACCGGCAAGAATCCGGATGCAGACGCTTTCAAGGCAGTCCGCGGTATGGACGGCTGGAAGGAAGCTGAGTTTGACCTGGCAGGCACAACGCTCCGTGTTGCTGTCACCAACGGCCTCGGCAACGCCAACAAGCTTCTGACCTACCTGAAGCAGGGACGCGTGCATTATGATTTCGTGGAAGTCATGGCATGTCCCGGCGGATGTGTCGGCGGCGGCGGACAGCCCATCCATGACGGAATTGAGATGGCGGGAGAGAGAGCTCCGGTGCTGTATTCCCAGGATGCGAATATGACACTCCGGTTCTCCCACGAGAATCCTTCCATCACACAGGTCTATAAGGATTATCTGGGCAAACCGCTCTCCGAGAAGTCCGAGCATCTCCTTCACACCGACCATCATGCATGGCTGATGCCCGGTGAGAAGTAAGTTCCGGTAAGGACGGCAAAGAAAGCTTTACAATTTACCGACAATTGGTATATACTGTAGCAGACAGTCTTGTCTGCCCGGACAGAGCTGTGCTTGCACAGCTCTGTCTGCGCGTTTTACTACAGAGAAGAAATTACCATGCAAGGGAAGGAAGATACTATGGCACTGCTTGAGAACTGGAGAAATATGGCCTACGGAGACGGCCTGGACAAAAAGATGCAGGATGCGCTCTGGAAGAGCTATTTTGAAGTGGAAAAGGGAATCTACAAACAGATTCTTGCCGAGCCTGAAAAAGAGGTATCCGGTACCGTAAAGGAACTTGCGGAAAAGTATGACACGGATATCATGACCATGACCGGTTTCCTGGACGGCATCAGCGAAAGCCTTCTGGATTACAGAAACCCGGTGGAGACCATGGAAGAGGATACCCCGGTGCGGATCCTCATTGACCCGGAGAAGCTGTATTACAATATGGTGGAAGCCAGAGCAAAATGGCTCTATGAGCTGCCGGAATGGGACAGCATTCTGACGCCGGAGAAGAGAAATGAGCTTTACCGCGCACAGAAGGCATCCGGTACCGTCCGCAACGAGAAGAAGATCTACCCCAATGATCCCTGCCCCTGCGGAAGCGGCAAGAAGTACAAGAAGTGCTGCGGCAAGAACGCGTAAAGAAGTGATAAGAAGGTACGCCGCAGGTGTACCTCTGAACCGCGGGGCCCTCACCCCGGCGGAGATAGCAGAGAAGGAGCTGGTCCATTAAGCGCGGTGCATTCCATATGCTTAATGCGGCGGCTCCTTCCTGCGTTGAGATAACCGGATAACCGCTCTGAGCCGCGGGGCTTCCGCCCCTGCCGGGGCGGGCTGATCAGGAAGGAGAAGCGAGAATCTGATGGACGTATCCGGATATGATGCCTATACGGGCTTGGCGGAGGTTTACGACCAATTCATGGACAATGTGCCCTATGACGACTGGTGCGCATATCTGGTATCCCTTCTGCGGGATGAGAATATCACAGACGGCCTTGTGCTTGATCTGGGATGCGGGACGGGAAATCTTACGGAACGTCTCTCCGCAGCGGGATATGACATGATCGGCGTGGATAATTCCGAGGAGATGCTTCAGCAGGCCATGGAGAAGCGGGCCGAATCCGGCAGGGATATCCTGTATCTCATGCAGGATATGCGTTCCTTCGAGCTGTACGGAACCGTGCGGGCCATCGTCAGCCTGTGCGATTGTATGAATTACATACTGACCCGGGAAGACCTGGTACAGGTTCTGCGCCTTGCCAACAACTATCTGGATCCGGGCGGCGTGTTCATCTTTGATCTGAATACAGAGTACAAATATGCCGCCATGGGAACGCAGACCATTGCGGAGGACAGAGAAGACTGCAGCTTTATCTGGGAGAATGAGTACCGTCCGGAGGAACGGCTCAATGAGTACGATCTGGCGGTGTTTGTCCGGCAGGAGGACGACCTGTTCCGCAAATATACGGAAACCCATCTGCAGCGGGCCTGGACAGTGGAGGAGATTCGCAGCGCAGCCGAAGAGGCCGGTATGGAGTGGGTTGCTGTTTACGGCGCATTGTCCGTAAAAGCGCCGGAGGATGACTGTGAGCGCATCTATGTGATACTCAGAGAGAAGGGAAAACAATGAAAGATTATATGGTCAGGGCTACGGCCGCGGACGGGACAATCCGCGCTTTCGCGGCGTCAACCCGGGAAATGGTGGAATATGCAAGAATAGTACACAGGACTACGCCGGTTGTGACGGCAGCCCTGGGAAGGCTCCTCACCGCGGGCGCCATGATGGGAACCATGATGAAGGGAGAAAAGGATCTGATTACCCTGCGTATTCAGGGCGACGGACCGGTAAAATCCCTTCTCGTGACCGCGGAGAGCGACGGTTTCGTCCGCGGTTATGCGGGGAATCCCGAGGTGGATATTCCTCTGAAGCGGAGAGGGAAGCTGGATGTGGGCGGCGCGGTCGGCGCCGGCACCCTCAGCGTGATACGTGATGTGGGACTGAAGGATCCTTATGTCGGACAGGTGGACCTGGTGTCGGGAGAGATCGCGGAAGATCTGACCTATTACTTTGCCGTGTCGGAGCAGGTTCCCTCCTCCGTAGCCCTGGGCGTGCTGGTGGATACGGACTGCTCTGTGAAGCAGGCGGGAGGATTTATTCTCCAGCTGATGCCGGACGTGTCTGAGGAGACCGTGAGCAGGCTGGAGAAGAAGCTTGCGGAGATTCCGTCCATCACAGAGATGATGGAGGCGGGAAAATCCCCGGAGACCATTCTTCAGGAAGTGCTGGAGGGATTTCAGCCGGAGATTCTCGAGACGGTGCCGGTGGGTTATCGCTGCAACTGCACGAGAGATCGGGTGGAGCGGGCGCTTATCAGCATAGCCCCGAAGGACCTGAAGGAAATGATGAAAGAGGGGAAGGACATCGAAGTCGGATGTCAGTTCTGCGACAAAAAGTATACCTTCACTCCGGAGGACCTGAAAAGGATGTATGTGCAGAAGAGCGTCTCCAGACTTCAGGAGATGAACATGGACAGCCTCAGGAAAGCGGCGGAAGAGAAGAAATAAGCCGCGGGCAGAGCAGTAACAAAAACGCCATCCCGCAGGGGATGGCGTTTCTGTAACCAATCTAAATTCAGTGCTGTAAGTCCGAATGTATATGCAGAACATATATCTTTCAAAACGGGCACAGGGATTCCGGAATTGATTATTCGTTGACTACGGTAACGTTCGTTGCCTGCGGTCCCTTGGCGCCGTTTACGACGTCGTACTCAACCTTTGCGCCTTCATCGAGAGACTTGAAGCCTTCCATGTTGAGGCCGGTGTAGTGTACAAATACATCGTTGCCCTCTTCGTCGGAGATGAAGCCGTAACCCTTCTGGTTGTTGAACCACTTAACAGTACCCTTGTGCATATGATACCTCCAAAAATAAATAAAAAAGATTCACTGCAAATCGCAGCCATTTGCAAGAATAGCATATATTAATTGTACTGTCAACAATTCATGCGGGTCAAAACATGAATTAATAACCACTTTATGCACATTTACCATCAAAATCTGACGATATTATTCATTGTTATGGATAGAATAACCGGAAATCCCTAGCGGACTGTTTTCAGGAGCTCCTGCAGAAAGCGTTCCGCGTAATCCTTTTCCGAAAACATGCCCTTCCGGTAGGGTGTAAAGATCTCCTTTGCGCCGTACTCCCGCCGCAGGGTCATGGGAAAGACCTCCGCAGGCTCCGGCAGATAAATCCCGGAGGCCCTGGTATAGCAGGTTTTTGCGGTTGCCTTTTTTCTGGCCGACTTATCGATGAATTCTCCCACGCTTTTGTGAATCGCACAGTCTTCACCGGGAAGATAGTAGTAATCCCGGTAATCGGGATAAAACCTGCGGAGCTCTCCGGAAAACAGGGGGAGGGAGAGAGCAAGCCCGCATCCCGATGCGGTGAGCTCTCCCGGGGCCGTGTCAAAGCTTACGGGAACCGGAAGGCTGGTTGCGGAGGACCAGGTGAGCGTCACAGAAGCCCCGTCGCTTTCCTCTGATCGGAAGCGGAAGGATCCGTTCAGAAAATCGGGATACCGGAGGATGGGAAGCAGGCGCGGCATGCCCAGCAGATCCTCTTCATTGTGCAGAAGAAGCGGCGCAAGAAGGTGATCGGAGGGGCTTTTTAGCCACTTCTGGTATACGGGAATCAGTTCCCCGCCGCTGAAGCGGTCCTCCCGCCCAATCCCCAGAAAGGTCTCGATGCTTTTCTGCTTCAGGTCCGGCAGGTGCAGCAGCTTTTTGAAGGGCCGCACGAGCTTCAGGATATCGCAGCTCTCGATACCGGCAAAGATATCGGGAATTCCCAGGATTTCACAGCGCTTCTGCAGAAAGGGAATGTCAAATCTGTCGCCGTTGAAATGGACAAGACGGGGCCGTGACAGAAGAAGAGAATGAAAGGCCTGCAGCATGTCGGATTCCGCGTCGGGGCTGTCGGCAAAAAACTGAACCATGTGCCAGTTCTCCTCTGTTTCGGGATAGATACACCCTATCAGGTAGACATTTGCCCAGGCTCCGGAAAAGCCGGTTGTCTCAATATCAAAAAAAAGAATTCTGCTGATGTCGTCCCCGATCCTCATCAGGTCCGGACAGGAGATTGTGTAGTTTTTTTCGTGTGTTTTCATGGAATTCCTCTCTGCGTCGCAGGTTACATGACAAAAGTCCCCGGGGGGAGCAATCCCCTGCGCTGCAGGTGAAGTATAACAGAGTTTTCTTGCAATGGGAAGGGCTCTATGCTATGATGTACAAGTATAATTATGCTTAAAGAAACGGAGTGAATTCTGTGATTTCATATATTCGCGGAATCCTGGCGGAGAAGAATCCGGAAGGAATCGTGATGGAAACCGGAGGAATCGGGTATTTTATCCGGGTGCCTCTCACGGTGCTGGACAGACTTCCGGCAGCCGGCGAAGAACTGAAGATATACACCTATATGCAGGTAAGAGAGGATGACGTATCTCTGTTCGGCTTTCTGACAAGGGAAGAACTGGAGATGTTCCGGATGCTTCTCGGCGTGAATTCCATAGGACCGAAGGCCGCGCTGTCCATCCTTTCTTCTCTTGGACTTTCCGAGCTGCGGATCGCCATCTCTACGGGCGATGCGAAGAGGATTTCCAGAGCTCCCGGTATCGGCATGAAGACAGCCCAGAAAGCGGTGCTGGACTTAAAGGATAAGATCCGGGCGGAGGATCTTCTGCCTCCGGTACCTGAAGCCGGTGAGGAACAGCCTGATGCCGCTGTTTCCGGGGAAGCAGCCAGGGAGGCTGTGGCCGCCCTGACAGCCCTGGGCTATTCCGCGGCGGAGGCATCCCGCGCGGTCAGCAGGGTGGAGATAACCGGAGATATGGATTCCGAAGATGTGCTGAAAGCATCTCTCAGACATCTTTCATTCTTATAAGAAAAGCAGGATCAGACAGAATGGGAAAACGAATTATCAATACGGAAGTCACAGAGGAGGATCTCCGCATAGAAGGGTCCCTCCGACCCCGGTCTCTGGATGAGTATACAGGGCAGAAGAGACTGGTGGAGAATCTGAGAATCTATATTGACGCAGTGAGGAGCCGAAGAGAATCCTCACCGCAGGAATCCCTGGACCATGTGCTTCTGTACGGACCGCCGGGACTGGGCAAGACCACGCTGGCCGGCATTGTGGCCAATGAACTGGGCGTCCATATGAAGACGACCTCCGGGCCCGCAATCGAAAAACCGGGAGATATCGCAGCCATCCTGAACGGACTGCAGGAGGGGGATGTTCTCTTCATAGATGAGATTCACCGCCTGAGCAGGCAGGTGGAGGAGGTGCTTTACCCGGCGATGGAGGATTTTGCCATCGATATCATGCTGGGCAAGGACGCCACAGCCCGATCCATACGTCTGGACCTTCCCAGGTTCACGCTGGTGGGAGCGACAACAAGATTCGGACTCCTGTCGGCACCCCTCAGGGATCGTTTCGGCATCGTGGAGAAGATGGATTTCTATACGCCGGAGGACCTGCAGAAGATTGTAACCAGGTCGGCGTCCGTCATGAATGTCAGGATCGATCCGAGCGGTGCCTACGAGATCGCCAGGAGATCCCGGGGAACCCCCAGACTTGCGAACCGTCTGCTGAAACGGGTCAGAGATTTCGCCGAGGTAAAATATCACGGGGAGATCACCCGGGAGGTTGCAGAATTTGCGCTGGATATTCTGCATGTGGACCGGATGGGACTGGACAGCAATGACAGGGCGTTTCTGGATATGATTATCGATAAGTTTGACGGAGGACCGGTGGGGCTGGAGACCATTGCGGCGGCGCTGGGAGAGGATTCC
>JAGBNL010000037.1 GCA_017634415.1 Clostridium sp.
ATTCTATTGTCTATACGTCCTCAAGTTTTGTGCCTACAGTGACGAGTTCTATTGCTATAGCCACCCGGACATACTTTTCGAGGCGCTTTCCGCGCTTCGACCAGTCGGTCTCGCCAAAGGTGAAATGCTCGTAAAAGTGCTTAAAATAAAGGATTTCTACGAGTTCAACTTTTGTAGCAACACTATAGTCTCGATGTGGCTTGCGTGCGGGAACATGTCGCAGCACCGCACTTTTTTCAGCCGGTATCCGCCGTCCAGCAGATACCTGAGGTCTCTCGCCAGGGTGGCGGGATTGCAGCTGACATAGACGATACGTCTGGGCGCCATCCTGAGCATGGTATCCATCACCGCCTGCTCCAGCCCCTTTCTGGGCGGGTCGACGACAATAACGTCTGCCGTAACGTGATTCTTCTCATACTGCTCCGGCAGCACCTCCTCCGCCTTCCCCACGAAGAATTCCGTATTGGCCAGGCCGTTCAGCGCCGCGTTCTCCCTGGCATCCCGGATGGCCTCCGGCACGATCTCCACCCCGTAAACCTTTCCCGCCTTCTGCGCCAGGAAGAGGGAAATGGTTCCGATCCCGCAGTACAGGTCCCAGACCACCTCCGTCCCTTTCTTCAGGTCCGCGTAGGCAAGGGCCGTCCCGTAAAGCTTCTCTGTCTGGACGGGATTCACCTGATAGAAGGACAGCGGGGAGATATGATACTTCACGCTGCCGATATAATCGGTGATATATCCTTCCCCGTACAGATTGATGATCCGATCTCCCAGGATCACGTTGGTCTTCTCCCGGTTCACATTCAGGGTGATGCTTGTCATACCTGGAATCAGGAGAAGCTGCTTCGTCAGCATTTCCCCCAGATCCTCACCTCCCCGTCCGGAGATGCCCGTGCCGTTTATGACGATGCATACCATCAGTTCCCCTGTGGCAAAGCCCTTTCTGATCAGCACATGGCGCACCAGTCCCTTATGCCGCTCTTCATCGTAGGGCTCGATGCCGTGATCTTCCATAAACCGGATGATAATATCCAGGATCTTCTTATTCTCGGTGACGCCCAGAAGACAGTCCCTGCACTCCACGATCCTGTGGGATCTGGCAGCGTAGAAACCGGCGATGATGCGGCCTTCCCTGTCTCTTCCGATGGGGAACTGGGCTTTGTTCCGGTACCGCCAGGGTTCTTCCATCCCGAGGATGGGCTTCATGTTGATCTCTTCCTCCGGGATGCCGCCGATACGGATGAGGTCATTTTTCACCATATTTTCCTTCATCCGAAGCTGAGCATGGTAGTCCATCATCTGGAGCTGGCACCCGCCGCACTGCTTCGCCACGGGGCACCGGGGCTCCGTCCGCTGGCGGGAGGGAGTGATGATCTTCATGAGTCTCGCAAAACCGTAGCTTTTGCCCACCCTGGTTGCGCGCACGGTCACCACATCACCGGTTACCGCATCCTTTACAAACCACACAAAGCCGTTCCGGCGGCCGATTCCGGCGCCGTCCGTGCTCATATCTTCTATTGTCAGGTTGAATTCATCGTTCTTGGCGATGGTATTCGAATTATTTGTCCCGCTCATAAAATCTCCGTACACTGTCCATGCGCGCTGTCATTCCCGCAAGCAGCATGTCCGCTGCCGCAAATGCCGCCATCGTCTCCACAACCACCACGGCCCGGGGCACAATCACCGGGTCATGCCGGCCCGTAATCTCAATCTCCGTCTCTTCTCCCGCCCTGTTTACGGTCTGCTGAAGCCTGCCGATGGAGGGTGTGGGCTTCACATATACCCGGAATACCACATCGCTCCCGTCGGTCATGCCGCCCAGGATACCGCCGGCGTGGTTTGTCGCCTTGACGATGTCCCCGCCCTGCACCCGGAAGATGTCGTTATTCTCCGACCCTGCTGCCGCTGCAGCAGCCGTTCCGTCACCGATCTCGAAGGCCTTCACCGCTCCGATGGAGCAGATGGCCTTCGCCAGGTTCGCGCTGAATTTGTCAAACACCGGGTCTCCGATGCCTGCCGGCATTCCCGAGATCACACACTCGATGACGCCTCCCGCGGAATCCTGCTCCTTCATCCTTTTTTCCAGAAACGCCTCCGCTGCCGCTGCCGCCTCGGCGTCCGGCATATACAGGCTGTTTTTTCCGCACTCTTCCAGGCTGAACCGCGCGGGATTTATCTCCACATCTCCGATACGGCGGGTCCAGGCCCTGACCGAGATTCCCGTCTCCCCGAGAATTTTAGCCGCCACAGCCCCGGCCGCCACCCGGCCGATGGTCTCTCTTCCGGAGGATCTGCCTCCTCCCCGGTAATCCCGGAAACCGTATTTGGCATCGAATGTATAGTCTGCATGCCCCGGCCGGTACACCCCGGCAAGGCGCGAGTAATCCCGGGACCGCTGGTCCTGATTCCGCACCAGAAGCGAGATGGGCGTTCCCTCGGTTTTTCCCTCAAAGACACCGGAAAGAATCTCCACCGTATCGCTTTCCGCCCGCTTTGTCACAAATCTGCTCTGTCCCGGCTTTCTCCTGTCCAGATAGGCCTGAATATCTTCCGGACACAGCGGGAGCCCCGCCGGGCAGCCGTCGACTACCACGCCGACGGCCGCACCGTGGGACTCCCCCCAGGTGGTCATAGTCAGTATTTTCCCGTATCCTGAACCAGCCATCTTATCTTTTCTCCCTTTATGATTATTCTGTTTTAGGCTTCCGGCACCGGAACGATAATACAGCAGTTGGGCTCGCTGATCCCTATCTCTCTGTGCTTCATCACAAGAAGGCCATTATCGTAATCCACTGCAAAGAAGGTCAGACTGTTGCCGGTGTGGTTCACCGCCACGATGTGTCTCCCATCCGGGAAAACACCCACATCCTTCGGATATTCCCCTGCCACCGGGAGACAGCAGCGGAAGGTCAGGATTCCCGTATCCGGATCCCTGTTGTAGACACAGACAGAATTGTCTCCGGCATTGCTGCAGTAAACATGCTCGTTCTGCGCATCCGGGGAGAGTCTGACGGATACTGCGGCCGTCATGGGGCTGGAATAGGCCGGATCCGTGGTGGGCACACTCTGGATTTTTGTAAACTCCGGCGCCCGCTCTCCCTTCCTGTAGGAATATTCGTAGACGTCCACCGCATTCTTCACCTCATAGATGAGATAGAGGAACCGGCCGTCATCGCTGAACACGAACTTGCTGGGTGCCGACTGCATGTCGCAGCGGATGGCATCCACCAGGGCCATCTTCCCCTCCTCCGAGAGGCTGTATATCTTCACCTGGTCAAGGCCCAGGTCGGCCACCAGGGCAAACTGCCCGTCCGGCGTGGTTCCGCCGCAGCTCACATGGGGCCGGAAGGTCCGCTCCGCCACGGTCCCGAGTCCCTTGTGATAGATGCCGCTTACGATGTCGCCGACTTCACCATTTTCCAGAAGACGGAGAACCGTCTCCTTCCCGTCGTGATAGCCGGATACGAAGATAAATCTGTCCTCCGGGTCCGTTGCCACATGGCAGCCCCGCATGCCCTGAATCTTCATGGAATTCATTCTGGTGAGGGATCCGTCGCTTTCGATGCGGAAGGATACAACCCCGTCATCGGAGATGGAATACAGGTACTTTCCGTTATGCGATGTGCAGAGATAGGAGGAATTATCCACCTGCACCTCAGAATGATACGAAAAACTTCCCTTCTCCGTGTCCACGTCGAACACGGTAATGCCTCTGGCCTTTCCGTTGTATGTATAGGAGCCTACATACGCCATATATTTTTTCTCCATCCTGTTCCTCCTTATTCCTTCAGCGCCGCGGTATTATACCCCGGAATGATATTCAGTTCGGAAAGATATCTCTCGGCGATCTCATAGATGAACACCTCCGGTTTCATCTCCAGGACCGCATCCATGTTCAGATAGTACCTGCTGTAGGCCACTGTCTCCGGAAAAGCGTCGCACACGTAGGGCATCATGGAAAGCATGAAGGAATCTCCCGTGATAAATGTCCTGACGGGCATCCTCGCCTCCGGATTCTGCGACTTCTCGCGCACCATCAGGAATTTCCGCACCGGTATGTCGGGATTCTGTCCCGCCGCCAGCATCTGTGCGAATTCTTCCTCGGTTTTCGCCGTCTGTTCCGTAACCGTATAGCCTGACATCTGCAGCGGCCGGTAGGTGGTGGACAGGTATTCATCTCCCAGCTCCACCAGCGACTGAAGGTCGCCCGCTATCTTCTCTCCGGTTTCTTCAAATGTCTTATACTCCGTCTCATAGGGATGTCCCGTCTGCCGGCCCACCTCCCCGAGAAGGGCCTCCATCCCCACGTGGCCTCCGATGTCGTTCCAGTGGCAGTCTCCCTCGTAGTAAAGAATCTGATTCTGATAATGCTCCTTCGCCGCGATCTCCTGTTCCAGCGGGTAAACCACGGGAATCTCCGGATAATGCTCCCGCATGTAGTTTACGAGCTGCATGCTGCGGCCCTCGTTGTCCATCACCGGAATAGAAGCGGGCATCCACTCGGAATAGACTTCTTCCTTCATCGGCGGGATAAACAGAATAAACTTTGTGCCCACAGAATCGAGGTCCGATGCCAGATTGTGAAGATTCTCCCCGATCCTGGCAATCTCTTCCTCCGTAAACAGATTGGTCCTCTGGTATGTCTCCAGGGGCTGACCGTCGTTGCCGCAGAAAAACAGCCAGGGATGGTGTTCCGAGAGAATCACCGTATCTCCCCGCACATCGGCCCCTGCCAGGTCCGCCTTACGCTTTGACGCGGCATCCGTCTGAACCTCCTCCGCGGACACGGTGCCGGCATTCGCCTCCTGACTGCTTCCGCAGCCCGGCGCCAGGACCATGAGACCTGCCGAAAGCAGAGTCAGAAC
>JAGBNL010000038.1 GCA_017634415.1 Clostridium sp.
AACATCCCAGAAAATAACATAAAAAACAGGATACCCGGGGACAGGCAGAGAAAAGAGCCTGCCGGGCGTATCATCCCCTTGCGAAATCCGCCTCCCCCGGATACAATCAGGACAGGGGACTTCACCCTGAAAATACAGCAGAAATAGAACAAAGGAGAACGGAACTATGCCCTGCACAACCATACTTGTCGGAAAACAGGCTTCCAATGACGGTTCTACGATGATCGCCCGCACTGACGACGGACACTTCGACGTCAAGAAGATGATCGTGGTGAGTCCCAAGGATCAGCCGAAAGTCTATAAAAGCGTCATTTCCCACGCGGAGATTCCCCTGCCGGAGAATCCCATGCGCTATACCTCCTGCCCCAGCGTGGACACCTCCCAGGGAATCTGGGCCGCCACCGGCATCAATGAGGCGAATGTGGCCATGACGGCCACGGAGACCATCACCAGCAATCCCCGGGTTCTGGCCGCGGATCCGCTGGTGGAATACAAAAAGGCAAAGAACAGACGGGAGAAGGATATCCCCGGCGGCATCGGCGAGGAGGATATCGTCGTCCTGGTGCTTCCCTACATCAGAAGCGCCCGCGAGGGCGTGCTCCGTCTGGCTTCCCTTCTGGAGCAGTACGGAACCTACGAATCCAACGGCATCGCTTTCTCTGACGAGAACGAAATCTGGTGGCTGGAGACCATCGGCGGCCATCACTGGATCGCCCGCAGAGTCCCCGACGATGTGGTGGTCATCAACCCGAACCAGTTCGGCACCGACGCCTTCGACCTGGAGGACGCCTTCGGGGAGCAGAAGGACCATCTCTGCTCGAAGGACCTGGTGGAATTCATCCGGGACCATGCCCTCGACCTCAATCAGAACGACGCCTTTAACCCCAGAGATATCTTCGGCTCCCGCACCGATATGGACCATATCTACAACACTCCCAGAGCCTGGTTCATGGGACGGTACCTCGCTCCCTTCACCTACCGCTGGGACGGGCCGGATGCCGAGTTTACCCCGGAGAGCGATGATATCCCCTGGGCTCTGGTGCCGGACCGGAAGGTGGCGGTGGAGGATGTGAAATATCTCCTCTCCTCCCACTATCAGGGAACCCCCTATAATCCCTACGCGAAGCACGATACGGGAATGCGCGGCGTCTACCGCCCCATCGGCATCAACCGCACCGGCGTCACCACCGTCTGCCAGATAAGGCCCGGTGTCCCCGACGCCCTGAAGGGCGTGGAGTGGGTCTGCTTCGGATCCACCACCTTTGACGCCCTGCTGCCGGTATACACCGCTGTGAAAAAGCTGCCGAAATACCTGAGCGGTGTGACCCTCACCGCCTCCACGGAGAACTTCTACTGGGCAAGCCGCCTCATCGGCGCCCTGGCGGACGCCTCCTACGGACAGAGCATCCAGCATATCGAGCGCTACCAGAACGCGGTGATAACCCGGGGCCGTCAGCTCCTTAGGGAGTATGATCAGAAAATGGCCTCCTCCGGAGATTTTTCTCTCACGGAAGAAGCCAATGATAAGCTCTGTGCCATGGCAAAAGAGTGCTCTGATGATGTTCTGGGAAATGTCCTCCGGGAAGCCAGCCTCCTGATGAAGAACGGCTACAGCCGCGCTGATAACTAGATGACAGGCACCGGGTTCTGTCCCGGCACTCAGCTGCGGCCGGACAGCTTTCCCGGCAGTCTGCGGGCAAGGAGGCTCCAGGCTTTCTGCACCGCAGCTCCCAGAAGTCCGGAGATGACAAACACCAGCAGGGCGTAAGCCAGGGTGAAGGCAAGGTTGCCCAGCCAACCCCCGGCAATGGCCGCGCGTCTGCCGGCATTTTCCAGTCCCAGGGTCTGCAGCTTGTAGATGGCCGGAAAATGAATCAGGAAAATGGGAAATGTCACCCCGCCCACGCTGCATATCACATCGTGAAGCCTTCCCTCCGGTTCCGGAAGGAAGAAGATGGCTGCCGCGATGGCCATGGCGCAGACGGCGCAGAGGCCGGAGAGCCAGTTGAGATAGTGGGGAATCAGCCCCACCTCGGCGGGCACGCCGCCCGCTGCCAGCTCCTTTACATCCAGGGCCTTCTGGGCAAGAAACATGAGAATTCCCGTAAGAACCGCCAGACCGGCCGCCCCCAGGGCGCCGCGCGCTGACGGTTTTTTAATGCCGCGGTACAGGAGCCATCCCGCCGCCGCGTACATCATTTCCCAGGGCGGAAGGGCCGGCATGGGCACGGAGAATGCCACCGGAAACAGGGTGGCGTAATCCACGAGAAGGAGTTCTCCGAGGCCCAGCAGAACAAAGAGAAGCAGGGCCTTCTCTCCCTTTCCCAGCACCACCGCGTGAAGAAGGGGCATCCACAGCATGATGGTCAGATAGCTGAAGAGAAACCAGAGGTGCCCCGTGCACCGTCCCATGGACCAGGCGTCGGCTTTAAGTATGCCCTGAAAGAGCCCGGACAGGATGGCGCCGTAGTCGGCGCTGAGAAGACTCCGGAAGATTCCGCAGTCTCCCGAGAGCCATCCGTCCAGGGCGCCGGCCGCAACCACGAAGAAGGCCGCAGGAAGAAGAATCCGGAGAAGGAATCCCTTCCAGACCTTCAGCACCGGCGATTTCGGCATAAAGCAGCCGCAGATGAGGAAGTAGAGTCCCACACCCGGCGCGGAGATCATATTGGCGAGAAGAGCCCAGTCGGCGATGGTGCCGTCATCCAGCACTGCGATGGTCCTCACATGCATGAGGATCACCAGATAACAGGCCAGAATCCGGACAAGCTCCACCCGGGCATCCCGCTTTTTTACTGCTGCTGTATCATTCATACTTTTTCACATTTGCCTGCCGCGCTCCCCATGCTGCAGAAGCGCGGTGCAGAGCAGATTCCGTCTCTAAAATTCCATAAGGCCCAGAGAACCGTCTTTTCCGCTCACATTTATCGCGAAACGATGCTCCTTCCCGTTTTCATCCACAAAGGAGATACCGTTGTTGGGCATATCTCCGTAGAACACAATCTCCGCCACCAGGGGCTCTCCCGGGGCAAGCTCGCCGTAAACACAGGCATCTTCCGTCCTGAAGGAAATATTTCCTGCCTCTGTGAAATCCTCAAATTCCAGCGCCAGAATCTTAAAGTCCTTCAGCGGCTTGTCGGCGGCAAAGACCAGGCGGGTGCTGCCCTCTCCGGAATTTACGACAACTTCCTTCTCACTGTCGGTGAGAAACTGTCCCATCTCCTCCTCGTAACCCACGTGGAGATCCTTTGCGCTGACAGGCTTCCATTCGACCATCTCGCCGGAATAGTAGGCTTCCTTCGTGAAGTTGAGATTCCCTTCCTTCTCCGCGATCCGGGCTTCAATCTCGCCCAGGGGCGTCACCTCGATGCCCTCCGCGTCAAAAGCCTTCCGGTAAGCATTGTCCGCGTCATACAGAGATGCATCGTCATCCGGGGTCCAGAAAAGGCCGTAGGTATCCGAATAATCATCGCTTTCCCGGAAATTCGCATAGGTCAGCCAGGTCTCGCGTTCCTCGCTCCACTCGGGACTCACATAGTACTTCAGCACCATGAAATTTGCCATATCCAGGCTGTAGGCCGACAGATCATGGAACTCTCCCTTCCAGTACAGATTCTCCGGAGCTATCTCGGTTTCCACACCGTAGAGGAAGTTCCATCTTCCGTCCTTATCCACGAAGCTCTTCTCAAAGTTATGGCTCGCAGCGCCGTTGGAACCGTCATCCGCGATGAAGCCGTTCCGGTCGATGGCAATCTCCGTCCTGGACCAGGCACAGCCCATATACCCCAGTACAAGCTTCTCCCCGGTATCCTTCAGGATCATATACTGTCTCCAGGCCTCGGTGGAAAGGGGATAGGTGACGCACAGCGCAAGCTCCTCCGCCCCGTCGCCTCCGCAGTCGATATCGGCGTAGGCCACCTCCGGCTCCACCTCTGTGCCGGGATTTGCCCACTCCGAAGTGAGATAATCTGCGGTTTTTGTGATAATACCATCCAGCGTATAAGTCTCCCCGTCAGCGAACACACCGGGGAATTCCAGTCCCTGGGACCTGACGCCCCTGCCGTCGATAGTCACCTCTTCTGTTCCGTCCAGGAAAGCCGCATACCGGCTGCTTCCGGCTTCGGCGGCGCCATTTTCCTCCGCCGCAGGCGCCTTTTCTTCTTCCTCCGCCGGAGTCTCCTCCGGGGCCTTCTGCTCCGCTGCCTTTTCTTCCGCTGTCTCAGCCGCAGCCTCAGAAGCAGCCTCTGCCGCCTCCGTCTCCTGCACCTCTGCCGGCTGGGCCGACTTCTCTGCTGCGGCACCCTTTCCGCCGCAGGCAGACAGCGTCATCAGCGCTGCCGCAAGCAATACAAGATTTCTTTTTTTCATTTCGCTCCTCCTTATTCGCCAAACAGACTTCTCAATACTGTCGCCGGGTCCATCTTCTGCATCCCCTCCGGGTCGGTCAGCACACCGTTCCCCGATACGTCCCAGGTAAACCGACCCGTCGCGCCGCCCGGGCAGTAGAGGTAGGCCGCCGGTCCCTTGAGGGAGGTCCGGTATCGCCCGTACCATTCCGGATAGAATGATGACATACAGCGGTCAGCCAGCAGGAAGGCCTCGCAGTTTTCATCGAAGCCCACGGCGCCTATCTGCACGCCGCCTCCGGGCATGCCGTTCCTGCTGAGGGAAGGCGTGGAATGAAGGATCACCACGCTGCCGTCGCTGCAGGTTCCCAGCGAGATCCACACGTGGCCGTCGATGCTGACGATGTCTCCCGGACAGAGTCCGCTCTGCAGTCCCGGCCCCGCCATGGCGCCCCAGCCGCGGGCGGCGAGACTCCTGGCAAATGCCCCCGACTGCGTCACGTACCCTTCTTTTCCGTTTTCCCGGTTCATGGTATTGTAGATGACCCATCCCAGGTATCCGGAGCAGTCCAGGCCCGCATAATAATACTCGTTAAACCCGCCGAAGGGATAGTAGCTCTCCTCCGGATTCATGTTTTTGTAGGTAAAGTCCGCATCCTTCGACCGGAAAAAGGCAGTCCAGTCCGGAGAGAGACCGATGCTTCTGGTCTGCAGGGCCGACCCCTTATCCTGCCAGTCCCAGCCGCCCCCGTAGATATAAAGGACCTGTCCCACCGGCTCCACGGCCGTGGCCAGGAAGTTCCGGAGCGTCTTCACCCCCGGCGTTCCCCGCACGGGAAGGGTCGGCATCCCGTCTGCGCTGCCGGATGTACCCTCCGCCGAACCGCCGGTTCCTGCAGGCCCGGTCTGGCCTGCCGCCATGGCGGAGGTCTGCTCCGTCACATGCTTCACCACGCCGTTCTCCGTCTCCAGCGTGTAGGTATATCCCTCCTTCAGGCGGTTCTGCAGGGGATAATCATATTCCCCGTAAGCGTCCGCCGTGCCGTTATCCAGAGGAAGGACCAGCTCCTGTCCCTCCGAGAGGAAGCGGTACCGGAACCAAGGCTTGTTTTCCTTGTTTACCTCCGGTCTCCCGTAGCCTGCCACGCCGAGATAGACGGCGGTGAAGGTGCTTTTCGTCTCTTCTGTCATGTTTTCACCTTCCGGATTATTCAGGGAACTGTCCGACGTTACGGCATCAGAACCGGCATCGGCCATGTCCGGCACTCCCGTGAACCCGGTCTGGCAGAGGGTGAGGGCGCACAGAGCTGCGGCCGCAAACATTTTTCCAATCCATGGTTTCCCCATTCAGTTTACCTCTTCTTCGTCTGTTTCTCCCGAATCTTCTTTCTCAGAGAATAGGCGCATTCCTCCGCCGAAATCTTCTTGTCCGCCAGCGTCAGCACCAGCCCCAGCTTATCCTTCGGCATATGGACGGCCAGCGGAAACATATGGGCCCGGATGGCGTGAAGCTCTTTCTTCGTAAGACCGAACTTCTTCGCGTTTTCCGCCGCCTCCTCCGGGTGATAGAAGGCGTACATCCCGGGATGGCGCTCCTCCTTCGGAATCCGGCGGTTTTCATAGTAGCTCACATAGCACATATC
>JAGBNL010000039.1 GCA_017634415.1 Clostridium sp.
CATGCCCCGGGAGGGGGTATTTGCAAGGGTTCTCCGGGGCGGCGTGATCCGGACCGGAGATGAGCTGGTGCTTCTGGAGAAGGCTCCGGACTGAACCTTAGGCCTTCTTAAAAGGCAGGAAGATTCCCGACGGAAAAGGATAAACAACAGTCATAATGAAAAAAACATGCGGCGGTACGTTTCTGTGGTATACTTAGACAAGTATTTACCCGGGGAGGTACCGCTTTTATGTTCCGCATGCTGTTTTCATACTTCATACCCCACAGGCGTCTGTTTCTTCTGGATATGTTCTGCGCCGTCATGGTGGCCGTGATAGATCTGGCATTTCCGCTGGTGTCCAGACATGCCATGTACCAGATGCTGCCGAACCGGATGTACCGGGCCTTCTTTACGGTGATGCTGGTCATGGCCGTCTGCTATGTGCTCCGGTATTTCTTTCAGTTCATTATGATCTACTGGGGGCACACCTTCGGGGCCAGAGTGGAGACGGACATCCGCACGTCGCTGTTCAGGCATCTCCAGGAGCTGGATTTTGATTTCTATGATGCCAACCGGACGGGAATGATCATGAGCCGGCTGACGGGAGATCTGTTCTCCATCACGGAGCTGGCCCATCACGGTCCGGAGGACCTGGCGGTGGCCATACTCACCATCACCGGAGCCCTCATCTGCATGTTCGCCATCGAGTGGCGGCTGGCTCTGGTGATCGCCCTGATTCTCCCCATCTCTGTTCTGGTGGTGATACGGAACCGCCGCAGGATGTCGGAGACATCCGTCAACAACAAGAAGCGTCTGGCCGAGATCAGCGCCGATATCGAATCCGGGGTGTCGGGCGTGCGGACATCGAAGGCATTTGCCAATGAACATGTGGATTATGACCGCTTCATGAAGTCCAACCTGGCCTACCGGGACGCGAAGAGCGATTACTACCGGGCCATGGCCCATTTTCAGGGCTCCCAGGAATTCTTCATGACGATTCTGCCGCTGGCGGTCATCACCTTCGGCGGCTGGCTCATCATGCGGGAGCAGATGAACTATATTGATCTGATTACCTTTACCCTGTTTGTCAACAGCTTTATCACGCCCATCCGGAAGCTGGCCCAGTTTGCCGAAGTGTTCACCGACGGCACGGCGGGTCTTGCCCGGTTTAAGGACGTGATGGACATGAAGCCTGCGGTGGTGGAGAAGGAGAATGCGCCCGACCTTGTGGTTGAAAAGGGAGAGATCGAAGTGGAAGACATCTCCTTTGCCTACAACGAGGTCCGCGAGGTGCTGAATCACGTGAGCCTCACCGTAAAGAGCGGGGAGACGGTGGCTGTGGTGGGTCAGTCCGGCGGCGGAAAAACCACGCTCTGCCAGCTGATTCCGAGATTCTACGATGTGACGGCGGGCGCCATCCGCATCGACGGAATGGATATCAGGGATGTGTCGAAGCATTCTCTCCGGGCAAATATCGGCATCGTGCAGCAGGATGTGTTCATCTTTGCCGACACGATTCTGGAAAATATCCGCTACGGCCGGCCGGAGGCGGGCTTCGGCGAGGTGGTGGAGGCCGCAAAAAGGGCGGAGATCTACGACGATATCATGCGTATGCCGAAGCAGTTTGACACCTTTGTCGGAGAGCGGGGCGTGAAGCTCTCCGGCGGACAGAAGCAGAGAATCTCCATCGCCCGGATATTCCTGAAGAATCCGAAGATCCTGATCCTGGATGAGGCCACATCGGCGCTGGATACCATCACGGAGCAGAAGATTCAGAAGAGCTTCGATGACCTGGCGGTGGGGCGCACCACCCTGGTGATCGCCCACAGGCTTGCCACGGTGCGGAACGCGGACAGGATTGTGCTGATTGAGGACGGAAGAATCCTCGAGCAGGGAACCCATCAGGAGCTTCTGGAGAAAAACGGCGGATACGCGAAGCTATACAACACGCAGAAGCTTTTTGCCGCGGAGAAGAAATAACCGGAGTAAGATGCGCCGGGAACTGCCGGACAATCGGGGACAAAGCAAATACCGGGGGTGACATATATATGGGATACATCAGGGGAGTAAACCTGGGAAACTGGCTGGTGCTGGAGAAATGGATGGACCCGGCCATGTTTGCCGGGACGGAGGCCGAGGATGAGGCCTGGCTGTCCCGGCTTCTGGACAGTGAAGAACTGAAAAAACGGATAATAAAGCACCGGGACACCTATATTACGGAAGAAGATTTCAGAAGAATCGCAGACCTGGGACTGAACCTGGTCCGGATTCCCGTGCCCTATTATCTCTTCGGGGACCGGCATGCCGACGGGAGCTCGGACGGACTTTCCCGGCACATGGGATGCGTGCGCTGGCTGGACAGAGCCATGGACTGGGCGGAGAAATACGGCCTGAAGGTCCTCATCGACCTGCACACCACGCCGGGCAACCAGAACGGGTTTGACAACGGCGGCATCATCGGCGTCTGCAAGTGGCATACCCAGAAGGAAGAGGTGCAGTACGTGCTGCGGGTCCTGATGGGGATCTGCAGGCGGTACGGGAACAGGGAGGGCCTCTTCGGCGTGGAGGTGGTCAATGAGCCCATCAGCCTTTCCGCCTACCTCAGCGCCCCCACCACAGGAAAAGCCATGGATCAGTCCGAGGCGGAGGGGTCCATGTTTGTGCCCATGGCATTTCTCAGACCCTTCTACCGGGCGGCCTACCGCCTCATGCGGAAATATCTGCCG
>JAGBNL010000040.1 GCA_017634415.1 Clostridium sp.
ATTTTCCGCTTATTTTGACTACAGCTGGCAGTGGGCCTACCGGGAGAAGTTTGAGAAGGCGGGCCTCACGGCTCTTCTCGGCTGCGGCTTTGACCCGGGTGTAACCCAGGCTTACTGTGCCTTCGCCGCAAAGCATGAGTTCGATGAGATAGAAACCATCGATATTTTGGACTGCAACGGCGGCGACCACGGCTATCCCTTTGCCACCAACTTCAATCCGGAGGTGAATCTCCGGGAGGTTTCCGCCCCGGGCAGCTACTGGGAGGACGGACACTGGGTGGAGATCCCGGCCATGAGCATCAAGAGGGAGTACGACTTTGACCAGGTGGGAGAGAAGGACATGTATCTCCTGCATCATGAGGAGATCGAGTCCCTGGCGGAAAATATTCCCGGCGTAAAGAGAATCCGTTTCTTCATGACCTTCGGCCAGAGCTACCTGACCCATATGAAGTGTCTGGAGAACGTGGGGATGCTGTCCACCACGCCGGTTCAGTTCGAGGGCCATGAGATTGTGCCCATCAAGTTCCTGAAGGCTCTTCTGCCGGACCCGGCAAGCCTCGGTCCCCGTACCAAGGGCAAGACCAACATCGGCTGCATCTTCACCGGCAAAAAGGACGGGAAGGACAAGACCTGGTATATCTACAATGTGTGCGACCACGAGGAATGCTATAAGGAGGTCGGCAGCCAGGCCATCAGCTATACCACCGGTGTTCCGGCCATGTGCGGCGCCCTGATGCTGCTTACTGGCAAATGGGACAAGAAGGGCGTTCACACCGTGGAAGAATTTGATCCCGATCCCTTCCTGGAGGCGCTGGACAGATACGGGCTTCCGAGAAGTATCTGCGAGACCCCGGCGCTGGTGGAGTAAACCGCGGAAAATGTGGAAAACGCCGCGCTTTATGTGGATAACACGGTAAAGCGGGGCTGTCGAGGTTTTAGAAATGACGGAACGAATCATCGAATTGAGAGCGCCCTTCGGGGCGCTCTTTGGAAAAACACCGGAGGAGGTTTTCGGCTCTCTTCCGACGCCCTGTTATATCCTGGACGAGGGGCAGCTTAAAAGAAACGGGGAGATACTCGCCAAGGTGGAGAATGCAACCGGCTGCCGGATTCTTCTGGCGCAGAAAGCATTTTCCAATTATGATCTTTATCCTGTGCTTTCGCCGTATCTGGCCGGCACCGAGGCCAGCGGTCTCTATGAGGCCAGACTGGGAAAAGAGGAGATGCCGGGCGGGGAGGTCCATGTGTTCTGTGCGGCCTACCGGGAGGAAGAGTTTGCAGAGCTGCTTACGTACGCGGATCATATTGTGTTCAACTCCGTGGGACAGCTGCAGAAGTTCGGAGCCCGGGCGAAGACTGCCGGAAAGAGTGTGGGACTGCGTATAAACCCCGAATGTTCCACCCAGGAGGGACATGAAATCTATGACCCCTGCGCCCCGGGAAGCAGGCTTGGCGTGACCAGAGCCCAGTGGGATGCCGGAATGACCCGGGAGCTTCTCAGTCTTCTGGACGGTCTTCATTTCCATACCCTGTGCGAGCAGGATTCCGACGATCTGGAGAAGACCCTTTCGGCGGTGGAGGAGAAGTTCGGGGATGTGCTGCCGGGAATGAAATGGCTCAACATGGGCGGGGGACACCATATCACCCGGCCGGGCTATGATATTCCGCGGCTGGAGAGATGCATCCGGCATGCATCGGATACCTGGAAGCTGCAGGTTTACCTGGAGCCCGGGGAGGCCTGTGCGCTGAATGCGGGATTTCTTGCGGCGAGAGTTCTGGACGTTACGGAGAACGGCGGGGTAAAAAACGCCATTCTCGATACCAGCGCGGCCTGCCATATGCCGGATGTACTGGAGATGCCCTACCATCCGCCCCTGTACGGGGAACGGGAAACCAAAGAAGCGCCGTATGTGTACCGTCTCGGCGGGCCCACCTGTCTCTCCGGAGATGTGATAGGCGACTTCGGCTTTGATCGGGAGCTTTTCCCGGGAGATCTTCTTCTCTTCGGGGACATGGCGATCTATACTACCTGTAAGAACAATACGTTTAACGGGATGCCGCTGCCGGCTGTCTATGTGCGGCGGACTGACGGGACACTTTCGTGTCTCAGGGAGTTCGGATACGAGGATTTCCGGATGCGGCTGGGAAGAGAGTAGGAGGGAGAGCGGCCGGTGAATCATTACAAATTATACAGAAAACAGTAAGGGTTTCCGAAGAGACTGTTTCGGAGAATGTATGCTATCATGTAACTATTGCGATACTATAAATGAATGTAATGATGACCGGAGGTTGTTTGTTTGATAATCTTGAAAAAAATATCCTGTGTATTCTGGGCGCTGCTGCTGGCAGCAGGCATCCTGTTTTCTCCCTGGGGCGGTGGGACGTCCTATGCCGGCCCCATGGCGGAAGGCCCCGGCGCGGAGGCGGCGCCGGTTCTGGGCGGCGCGGAGGTGAGGCTGCTGGCCGGACAGAATAAGTCTTCCATGATGTCGGTGGTGATCCGGACCGTATCGGGAGATGTGATTGTGGTGGACGGCGGAAGGCCGGCGGATAAGGATCATCTTCTGGAGGTTCTCGCGGAATACGGCTCCCATGTATCCCTGTGGCTGATCACCCATCCCCACGATGACCATGTGGGGGCGCTCACGGAGATCCTGAATTCCGAACCCTGTCCGGTGCAGATTGATAGGATTGCCTACTCCTTCCTGCCGAATGAGATGTATGAGGCGGGAGAGCATCAGAACAGGATGGGAAATCTGACGAATCTGCAGGCGGCCCTGACAAGGGCTGTGCCATCAAGCCTTGTGACTCCTCTTTACGCGGGGCAGCAGTTTGCTGCCGGAGACGCGCTGGTGACGGTGATGAATGAGCCCTTCTATACGCCCAGGGCGACATTTAACAACAGTTCCGTGGCTTACCGCGTAGATGTGGGCGGAAAAAGAATTCTCTTCCTGGGAGATATGGGAGAGGAGGCAGGTGAGAATCTCCTGGCCCGCGCAGGAGCAGAGGCGCTGAAGGCGGATATCCTTCAGCTGTCCCATCACGGCAACGGGTATGATAATGCGGGATGGGCTGTCTATACAGCGGTTTCTCCGGAGATCTGCCTGTGGCCCACCGCGGAATTCATCTGGAACAGCTCGGACCTCGGCGCCCAGGCGCTCTGCTGGATGCTGGACGGGATCGGGGTAAAGCGCCACCTGAATACCGCTTTCGGGGATCAGATTCTCCGGTAGGGAGGAAGCTGAATGATATGAACGGACTGCTGAAAAAGACAGTGGAGCTGGCGAAAAC
>JAGBNL010000041.1 GCA_017634415.1 Clostridium sp.
CTTTGAACAGGATATTCGTGAGCTTCTGATGGCCTATTTTCCCGGTGAGACCTTCTCTCACCGGGAGGAGGACGCATCGGAAGCTTTCTGTGTCGCAGGACTTTCGGAGGCCCCGGGGGAAGAACACCGGTATGAGCTCCGTCTTCTTATGCGGAAGGACGGGGAAGAAGAGAAGCTTGCGCAGACATTTTCCGCTGACTTTTCCGACCGGAGCAGGGCAAAGAATGAGATCAAGCGGTGCCTTTACCGGATGCTCCGGGACTATACGGGAAGAGATCTCCCCTGGGGGAATCTCACCGGCATCCGGCCCACCAAGATAGCGCTCACGAAGCTGTTCGCCGGGGAATCTCCGGAGGCCATCCGGAAGTACATGAAGGAAACCTACTATACGGGGGAGGAGAAGCGGAACCTCTGCGTGGAGGTGGCGCTGCGGGAGAAGGAGCTTCTCGCAGGGACGGATCCGGTAAACGGCTACAGCCTCTATGCCGGAATTCCCTTCTGTCCGACCACCTGTCTCTACTGTTCCTTCACCTCCTTTCCCATCGGGGCCTGGAAGGGACGGACGGGAGCGTACCTGGATGCCATGTTCCGGGAGATGGATTATATCGCGGAGAAGATGCAGGGGAAAATGCTGCAGACCGTCTATATCGGCGGAGGAACGCCTACGGCCCTCTTCCCGGAGGATCTGGACCGGCTGCTCACGGCGGTCCAGACGAAGTTTTCCATGGAATCGGTGAAGGAGTTTACCGTGGAGTCGGGACGCCCCGACAGCATCACCGCGGAGAAGCTTCAGGTGCTGCGGGACCACGGCATTTCCCGTATCTCCATCAATCCCCAGACCATGAAGCAGGAGACCCTGGATCTCATCGGAAGGCGGCACACGGTGGAGGAGGTTCTGGAGAAATACCGTCTGGCCCGGGAGATGGGATTCGACAATATCAATATGGACCTGATTGTGGGCCTGCCGGGAGAATCGCCGGAGGATGTGGCCCATACTATGGAGGTTGTAAAGGAGCTTAAACCGGAGAGCGTGACCGTGCATTCTCTGGCCATCAAACGGGCAGCCAGACTGAATATTCAGAAGGAGAATTACCGGGATTATCAGATTATCAACACGCAGGAGATGATCGATATGACGGCCCGGTTCTGCAGGGAGATGGGACTTCAGCCCTACTATCTCTACCGGCAGAAGAATATGGCCGGCAACTTTGAGAATGTGGGATATGCCCTTCCCGGCAAAGAGTGCCTCTACAATGTCCTCATCATGGAGGAACAGCAGACCATCATGGCCTGCGGTGCAGGAACCACCACCAAGTTCTACCATCCGGAGGAAAACCGCATGGAACGGGCGGAGAATCCCAAGGATGTGAACACCTATATGAACAACCTGGCAGAAATGTTCCGGCGGAAAGAGGCGCTGTTTGCGGACGTGAAAAAGAAACCGGGCACATTTGCGCTGTAATGACAGGGGAAGATGCTGCGGGGCACCGGCTCATTTATAGAAAATTCTTATATAAACATGCATGCTATTGATATCGGACAGAAAATAGTCTACAATTATCACATGATATCGAGAGATATCAGTCAGTTCCGGAATCTTGTGAGCTGATACCTATCACGGGGATGATGTTTTCTGAGAGAGAGTTCCGACATGGAGCCGCCGAAGGGGCAAGGCATGCAGGTGCTGAAACTTTCAGGCAGAAGGACCGGAAAACGGACCATATTTTGAATTCGGGGATGTCCGAAAACAGAAGGCGCTGCGCGGTGTGTTTACCGCGGGCGCCTTTATCTTTTGGCCGATTGAATGCGGGCTTTCGACCGGGAGCGGACATCTGCGGAAGGGGTGACATCATGGGATGCGGCGCATATCGTATACTGACCAATAATCCGCTGGTTAAGGAACGGCTGGGCATGGATCACAGAGTGGATTTCCGGGATATTCCGGTGGAAGCGGTTTTCGAGGAGGCGCAGGCACTTACGGCAGCAGGACATGAGCTTCTGTCTCATCCGCTGTCCGGCAGCGTAAAACCGGTGGAGACACCCTATAAATCCCTGATGATAGCGGAAAAGACAGGGGAACGGGACGACAGAGGGCTTATGCTTCTTGCCCGGGCCAGAGAGGCCTGCGGGAAGTTCCGGGACAGAAGAGACAGCTATGATGACAGGCTCTTACATGATTTTCAGCTGATTGACTGCTCCCTCATCGAGAGTGCGGCGGCATCGGCGGACACAATGAACTGATTAACCAAACAATCACAGAAAGTGAGGTCTGGGCGTGAAATTAGAACTGGGCAGGATTATTATCAAAGACATTCAGTTCGCATCCAGATCTGAGATCCGGGACGGAGTCCTTTACGTTGCCGAAGAGGATGTCCGAAAGCTGGTTCTCGAGGATGAGAAGCTGAAAGAGGTATCCTTTGATATCGCGAAGCCGGGTGAATCGGTGCGCATCACACCCGTCAAGGATGTGATTGAGCCGCGGGTGAAGGTTTCCGGCCGCGGCGGAGAGTTCCCCGGCGTTGTAGCGAAGGTGGATACGGTAGGAGAGGGTGTCACCTATGCGCTGAAGGGAATGGCGGTGGTTACCGCCGGCCGCATCGTCGGCTTCCAGGAGGGCGTCATCGATATGAGCGGCCCCGGTGCAGACTATACTCCATTTTCCAAAACCCTGAACTTTGTGATGGTATGTGAGCCGGTGGACCCGATTGAGTCCCACGATTACGAGAAGGCAGTCCGTCTGGCGGGCTTCCGGGTGGCGGCATTTATCGGCGGTCTGGCAAAGGATCTTACCCCCGATGAGACCGAGGTCTATGAGACCTGCGGCATTAAGGAAGGCATCGAGAAATATCCGGATCTTCCGAGAGTTGCCTATGTGGAGATGCTGCAGAGCCAGGGCCTGCTTCACGATACTTACGTGTACGGCGTGGATGCCAAGCAGATTCTTCCGACTATTTTAAGCCCCACCGAGGTGATGGATGGCGCTATCGTCTCCGGAAACTGCGTTTCCGCCTGCGACAAGAACCCGACTTATGTGCACCAGAACAACCCCGTGGTGGAAGACCTGTTTGCGCAGCACGGCAAAACCATCAATTTCGTGTGTCAGATTATTACCAATGAGAATGTATACCTGGCGGACAAGCAGCGTTCCTCCGACTGGACCGCGAAGCTCTGCCGGATGCTTGACTTAGACGGTGTTATCGTATCCCAGGAGGGATTCGGCAACCCGGATACGGACCTGATCATGAACTGCAAGAAGATCGAGGCGGAAGGCGTCAAGACCGTCATTATCACCGATGAGTATGCCGGACAGGACGGAAAGTCCCAGTCCCTCGCAGATGCGGATGCAGCAGCGGATGCGGTAGTCACCGGCGGCAATGCGAATGAGGTTGTCATTCTGCCGAAGATGGACAAGGTGATCGGAACCCTGGCCTACATCAACAAGATTGCCGGCGCCAGCGCCACCACCCTCCGTGAAGACGGAAGCCTGGAGGTGGAGCTGCAGGTCATTACCGGCTCGACCAATGAGACGGGCTTCGGCACCCTGAGCGCGCGCTGATGAAGATGGGAAGGAAAGGAGTGAGAGAATGGCAAAACTGAGAGTTGTCCATTATATCAACCAGTTCTTCGCCCAGATCGGCGGCGAGGAAAAGGCGGACTACCCTGCCGAGATTCGGATCGGCGAGGCAGTCGGACCGGGACAGGCTTTTCTGGCAAACCCGGCCTTTGCGGAAGCAGCTGAGATCGTCGCCACGGTGGTCTGCGGCGATTCCTATTTCAATGAAAACCTGGAGAAGGCCAAGGCAGATATCATCGCCATGGTAAAGGAGCAGAAACCGGATCTCTTTATCGCAGGACCGGCTTTCAACGCAGGACGCTACGGTGTAGCCTGCGGCACCATCTCCGCAGCAGTTAAGAAGGAACTGGGCATTCCCGTTCTCACCGGCATGTACGAGGAGAACCCGGGCGCTGACATGTTCAAGAATGAAGTTTACATCGTGGCGACCAAGAACAGCGCGGCAGGCATGCGCGCCGCTGTGAAGACCATGGCGCCCCTGGCCATAAAGCTCGGAAAGGGCGAAAAGATCGGCGCTTCCTGTGAGGAAGGCTACATGCCCAACGGCGTCCGCGTCAACTTCTTCGAGAAGGAGAGAGGTTCGAAGCGGGCTGTCGACATGCTGCTTAAGAAGCTGGCAGGAAAGCCCTTCACGACAGAGTATCCGATGCCCGTATTCGACCGTGTGGCACCGAATCCGGCCATCAAGGATCTGGCCCACGCCACCATCGCCCTGGTCACCTCCGGCGGTATCGTGCCGAAGGGCAACCCGGACCACATCGAGAGCTCCAGTGCATCCCGCTACGGTGAGTATGATCTGACCGGCGTGGAGGTTCTGACCTCCGAGACCTATGAGACGGCCCACGGCGGCTATGACCCGAGCTACGCCAACGCAAATCCCAACCGGGTTCTTCCGGTGGACGTGATGCGCGACCTGGAGAAGGAAGGCGTCATCGGCAAGCTCCACAATCTGTACTATGCTACCGTAGGAAACGGCACCGCCGTCGCATCCGCGAAGGCATTTGCCGCAGAATATGCAAAGAAGTTAGTATCCGCAGGTGTTGACGGCGTGATACTAACCAGTACGTGAGGAACCTGTACTCGTTGCGGTGCAACGATGGTAAAAGAGATTGAGAGAGCTGGTCTTCCGGTTGTCCATATCTGTACAGTAACTCCGATATCCATGACGGTCGGTGCAAACCGTATCGTCCCGGCGATCGCGATCCCGCATCCTCTCGGCAATCCGGCACTTCCGGCTGACGAGGAGAAGGCCATTCGCAGAAAGCTGGTTATGAAGGGACTGAAGGCCCTCACCACCGAAGTGGACGGGCAGACAATCTTTGAGTAAAGCAGATTAGAGATAAACGCTCCGTGAGTCTTGAATATCTGAGTAAAAAGATTGCATAAAACAACGGAACCTGTCGCATGAGCTGTATCATGCGGCAGGTTCCTGTTATTACGGCCGGATAATCCGGACTGCTTTATTCTGTTTTTCCACGATATCATACATGTTGGTGACGCCGCCGACCTTGAGGTCATCGGTGAGACCGAAGAAATTCAGGCAGGTTCCGCAGGAGAGAATCTCCACGCCCTGGGCTTCCATGGATTTCAGGTCATCGATGGAAGCGGAATCTCCGGTGGTGAGCTTTACGCCGCCGTTGTAGAAGAGGATAGCCTTCGGCAGGGTGTCCTGCTGGGAGAGGGCGTAGATGAAAGCCTTCATCAGGGAAGCCCCCAGTTCGTCGCTGCCATTGCCCATGGTGGAAGAGGAGATAACGACCACGGAACCGCCCCTTGCATCCGGGATGCAGACGGGTGCTTCCTCATCGGCTGCGCCGGCCGCTGTACCCTCCGGAACATGAATAAGAACCCGGTACTGACCTTCCCCCAGCTTTTCCGACTGCACCGGGAAGTTATTGCTTCCGGCCAGCTTCGTCAGGTTCTGGACGGCAGTCTCATTGTCCACCAGGGTCTCAATCTCTTCTGCCTTTCCGCCGAGGGCATCGATGGCCTTCTTCGTCTTTACCACCGGGATCGGGCAGGCATCTCCCATTGCATTGACAGTAATCATGGCATTATCCTCCTTATAATCTATATTCCCTGTTTTGGTTTTGGTTTTTGCCAGATTTATTGTATCACGCCCCCGCAGAGTGAAGGTATAGAATATTGCACGATTTTCAAAAAAATATTGAAGTGTTCTATGGAAGGCGCGCGAGTGTCTGCAGGCACTGTGCAGAGCGCAAAGAAGCACTTGAATTCGGCGCTTTTTTGGGATAAAGTGTAATTATTCAGCACCAGGGAAAAAACAAAGAAAAAATGGGCCGGGAACTTGTTCACGAGACATTTTTTCTTTGCTTTTTCCTGGCGGGCAAGACGCGAAGCGTCTCTGAACGCCTACAGTCACAGAATGCGCAGCATTCTGTGACCTGGTGCTGAATAGGCTTGGCATCCCTGAGGATTGCGCAGCAATCCGAATTGGCGTATGCCGGCACCCCCAATCCTATACAACAGAGGTACATTATGCATAAAGAATTCCTGATGGGCAATGAAGCCATCGCCCTCGGCGCACTGGCCGCCGGGGTCAACCTGGTTTCCGGATATCCGGGAACGCCCTCCACGGAGGTGCTGGAGACGGTTGCAAAGCGCAATCCCGGCAATGTCTACGTGGAGTGGTCCATTAATGAGAAGGCCGGGATGGAAGTGGCGGCAGGCGCTGCCTACACCGGCGCCAGGGCCCTTGTGACCATGAAGCAGGTGGGCCTGAATGTGGCTTCGGACCCGCTGATGAGCCTGGAATATATCGGCGTAAAGGGCGGCATGGTGGTGCTGGTGGCGGATGACCCCGGCCCCATTTCCTCCCAGACAGAGCAGGATACCCGGACCTTCGGCATGTTCTCCAAGGTGCCGGTCTTTGATCCCTGCTCCGTAAGCGAGGCCTACGAGATGATTCAGGAGGCCTTCGATTTTTCTGAAAAGTATCACACACCGGTGTTTTTCCGGGCTACCACCCGCATCGATCACGGCTATGAGGCCATCGATGTGAAGGATCCGGAGGAGTATTACCAGAACAGACCGGAAGGATTCATCAAGGATCCCTCCCGCTGGGTTATCTTCCCGCGGCTTTCCGTGAAGAATCACGCGATGATTGAGAAGCGGAACGAGGAGCTGAAGGAGATGCTCTCGGCATATCCGAGAAACACGATTCTGCGGGAGAGCGGCAGCATCCGGAAAGGCATTGCCACCCACGGCATCAATTTTATGTACACCAGGGATTCCCTGCGGGGAAGAGATGCGAGGATTCTCCGGGTTGCGACCCCATTCCCCTTCCCGGAAAAACTGGCGGTGGAGTTCCTTGAGGGGCTGGATGAGGTTCTCTGCATCGAAGAGCTTGACCCGGTCATCGAGCGCAATCTCACCTACATCTGCGGCAAATACGGTCTCTCCGTCAAAATCCGCGGAAAGCGCACGGGAGATATTCCCCTCTCCGGCGAGAATTCCATGGAGATCGTGGATGGAGCCCTGACCGCGTTCCTGGGAAATGCCCCCGGGACAGCGGAAGGCGGAGAGAAGCTTCCGGAACCGCCGGCACTGCCGGTGCGCCCGCCGGTTCTCTGCGCGGGATGTCCCCACCGGGCCTCCTTCTACGCGGTGAAGGCGGCCATGAAGGGAAAGAAGACCATCTACTGCGGCGATATCGGCTGCTATACGCTGGGCAATGCGGCCCCGCTGGATATGTGCGACACCTGCCTCTGCATGGGCGCAGGGATCGGCATCGCCCAGGGCGTGGGCCACATTGAGCCGGATACGAAGTGCTTTGCCTTTGTGGGTGACTCCACTTTCTTTGCCTCCGGGATTACCGGAACAGTCAATGCCTTCTACAACCAGGCGGATATGACCCTGGTGGTGCTGGACAATTCCACCACCGCCATGACCGGCCACCAGCCCCACCCGGGTACGGGCAGAACCGTGATGGGACAGGCGGTGGAGAAGGTCAGCATCGAGAAGGTGCTCAGGGCCATCGGCTTAAGCGTAGTGGAGACCGTGGATCCCCTGGACTTTAAGACTTCCGTGGAAACCGTAAAGCGGGTGGCCGAGGTGCCGGGCGTGAAAGCCATCATCTTCCGGTCTCCCTGCATCGCAGTGACCAAGCCCTCCGGTCATTCCCATGTGGACCCGGAGAAGTGCATTGCCTGCGGAAAGTGCATAAGAGAGCTGGGATGTCCCGGACTCATTCTGGATGCCGACGGAAGAAAGGCAAAGATTGACGATTCCCTCTGTAC
>JAGBNL010000042.1 GCA_017634415.1 Clostridium sp.
GGGCCGAGAGAATCTCCCGGGCGTAGTCATTTTCCACCGCCGCCTTGAGAATCATGGCCATATCCTTCACGGTGCAGTGGTTCTCCTCGCTGTAGAGGCCGATGCAGTTGGAGAAATGGGCCGTCTCCGAAAGCCCCAGCTCCTGCACCTTCTGGTTCATCAGCTCCACGAAGGCTTCCTGGGACCCTGCCACATACTGCGCAAGGGACAGGGCCGCGTCGGCGCCGGAGGGCAGTGCCGTCCCGTAGAACAGGTCCCGCACCGGCACTGCCTCACCCAGGGCAAATCCCGCGGTGCTGCAGTCATTCTTATAGATATAATCCATGGTTTCCTGGGACATGACCACCAGGTCATCCGGATTTGTCACGTGCTCCGCCGCCACCAGAACCGTCAGTATCTTGGTCATGGAGGCCGGATTCATCACCGTATCCGCCTCCCGGCCGGCAACCACTGTGCCCGTATCCATGTCAATGAGGACGCCGTAGGTGCTTCCCACCTCCCCGATGGTGATGGGGATTCCCGCGCCCTGGGGCACATATCCCGCGAAAAACTGCGGTTTCTGCACCGTGCTCTCGAAGGAAAGGGCCGGGACTGTCTCCTCGGGAGCCGTCTCCTCCGGGGCGCTTTCCGCTTCCGGTTCTGACGAATCTCCTTCCGTCTCCCCTGCCGGAGTATCCTCCCCCTCCAGCAGGGTTTCCTGCACTGCTTCCGCCTCCGCCGGCGTATCCTTCTCCCCGCCCTTCACCAGACCGATGATTGCGCGGATACCGGATATCAGCAGAAAAAGCAGCAGCAGGCAGACTGCCGCAAAGATTGCAATATTTCTTATCTGACGCATCCTCCTGCGCCGTCTTCTCGCCCGCCTCGCCGCAGGAGAAAGCTTTTTCTTCCTGCGGGGGCTCCGGGGGCTCTGTTCATATTCAATAGTCATCCTGTTTCTCCGGGATCACGATAAGCCCCCCGGCATTGCCGGAGGGCTCTTCTTCTGGTTCCTATTACTCTGTCTTCGCAGCCAGGCTGTTAAGAAGCGCTTCAAAGGCTTCATCCTCGCCATCGTATTCAACGGTCAGGTCCTTTGTCAGGTCCAGTCCCATGATGCCCAGATAGGACTTGGCATCCACACCGCCATTCCGTCCCGTATTCATGATATCAATGTCAAACTCACAGCGTGCAGCCGCATTCACAAAATCGTTTACCTTAGATGCGTCCAGTCGAATTACCTTGCTCTTGCTCATCTCAAAATACCTCCACAGTTCAGGCCGTGCCATCAGCTTCATCTTTACACGTTCTGAAATACAACCGCACCGCTTCTGTCCGGCCCGCAATTGAACTTCCCTGTAAAGTGGTATTATGATAACCGATACTTTCTTCATTTGCAAGAGAATTTTTTATAAATTTCGAACATAATTTCAAGCATATCAAAGCCGCCGGGAAAGCTTATTTATCTCCGAAGAATAATATTGAAGACTTTTCCAAGAATATTCTATTGTTTTCGGCGCCTGTTCCTGTAATAATCAACAGAGTGCCGTACCAGATTCAATTTTCGGCACATCGAAATCGTTTTACTCCCGGCACCCGGCGTTCATCCGCCGGCCGCCGGACGTTTCCCGAAAGAAGGGAGAGTTATATGGCCGCTTCTTTTCGCAGCACCGAACAGGCAGTATGCGCGCTGACCGCCTATGGCGTAAAAAAGGGACTCATCACCTCCGACGATGTGTTCTGGGCCGCAAACAGCCTCTGTGATATTCTGAAAATCGAGCCGGAGGAGGACTTCTCTTTCCCGGAGACGGACACCCCGCTGGAGGAGATACTCTCCTTCCTCCTGGATGACGCGGTCACCCGGGGCATCTGCGGGAACAGCGTCACCGAGAGAGACCTTCTGGATACCCGTCTCATGGGCGTTCTCACCCCGAAGCCGGGAGAGGTCATCCGCACCTTCCGCGCGGCTTATGAGGTAAGCCCCGAGAAAGCCACGGATTATTTCTACCATCTGGCCCTCGACTCGGACTACATCCGGACCTACCGGATCTGCAGGGACCGCAAATGGAAGGCGCCGACGAAGTACGGCGACCTGGATATCACCATCAATCTCTCCAAACCGGAGAAGGACCCGAAGGCCATCGCCGCGGCGCTCAGCCAGAAGCAGACCTCCTATCCGAAGTGCCTTCTCTGCCGGGAGAATGAGGGCTACGCCGGCAGGCTCAACCATCCGGCCAGACAGAATATCCGTCTGATTCCCCTGACGCTGGACGGGGAGCAGTGGTTCCTGCAGTATTCGCCCTATGTCTATTACAATGAGCACTGCATCGTTCTCTCCGGGGAGCATATCCCCATGAAGATCGATGTGCGAACCTTCCGCAGGCTCATGGAATTCATCACCATGTTCCCGCACTACACCGTGGGTTCCAACGCGGACCTGCCCATCGTGGGCGGCTCCATCCTGACCCACGAGCACTTCCAGGGCGGCAGATACACCTTCGCCATGGCGAAGGCAGACATCCGGGAGAAGCTGGTCTTCCGCGGATTTGAGGATGTGGAAGCGGGCATCGTCCACTGGCCCATGTCCGTCATCCGTCTGGACAGCCCGGACCCGCAGCGCCTGGTGACGCTGGCGGATAAGATTCTGACCCTGTGGCGCGGCTACAGCGACGGGGAGGCCGGCATCCTGGCCCGTTCCGGGGATACGCCCCACAATACCATCACCCCCATCGCCCGCAGAAAGGGAGACCTCTACGAGCTGGACCTGGTGCTCCGGAACAACCGGACCACGGAGGAATACCCCCTGGGCATCTTCCATCCCCACCAGGAGCTCCATCACATCAAGAAGGAGAACATCGGCCTCATCGAGGTGATGGGTCTTGCGGTCCTTCCGGCCCGCCTTCTCGGGGAAATGGATTCGCTGAAGAATGCCATCCTTTCCGGAAAGGATATCTCCCTCATCCCGGAGCTTCAGTCCCACGCGGCCTGGGCCGCGGAGATTCTGGAAAAGTATCCGGAATACCGCCCGGAGCATGTTTCCGGACAGGATGCGGAAAAGCTTTCGCAGGTCCTGGAAAAAGAAATCGGCATCGTGTTCTCGAAGGTTCTCGAACACTGCGGCGTGTTCCCCGATACAGCCTCCGGAAAAGAGCACTTTGACCGCTTTATCAATACCGTTAATTCACAGCAGGAGGAATAATACTATGCAGATTCTAGTCACCGGAGGAACCGGATTCATCGGAAGCCACACCTGTGTGGAGCTTCTGAACGCAGGATACGACGTCATCATCGCCGACAATCTCTACAATTCCAAGGAGATGGTGGTGGACCGCATCGAACAGATCACCGGAAAGCGCCCCAAATTCTACAACCTGGATCTGCGGGATTATGACAGTGTAAGCGAACTCTTTGACCTGGAGGATATCGACGCCGTCATTCACTTCGCAGGCTACAAGGCGGTGGGCGAATCCGTGAAGGAGCCCCTGAAGTATTACCGCAACAACCTGGGGTCCACGATAAACCTCTGCAAGGCCATGAAGCGCCACGGCTGCTTCAGCATCGTCTTCTCCTCCTCCGCCACGGTATACGGCGATCCGGCCTTTGTGCCCATCACCGAGGAATGTCCCCTGGGCGAGACCACGAACCCCTACGGCGCCACCAAGTCCATGCAGGAGCGGATTCTCTCCGATCTGTGGAAGAGCGATAACCGCTGGCATGTGATGCTGCTGCGGTACTTTAATCCCATCGGCGCCCACGAGAGCGGTCTCATCGGCGAGGACCCGAAGGGTATTCCGAATAACCTGCTGCCCTACGTGGCCCAGGTTGCCTCCGGCAAGCTGGAGAAGGTCCACGTCTTCGGCAATGACTATGACACCCCCGACGGCACCGGCGTCCGGGACTATATCCACGTCGTTGACCTGGCGAAGGGACACGTGGCCGCCATCAAGGGCATGGACACCGTTTCCGGCGTGGGCATCTTCAACCTCGGCACCGGCATCGGCTACAGCGTGCTGGACATCATCAAGGCCTTCTCCGCGGCCTGCGGAAAAGAGATCCCCTACGTGATTGACCCGCGGCGCCCCGGCGATGTGGCCACCTGCTATTCCGACCCGTCCAGAGCAGAGAAGATTCTCGGCTGGAAGGCGGAGAAGAATCTGGAGGATATGTGCCGCGATGCCTGGAGATGGCAGTCCCGGAATCCGGACGGCTACGAGGAATAATACAGAAACATGACACAGGTTCCCCGCAGAGGGACCCTGAACATGAGGACCAGGTATGTCAGACGAGCTTCGCTATGAAATCAGTAACGGCCGGAAAACCGACCGTTTCATGCACGCCTGGATGATGATCAAGGTGGCGGAACAGGAAACCGTCACCTTTTTCA
>JAGBNL010000043.1 GCA_017634415.1 Clostridium sp.
GAGATATGGCCTTGGCTACAACCTGGTTGCTGGTGCTAACATCGTTGGTTTCCAGAAGGTTGCTGACGCTATGATGGGTCAGGGCATCGCTTGGTCATAATCGATGACTCTAAATTAAATATTCACCAACCGTGAGTATCCCGGGGGCTGCCGCAAAAACGGCAGCCCCCCTTAATATTTCCACAAAGGTTGACATTTCCCGCTTTTGTGTTTAAATAGAGGTATGTTTGAAAATAGGAGGAACTGTAACATGGCAGATGAAATCAAAAACACACCTGTAGAAGAGGCTCCGGCAGCCCAGGAATCCATGGCGGATTTTGAGAAGGAGATTGACGCTTCTCTTCGCCGTGTACATGTGGGAGATATGGTTACGGGAACTGTCGTCAGCGTGTCCGATGACCAGGTTCTGGTAGACCTTGGCACCTATACAGGCGGTTCTATCGATAAAGCAAATCTCTCAAATGATCCGGAATTCAACCTGAAGGAAGAGATCCACACCGGCGACGAGATCACGGCAACCGTGATCAAGATGGATGACGGCAGCGGCAATGTGGTGCTGTCCCGCAAGGACGCCAACGATAAGATGACCTGGGAGAAGCTGCGTGAGATGATGAACGAGCGCACCATGGTTCCGGTTACCATCCTGGAGGCTGTGAAGGCCGGCGTTACCACAAAGCTGGAAGGCATGCGCGCATTCATTCCGGCATCCCGTATCTCCAACAGCTTCGTGGAAGACCTGAATGAGTGGGTCGGCAAGACCATCGATGTCACAGTCATCGAGGCAGACGAAGAGAAGAAGCACCTGGTACTCTCCGGCAGAGAAGCTGCAAGAGCGAAGGAGCAGGAGGCGAAGGCCGCAAAGATCGCGAAGTGCGAAGTCGGTTCCGTGATGGAAGGAACCGTCGAGACCATCAAGCCCTACGGCGCATTCATCACCCTGGACAACGGCCTCTCCGGTCTGTGCCATGTATCCCAGATCAGCAAAAAGCGTATCCCGCATCCGTCCGCAGTCCTCAAAGAGGGCCAGAAGGTGACAGTGAAGGTTATCGCGAAGAAGGACGGCAAGCTCAGCCTCAGCATGCGTGAAACCTCCGCAGAGGAAGCACCGGACGATCAGGTTCCGGCATATAAGAACAGCGATGCCCTGACCACAACCCTGGGCGACCTGTTCAAGGACCTGAAGTTCTGATAAGAAGATACGAAACTGCCCGGCACCCGGCGTGCCGAGCAATCAAGACAATCTACAGGAGCAGGACATGCGAGTTGTTTTGCAGGTAGTCGACAGGGCGGAAGTCACAGTGGATGACCGCCCTGTCGGTGCTGTCAAAAAAGGATTTCTCATTCTCCTGGGTGTGGAGAACGAGGATACAGAAGAACTGACAGATAAGATGATGGATAAGATCTGCAAGCTGCGGATCTTTGAAGATGAGAACGGCAAAACCAATCTCTCCCTGGCGGACGTCGGCGGGGAGATACTGATGGTGAGCCAGTTTACGCTGTATGCGGACTGCCATAAGGGAAACCGGCCCAGCTTTGTGAAGGCGGGGGCACCGGAGCATGCCGAGAAGCTGTACGAGCGGGCTATGGAACGGTGCCGGGAGAACGGCTTCCATGTGGAACACGGGGAATTCGGCGCAATGATGAAGATTTCCCTTGTCAACAGCGGTCCTTTTACACTGATGCTGGACAGCACGACGCTGTTCAGGTAAGAACAGAGGCCGGTACATTCTGCGATCCGGGAAAAGGGCGCACGTACCGGCTTTTTCGAATACAATCTCCGGCACCCGGATGCCGAAAACACCGAAATTGCAGGAAGGAAGATACAAATGAAGGCAAAAGAACTGCAGAAACAGCTGACATTTTCCTATGAGGACTTTACGGAAAATCATGCGGATGAAATGGATGCCGCATGCGCGTTCGCGGAGGGCTATAAGGAATTTCTCGCGAAGGCAAAGACCGAGCGGGAATTCAATGCCGCGGTAAGAGAACTGCTGGACAAAGCGGGCTATGTGCCCTTTGAGACCGGAAAATGCTACAAGCCGGGAGATAAGGTATTCTTTAACAACCGTGACAAGGCCCTCATCATGACCACTTTCGGCACCAGACCCCTGGCGGACGGACTGCGCATGAATGCGGCCCACATCGACTCGCCGAGACTTGACCTCAAGCCCATGCCCCTCTTCGAGAAGGACGGCCTGGCATACTTCAAGCCCCACTACTACGGCGGTATCCGGAAGTATCAGTGGGCCACCATCCCGCTGGCCATGCACGGCGTGGTTGTGAAGGAGAATGGGGAGACCGTGCAGATCTCCGTGGGAGAGAAGGAAGGCGATCCGCAGTTTGTCATCTCCGATCTGCTTCCTCACCTGAGCGCAAAGCAGGATGACAGAAAGCTGAAGGAAGGCCTCCGGGCGGAAGAGCTGAATATCATCATCGGCAGCATCCCCTTCATTGACGAGGAGGACGAGGACGGCAAGGGCGTAAAGGAAGCGGTGAAGCTTCGCGCGCTGCAGCTGATGAACGAGCAGTTCGGCATCACGGAGAAGGATTTCCTCCGGGCCGAGATTGAGTTCGTGCCTGCGGTAAAGCCCACAGATATCGGCTTTGACCGGGGACTTATCGCCGCATACGGCCAGGATGATCGGGTCTGCGCATACACAGCAGTCATGGCGGAGTTGGAGACCTCCGCGCCGGAGTACACCACCGTAACCGTGCTGGCGGACAAGGAAGAGATCGGTTCTGTCGGAAACACCGGCCTGAATTCCGAGTTCCTCCTTCACTATGTGGAGGATCTGGCAGAGGTGGAAGGGGCAAATGTACGCGCTGTCCTCAGGAATTCCATCTGTCTTTCCTCTGATGTGAGTGCAGCCTTCGACCCGACCTTCCCGGATCCCTTTGAGAAGAACAATATCCCCTTCCTCGGAAAGGGCGTTTCCATCATGAAGTATACCGGCGCCAGAGGAAAGTCCGGCTCCAATGACGCGAGCGCGGAGCTGATGGCGCAGGTTCTCGGCATTCTGGACAAGGGCGGCGTCTGCTGGCAGACCGGCGAGCTGGGCGCTGTCGATGTGGGCGGCGGCGGAACTGTGGCCCTCTATGTGTCCGGCAAGGACATCAATGTGGTGGATATCGGCGTGCCGGTCATGTCCATGCACTCCCCTTTGAAGTGACCTCCAAGTTCGATGTGTACAGCGCATACCGTGCATATAAGGCATTCTATCAGGGATAAGGAACAGGAACCCCGCTCCCTTCAAAATGTCAGGAGAAAAAAATGAAAAAGAGAAGCAGGATTATAAGCATGTCCCTCATTCTGGCTGCGGCGCTGGCCGCGGCCGGATGCGGGAAAGAGGCACCGGCGGAAAGCACACAGGAGACGGTTCAGGAAAGCACAGCTGAATCAGCTGCGCCTGTTCCGACGGAAGCAGCTGAGACCGAGCCGGAGACAGAACCGGCCGTCTACGGGGATACCGCCAGCGTTACCCTCGGCGAGTATAAGAACCTTCACGCCAATAAGGTGACAGCGGAAGTGACGGACGAAGAGGTGCAGAACCAGATTGATCAGGTGCTGAAGGCCCACCCGACCTATACCGAGGTGGACCGGGCCGCGGCCTCCGGGGATACGGTGAATATTGATTTCGTCGGAAAAATCGCAGGAGAGGCCTTCGAGGGCGGAAGCTCCTCCGGCTATGACCTGGAGCTGGGAAGCGGCGCCTTTATCGCCGGCTTTGAGGACGGCGTCATCGGCATGAAGAAGGGGGAGACGAAGGAC
>JAGBNL010000044.1 GCA_017634415.1 Clostridium sp.
CACGGAATACTGGCAACTGAAGGGAGGTTGGGTGTAAGCTATGTCGAATGTTATCGTAAAAGAGAACGAGAGTCTTGACAGCGCTCTGCGCAGATTCAAGAGAAACTGCGCTAAGGCAGGTATTCAGCAGGAGATTCGTAAAAGAGAGCATTACGAGAAGCCGAGCGTAAGACGTAAGAAAAAGTCTGAAGCTGCCAGAAAGCGCAAATTTAAATAAGCGATGAAAAGTGAGACCCCGGTTATCGTAACCGGGGTTTCGTTGTTGAAAGGAGACTGTTCTGCCGATGAGCATCATCGAGTCCACCATAGATATTCCCATGGAGCATGTTCAGAATATCTGCGGTCAGTTTGATTCCTATATCAAGAAGATTGAGCGAACGCTTCACACCACCATCATTCTCCGGGACGGAGCCCTGAAGATTATCGGCCCTGAACAGACCATCCGGCAGGCAAAGAGCGTGATTAACAGTCTTCTGGAGCTGTCGGTGCGCGGCAATAAGATCACCGAACAGAACGTGGATTATGCGCTGTCGCTTTCATTTCGCCAGCAGGAATCCCAGATTCTGGAGATCGACAGGGATGTTATCTGCAGAACCATAGACGGAAAGCCGGTAAAACCGAAGACGGTAGGACAGAAGAACTATGTGGACAGTATCCGGAAGAAGATGATCGTGTTCGGCATCGGACCTGCGGGAACCGGCAAGACCTACCTCGCCATGGCCATGGCGATTCAGGCCTTCAAGACCGGGGAAGTGAACCGGATTATCCTGACCCGTCCTGCCATCGAGGCGGGCGAAAAGCTGGGATTCCTCCCGGGTGATCTGCAGTCGAAGATTGACCCTTATCTGCGGCCCCTCTATGACGCCCTCTATCAGATTATGGGGGCGGACAGCTATCTGCACAATGCGGAGAAGGGGCTGATCGAGGTGGCGCCGCTGGCCTACATGCGCGGACGGACCCTGGACAATGCCTATATCATCCTGGATGAGGCCCAGAACACCACGCCGGCACAGATGAAGATGTTTCTGACCCGTATCGGGTTCGGGTCCAAGGTCATCGTGACGGGAGACCGGACCCAGAAGGACCTTCCGGCAGACGCCGTGTCCGGCCTGGATGTGGCGCTCCGGGTGCTGAAGGGAATCAACGATATCGCCTTCTGTACCCTGACCAGCGAGGATGTGGTGCGTCATCCGCTGGTACAGAAGATCGTGGAGGCCTATGACAGATATGATCGGCGCACAGACAGGAACGGAGAGGTGACCGATGACGATAAACATCGAGTACGAGGCAGACGAGAAGCTGGAGCTTCCTCACGAAAAGATAATAAATGAAGTGGTTATGGCCGCCATGGACTATGAGAACTGCCCCTATGAGGCGGAGGTCAGTGTCGTGCTCACGGACAATGAGCGGATTCACGAGCTGAACAGGGAATTCCGGGGGATAGACCGGCCCACGGATGTTCTTTCCTTTCCCATGTGCGACTATGACAGGCCGGGGAATTTTGACTGGCTGGAGGAACACGGGGAGGACTGCTTTCACCCCGAGACGGGAGAGCTTCTCCTGGGGGACATCGTAATCTCCGTGGACAAGGTAAAAGAACAGGCGGAAGCCTACGGTCACTCGCAGGAAAGAGAACTGGCCTTTCTTGTGGCGCACAGCATGCTGCACCTTTTCGGCTACGATCATATGGAAGAGGAAGAACGTCTCCTGATGGAGCGGAAGCAGGAAGAGATTCTTGAAATGAAGGGTTATACAAGGTGAAACAGGTGAATCTTTCCGGCACGGACCAGAAAAGAAAATCGAATTTTGTGATGCAGGGCACCATCCTCGCCGCGGCGGGGATCATTGTCCGGCTGATCGGCATTCTGTACCGTGTCCCGATGACCAACATCATCGGCGACGAAGGCATGGGATATTATTCCACAGCCTTCAATGTGTACAATATCATGCTGATCCTCTCATCCTACAGTCTTCCCGTGGCGGTATCCCGAATGCTGTCGGCGAGACTGGCAAAGAATGAATACGCAAATGCGGGACGCGTCCTGAAGTCGGCCCTTGTCTATGCGACGGCGGCGGGCGGCATGGCCTGCGCTGTCACGTGGTTTTTCGCGGATTTTTTCGCAACCTCGGTCTTTGATACGCCGCTGGCGGTTTACGCCCTCAGAACACTGGCGCCGACCATCTGGATTATGGCGTATCTTGGCGTGCTCAGGGGATTTTTCCAGGGACACGGGACCATGATTCCCACAGCCATTTCCCAGATTCTGGAGCAGATTGTGAACGCCGTTGTCAGTGTTGTGGCGGCAGGGTTCCTCTTCGGCATGGGAATGAAAACAGCGGAAGCTCTGGGAGAGAGCGGATACGCGGAGGCTTACGGTGCCGCGGGCGGCACCCTGGGAACAGGTTCCGGTGCCTTTGCGGCCCTTCTTTTTGTGCTTGCCATGTATTTCCTGTACCGTCCCGTATTCCGGCAGAGGGTCAGGAAGGATAAGAGCGGAAGCCGGGAGAGCTTCGGACAGGTGAGCCGGGTGCTGCTTCTGACGGTGATTCCCGTACTGCTCAGCTCAGCGGTCTACAATATCAATTCCGTTATCGATAACGGAATTATGGCCCACGGCATGAGAATGACGGGGCAGGGGAATTCCTTTCTCCGGCTCTGGGGCATCTACAATAACAAATACATGCTCCTGGTCCATGTGCCGCTGGCCATGGCCAATTCCCTGTCTTCCTCGCTGATTCCGGCCCTGTCCTCGGCGTCCTCCAGAGAAAATACGGAGGAGATGCTGGAGAAGACAGGACTTGTCATCCGTGTTGCCATGCTGATCGCCATCCCGGCGGCAGTGGGGCTTACGGTTCTCGCCGGCCCGGTGATGAACCTGCTCTTCCGGAGCGGCAGCAATGCGGACGGCATCCGCATGCTGATGGTGGGTTCCGCGGCGGTGGTATTCCTCTCTCTGTCCACGGTAACCAACGCGGTTCTTCAGGGACTGGGACGCATGCGGGAACCGGTCAAGAACGCTTTCGTGTCGCTGATTCTTCACATCGGCGTTCTTCTCGTATTCCTCTTTGTGTTCCGCATGGGAATCTACAGCATGGTATTCGCCAGCATCTTCTTTGCGATATTCATGTGTGTGCTGAACCAGATTTCCATCCGGCGGTGTATCCCCTACCGGCAGGAGATCCGCAGGACATTCCTTATTCCGGCGGCGGCCTCCGCCGTGATGGGAGCTGCAGCCTGGATCATTTACCAGGCAATTTACGCCGCGGTTCATTCGAATCTGATGAGTGTTGCCGGCGCAGTCGCCGCGGCAGTCCTGGTCTATATGGCGATGTTTTTCCGTCTCGGCGGGATCAGCGAGGATGAGCTCCACAGCGTTCGCGGCGGCACGAGACTTCTGGTGTTTGCAAGAAAGCTTCGTCTGATGTAGGCGGAAACCCCGGAGATAGAATCAGTTACCTGAGATACCTGGTGGAAAGGACAGAAATCATGAAAACGGGCAGCGGCGACGCCGGGAAAATACATGTGGCAGTGATAGGCGGCGGAGCGTCCGGCATGATGGCAGCCATCACGGCAGCCCGGGCGGGCGCCGCGGTGACGGTCCTGGAGCATACAGACCGGGTGGGAAAGAAGATCCTTTCCACGGGAAACGGAAAATGTAATTTCAGCAACCGGTTCATGGAGGCGGAATGCTTCCGTTCCGATACGCCCGCATTTCCCATGCAGGTTATCCGGTCCTTCGATGTGGATGACACGGTGAGTTTTTTTGCGGGCCTGGGCATCGTCCCGGCAGAGCGGAACGGGTATCTATATCCCGCGTCGGGGCAGGCGGCCTCCGTGCTGGATGTTCTCCGGCATGCCATGGAGCGGGAGGGCGTGGATGTGCGGACCGGAATAACCGTGCAGGACATCCGGAAGAAACAGCATCAGTTCCGGATTAACTGCGGAGAGCATACCATCTTCTGCGACAGGGTGATACTGGCTGCCGGGTCGAAGGCAGCCCCGAAGACCGGGTCTGACGGCTCCGGATATGTGCTGGCCGAAAAGCTGGGACACCATGTGATTCCCCCGCTTCCGGCTCTGGTGCAGCTAAGGTGCAGAGAAAACTATTATAAAAGCGTTGCGGGCGTCCGCACGGAGGCATCCGTTTCGCTGTACAGTATAAAAGGCGGGAAGGAAAGACTTCTCGCGGAGGACCGCGGGGAACTGCAACTGACAGACTACGGCATCTCCGGGATTCCGGTGTTCCAGATAAGCCGTTATGCCTCCAGGATACTGGCGGAGGGCGGAAGCGTCTTCTGCCTGCTGGATTTCTGGCCGGGGACGGATGCGGAGGCATTCCGGGCACAGCTCTCAGACAGGCGGAGAATCCTGCGGGATATGCCCGTGAGCGAGTTCTTTACCGGATGGTTCAACCGAAAGCTGGGAGATCTGTTTCTCTCGCTGGAAGGAATTGACCGGAAAAAGCCCTGCGGCAGGATGACAGATGCTGAGATAAAGGCCCTGGCCCGGCGAATCCGCGCCTTCCGCACGGAGATTGCGGGGACCAATTCCTTTGACCAGTGTCAGGTCTGCGCCGGCGGCGTGGATGCGGGAGAGATATTCCCGGAACGCATGGAATCACGGCTCGTCCCCGGACTCTATTTTGCCGGAGAGATCGTGGATGTGGACGGCATCTGCGGCGGGTACAACCTCCAGTGGGCCTGGAGCAGCGGACATGCTGCGGGAAGCTGTGCCGCGCGTCCCTGATCCGCGGAAAAACCGGAAAACCGGGCGGATTCTGCCCGTCCCTAATTGTAAGATTGATGTAATTGCTTTTACCCCCTTCTCTTGCTATGATGATTCTGAGCCGCGGGGAGCCGCGGAGCTTTTGCCCCTTCGGGGCGGGCGGAGATATCAGGCAGAGAGGGGGTATTCTTATGGCCCGAAACAGAGTGAATCTGCAGGAGCTTCTGGGACGTCTGAAGCAGCCTCGTCAGAACAGCGGGGAGGAACCTTCCGGAAAAAAGCCGCGCAATTTTGATTTTTTCCGGGTGATTCTCATTGTCGCCGCGGTTATGTTTATCGGGCGGGTATCAGACGGCGTCTTTTTCACGCTGAATGTGAATGAATCCGCCGTGGTGTCCACACTGGGACAGCCTGCGGCAGTGACAGCTCCGGGCGTCCATTTCAAGGTTCCCTTTGTCCAGAATGTGGTGAAGATGAGCCGGGAAATCCAGGGAATGACCATCGGCTATGACAGCAATAATCAGTCCGTGCTCAGCGAGTCCGAGATGATCACCAAGGACTTCAATTTTGTTAATGTGGATTTCTATATCGAATATCAGGTCAATGATCCCGTAGAGTATTACATCCATATGGATACTGCCTATGACATTCTCCGGAATCTTGCCCAGTCCTATATCCGCGATACCGTAGGCGTCTACAATGTGGATGATGTTATCACCACCGGAAAGGCGGAGATCCAGTCCAAGATAAAGACCCTTCTGTCCGAACGGATGGAGAAGGAAAATGTGGGCCTCGGCGTGGTAAATGTCACCATACAGGATGCCGAACCTCCCACCGCGGAGGTCATCAGCGCGTTCCGGGCCGTGGAGGATGCCAAGCAGGGCATGGATACCCGCATCAATGAGGCCAACAAATATGCTTCGGAGCAGATTCCTGCCGCCAATGCCAGGGCGGATAAGGTTATCCAGGATGCGGAGGCCTACCGTCAGGAGCGCATCAGCGAGGCGGAGGGCCAGGCGGCCAGGTTCAATGACATGTATCAGGAGTACCAGAAGTATCCGCTGATCACGAAGAAGCGTATGCTCTACGAGACACTGGAGGAGGTACTCCCGGATCTCAAGGTTATCATCAACAGCTCAGACGGCGTAAACACCGTGCTTCCGCTGGAGTCCTTCGTGACGAATGCAGGCACGGAGCCGCAGCAGTAAAGGAAAGGAGGGGCAGATGAAGCGCAGAACACCTGTTATTCTTCTTGTGATTATCGCCCTGTTTCTGCTGGTGCAGTCGGTGGTCATCGTCCACGCCTATGAGTACAAGGTTATCACCCAGTTCGGAAGCGTGGTGAATGTCTATGAGACGCCGGGACCGCACCTGAAGATCCCGTTTGTCCAGACTGCCCAGGGAATCCCGAAGAAGAAAATGCTCTATGACCTTTCTCCCAGCGATGTCACCACTAAGGACAAGAAGGTCATGAATGTGGATTCCTTTATTATCTGGGAAGTCACCGATCCGGTCCGCTATATGTCCACACTGAACGCGAGCATGGAGAAGGCGGAAACGCGAATCGGCAATGTGGTATACAATTCCATGAAGACGGTCCTGTCCGCCACCTCCCAGGAGGATATCATCTCCGGCCGTGACGGAAAGCTTGCCCAGACCATCACCGGCAATATCGGAAGCCAGATGGATCCTTACGGGATCCGCATTATCGCGGTGGAAACAAAGAAGCTGGATCTGCCGGATTCCAACAAGGAGTCCGTCTATCAGAGAATGATCTCCGAGCGGAACAACATTGCGGCCCAGTATACGGCTGACGGCGATTACAAGTCTTCTCTTCTGAGGAATTCCACGGACAAAACCGTGAGAGAGACGGTGGCGAAGGCAAATGCGGAGGCGCAGAAGATCAAGGCGGAGGGAGAGGCGGAATACATGCGGATCCTGAGCGAGGCCTACAATGATGAGAGCAAGGCGGATTTCTACAACTTTGTCCGCTCCCTGGACGCACTGAAGGCATCCCTGAAGGGTTCCAACAAGACGGTGGTGCTGGATGAGAACAGCGAAATTGCCAGGATTCTGCAGGGAAACCTGGAGCCGTAACCTCTGAACCGCAGGGGCGAGCAGCAGCAGAAGGTACGCCGGGCGTACCTTTGAACCGCTCAAAGCCGCGGGGCTCTCGCCCCTTCGGGGCGAGCAGTAAAGGAAGTGCCTGATCGTGATACGAATCAATCAGCTGAAAATATCAATTGACCATACAGAGGAGGATCTCCGGCGCAAGGCGGCAAAGATGCTGCACATTGCGCCGGAGGAGATCCTCAGCCTGGATATTGTCCGCCGTTCTCCCGATGCGAGAAAGAAGGACAATATTCTTTTTTCTTATATTGTGG
>JAGBNL010000045.1 GCA_017634415.1 Clostridium sp.
ATCGGCGGGATGCCGCTTATCCGCTATACGGTGGAGATGCTGCACTCCAGAGGCCTTACGGATATCGCCATATCCGTGGGATACCGTTCGGAGGTGATAGAGGAGGTTCTTGCAGGCTGCGGCGTCAGATTTTACAGGAATCCCTTCTATGATGTGACCAACAGCATCGCCTCCGCATGGTTTGCGAAGGATTTTCTCTCAGGGGATGATATCCTCATCATGAACGGGGATGTGTATATGGAGGAAGCCCTTCTGGACAGAATCCTCGAAGAAAAGGAAAGCCCCGTCATGTTCGCGGACGAGAGCCGCAGGGAGACGGCGGATTACAAGTTCTTCTATGAGAACGGGATTCTCATGAAATACGGAAAGGAGCTCACCGGGGAGGATATCACCGGAGAGTACATCGGCATCGGGCGCTTCTCCGCGGACTTCATGCCGGCGTTCCTGGAACGCATGGAGGAAATGATAGGAAGACAGGAACACAGTGTCTGGTGGGAGAATGTCATCTACTCCATGTGCGGGGAGCGGCCAGTCTATGTGCGTGACGTGGACGGCATGTTCTGGGCGGAAGTGGACTACATCGAGGACTATGAGAGGATCCTGGCCCACAGGGGCATCTCGGCGGCCGAACGAAAATAGAGAGAATCCGGAGTGCGGGACGGAAGATGGACAGAGGAAAGATGAAAAAGGGAATAACAGTATTTATACTGGTGCTGGTGCTGGGACTTCTTGCGGAGCTTCTGGCAAATATGCCGGCGCTTCTTTCCGCTACCCGGAATCAGAAAAAGAGCATTCCCCTGACGGAGGTTTCCGGCAGCGGGTTTTCCCTGCGGGACGGGGTGATATCCGCCGATGAGACGGAGGTGCACATCCATATCCCCCTGGACGGAAGCTATATCACGGAATTTGCCTACACCTACGCCTACGACGGCCTGCTGAATGCCAGGATCACACTGGGGACGAAGAATCCCTACGGCGAGGTGAGAGAAAAAGAGGCAGTGCAGTATTTCGACCGGAACATGGCCCCCCTCAGGGAGTCCATCGTGCCGGTCCATGCCGCGGCGGATTACGCGGAGATCGCCGTTTACCGCTGGGAGCTGGGCGCCGAGGGACTGAAGGACCTGATGGATTTCGATTCCCTGCCCCTGTCATTTACCGGATTCGAGGCCATGTGCATTCCGCGCCTCAATCCGTTCCGGCTGTGCTTCTTCTGGACAGTGTCCGGGATTATCCTGCTTCTTCTGGTATTCCGGGACTGGTTTGCGGGGCATATCGAGCGGGGCTTTCTGGTGACGGCCCTCTGCTTCGGGCTCCTGTTTTCCCTGAGTCTTCCGGCCAACAAGGTCAGCTGGGATGAGGAGGTTCATTTCTCCCAGGTGTTCTGGCTGGCAAATTATAAAAAGCCCATCGATATCACGAATCCCATCCTGCAGGAATTTATCACCGGGATGGATACCTGGCCCTACAATCAGCCGGGAGGAGGCAGGGAACAGAAGCTGCTGGACAGCTATCTGGACACCTCCGCCCGCTACGGAGAGGGAGAGCATCACTGGAGCGCCGACGTCAACTGGACGACGGTGACCGGCTACCCGGGCGCTGCGCTTTTCGTCAAGGCGGGAGAACTGCTTCATCTTCCGTTTTCCCTTCTCTGGAAGCTGGGACGCCTGGGCAATCTGCTGGTTTACTGCCTGGTGACGGCCCTGGCCATCAGGACTGCGCCGGCAGGGAAGGCCGTCATGGCATTTCTTGCGCTGATGCCGGAGACCCTGTTCCTGGCGGGGGTGTATTCCTATGACCCGACGGTCAACGCCTTCCTCTGGCTCTCCTTTGCCCTGCTTCTCCGCTATATTCTGCCCGGAAGAGAGGAGAAGATGACCTGGAAGGTATTTCTTGCCGTTCTTGTCATATTCTTCTGGGGCTGCCGCATCAAGGCGGTCTATGCGCCGCTTCTCCTTGTGGGACTCCTGATCCCGGAGGAACGGTTCCGGAACAGGAGAGAGTGCCTTCTGATGAAGGCCGGCTTTGCGCTGGCCGCGGCCTCGCTCATCCTGTCCTTTGTGCTGCCGGTGGTGACGGCGCCCAGGGATATCGGGGACCTGAGAGGCGGAGAGACCAGCGAGAAGGGGCAGATGGCCTTCATCCTGGGACAGCCCCTTGCCTACGCGCAGATACTGTTTAAGAGTATATTTTCCACATTCCCCTCCTACTGCTTCGGGGAAGCGTCACTGGGCCTTCTGGGACATATCAGGACAGTGACCCATACCTGGCTTCTGTACGCGGGCAGCGCCCTGGTGATCCTCACCGGGAACGGGAAGAAGGGCACAGCGTCTGAAGCACAAAAGGATGGGCAGGAAAGCGGGGAAATGCTTCCGGGATGGCGGTTCCGGATAAGCGTATTCCTTCTCTGCGGCATAACGGCGGTTCTGGTCTGGACGTCCATGTATATCGCCTTTACCGTGCCGGGAAGCGCGCAGATAGAGGGCGTGCAGGGGCGCTACTATGTGCCCTTCCTGTTCCTTCTGTGGTTTATCCTGTCCCCGGGCAGTATTAGGCTGTCTCTCAGGGAAAGGGATTATCATGGGCTTGTGCTGGCGCTTTCGGCGCTGATTCTGTCCGCCGTCTGGTGGAGCGATATCTATACCCTGTTCTGCCGGTAGGGCCGTGAGGACGGCGTCATGCATTGACAAGCGCACGGAAAAATTTTATGATATGTAACTATACAGCACCCTGGAAATCAGGGGTAAAATCTGAACGGGAAGCTTGCTTACCGGGCAGATTTTGCCCCTGATTTCCGGGTGGCCAAGGCGCGAAGCGCCTCTGGACACCGACAACTCGGGTTGTGAAGCAACCCGAGTCTGGGTGCACTATATGTCGGGAAGCGAGGACCGGACAATGAATTCTGAGCTGCATACATTTGCCATCTGCGCCTACGGGGAGTCCCCGTATCTGGAGCAGTGTATCCGGTCGCTCCTTCATCAGACGGTGAAAAGTGAGATTATCTGCTGCACCGCAACACCGGGGCCATGGCTTTCGGAGCTGACGGAGAGATACGGGATTCCGCTTTATGTGCGGGACGGTGAACCGGGAATCCGGGAGGACTGGCTCTTTGCCTGGCAGACGGCAAAGGGGGAGCTTGTGACCATCGCCCACCAGGATGACATATACCGGAAAAACTATACGGAGGAGCTTCTCCGCGCATATAGCCGCTGGCCGGACATGACCCTGTTCGCGTCAGATTATCTGACCATCCGCATGAAGGGGAACAGGGCCGAGGATGATGCGCTGAACCTTCCCTGGCTGGTGAAGAAGGTGCTCCGGATTCCGCTGCGGCTGCATCTGTTCGCCCAGAAAACCTGGATCAAGCGGAGCGGGGTGCTGTTCGGGAATTCCGTGTGCTGTCCCTCCTGCACCTATAACAAGTCGGTGATCGGGGACGATATGTTCCGTTCCGGCTACCGCTTTGCGCTGGACTGGGATAATCTGTATGAGCTTGCGGGAAAGAAGGGCCGGTTTATCATCTCGGAGAAACCGCTGATCGCCTATCGGGTCCATGACGGGTCCGCCACGAAGGCGCTGATCGTGAACCGGGAGCGGTTCCGGGAGGAGGAGGACATGTTCCGCAGGATGCTCCCGGGGAAAATCGCCGATGTGCTGCTGCGCTTTTACGGGTATGCCAGCAGGGAATATGACTGATGCGGGGATGACAGATGCAGAAAAAAACGGTGGATGTAATCATTCCGACTTTTCGGCCGGACCGTAAATTTGATATACTTTTGCAGAGACTTCTGGCGCAGAATGTTCCGCCCCGCCGCATTATCGTGGTCAATACGGGGGAAGAATTCTGGGATGAAGACCACGTCCGGGAAGTGACCGGAGGAAGAATGCCGGAGGTGTTCCACGTGACGGAGAAGGAATTCGACCACGGGGGCACCAGGGACCTGGCCATCCAAAGATCCGATGCGGACGCATTCCTCTGCATGACCCAGGATGCCGTGCCCGCGGACCGGGATCTCATCGGGAATCTCCTGGAGATGCTCTATTCTTCGGAGGATGTGGCCTGCGTCTGCGCGAGGCAGCTGCCGATGCCGGACTGCGGCATCATCGAGCGCTATACAAGACAGTTCAACTATCCTGACAAGAGCAGGATAAAACGGGCCTCTGACCTGCCCTCCATGGGAATCAAGACCTTTTTCTGCTCCAATGTGTGCGCCTGCTATCGGAGAGATATCTATGACAGGATGGGCGGATTCCTGAAAAGAACCATCTTCAATGAGGATATGATCTACGCGGGGCTTGCCATCCGGCAGGGGTACGGTATCGGATACTGCGCCGAAGCCAGGGTGATACACTCCCACAATTACACCGGCCGGGAGCAGATTCACAGGAATTTTGACCTGGCAGTGTCCCAGGCAGAACATCCGGAGGTGTTCGGAGGCATATCCTCCGAGGGAGAGGGCATAAAGCTGGTGAAGCAGACGGCCGCTTACCTGATGCGGCACGGAAGAGCATATCTTCTTCCCAGACTTGTGATTCAGAGCGGATGCAAGTATATCGGGTATCTTCTCGGCAAGAACTATCGGAAGCTTCCGCGGAGACTGGTGCTTGCGCTTACCATGAATCGGAATTACTGGGGAATGTGACTATGAAAGATGTACTGGTGATAATACCGGCCTACAATGAATCCGCGAACATCGAGACGGTGGTGAAAAGACTCCGGGATGTCTGCCCGGAATATGACTACGTGGTGGTCAATGACGGCTCCACGGATAATACCGCGGACATCTGCAGGAAAAACGGATTCAATATGCTGGATCTTCCCGTGAATCTGGGGCTCGCCGGGGGCTTCCAGGCGGGACTCCGCTACGCGGAGAGATACGGATACCGCGGCGCCATCCAGATTGACGGAGACGGACAGCACCGGCCGGAATTCATCCCGCGCATGCGGGAAAAAATGGATGAGGGATATGATATCGTCATCGGATCCCGCTTTGTGAATGAAAAGAAGCCATTTACCATGCGGATGATCGGCAGCAGGATGATAAGCCTGGCCATCCGGATGACTACGGGGAAGAGGATCAAGGATCCCACTTCCGGTATGCGGATGTTCAGCCGGCGGATGATAGAGATACTGGCGGAGGGCATGAACTACGGCCCGGAGCCGGATACGGTGTCTTTTCTTATCCGCAGGGGCGCGAAGGTGGCCGAGGTTCCGGTGAAGATGGATGAGCGGATGGGCGGAGTGAGCTACCTGACGCCGCTTAAGTCCGCGTCTTATATGGTGAAAATGCTGGTATCCATACTGGTGATTCAGGGATTCCGCTGACAGGGGGAGAACCTGGAGTCTGGAGATAAAGAAGGGAAAACCTATGACAATCACGCTGCGGCTGGTGGTGACGGTGATATCCATCCTGACCACCGCCATGATTCTCAGAAAAATACGGAAATCCCAGATGCAGATAGAGGATTCCGTCTACTGGATCGGATTCTGCCTGCTCCTGGTGGTATTTGCCCTCTTTCCGAAGGTGCCGGATGTGCTGTCGGGGCTCGCGGGCACATATACCACGGCAAATTTCATCTACCTGACAGTGATTTTCCTTCTGATCGTGAAGCTGTTCCAAATGACGCTTTCCGTGTCGAAGCTGGAGGCCCAGATCAGGAGACTGACCCAGGAGATGGCCCTTGCCAGGCATGCCCGGTCTGGGGAGGATACTTCCGGAGGTGCGGATGAACAGCCGGAACAGCCGGAGCAGAGCGGGGATACCGCTTCAGAACGGAATGCAGAAGAAAAGTGACAGAGGAGAAAAAAACATGGGACAGATTAAGGTGACAAAATGCCCGATTGAAGGGCTTTATGTGATTGAGCCCAGCGTCCACGGAGACGCCCGGGGTTATTTTATGGAGACCTATAATCAGAATGATATGCATGAGGCGGGTCTCGACATGGTGTTCGTACAGGACAACCAGAGCATGTCGGTTAAGGGCGTGCTCCGGGGACTGCATTTCCAGAAGGAGTATCCCCAGGGAAAGCTGGTGCGGGTGATTAAGGGCTGCGTCTTTGACGTGGCGGTAGACCTGCGCGAGGGCAGCAGCACTTACGGACAGTGGTACGGCGTGGAGCTGAGCGAAGAGAATAAGAAGCAGTTCTATATCTCCGAAGGGTTTGCTCACGGGTTCCTGGTGCTCTCCGAGACGGCGGAATTCTGCTACAAGGTCACGGATTTCTGGCATCCCGGGGACGAGAGCGGACTGGCCTGGAACGATCCGGAGATCGGCATCCGCTGGCCCGGCGTGAAGGGAGAATATCCGGGAAATGCCGGGGCGGAAGGCTATGTGATGGAGGACGGAACGCCCCTGAACCTGAGCGACAAGGACCAGAAGTGGCAGGGACTTAAGGACACCTTCCATTTCTCCGTCTGACGGGGACCCAAACAGAGGCATTTGCACATGAGATCCTTATTCAATCTGTTCTTTGAGACAGTAAAGAACCGCAAGATGGTGCTCGAGCTGGCGAAGGCGGACTTCCGCAAGCGCTTTGTGGGGTCATATTTCGGCGTGATCTGGATGTTCATACAGCCGCTGGTGACCATCGCCATCTACGCCTTCATCTTCGGCGAGCACGGCATGAAGAATGCCCCGCCGGTGCCGAATGCGTCCTATGTGATCTGGCTTGCACCGGGGATTATCCCATGGTTTTACTTCAGTGAGGCGCTCAATATGGGCACCAATACCCTGCAGGAATACAGCTACCTGGTGAAGAAGGTCGTCTTCCGGGTGGAGCTTCTGCCGATCATCAAGCTGATTTCCTGCTTTATGGTGCATCTGTGCTTCCTGGTCATCATGTTCGGCCTGTATCTTCTGGATGGAAGAAAGCCCATGATTTCCTGGCTGCAGATCTTCTATTATGCCTTTGCGCTGTCCATGCTGAGCCTGGGCATCGTGCTGATCACGGGGGCCGTGCAGATATTCTTCAAGGATATGGCCCAGATCGTGGGAATCTGCCTGCAGTTCGGGATGTGGCTTACGCCCATCATGTACGATGAGCACATATTTACCAGCCGGGCTGCCTGGCTGGAGATATTCTTCAAGATGAATCCGTTTTACTACATTGCGGCGGGATACCGGGATTCCATGCTGACGGGAGACTGGTTTTTCATGCGGCCGACGATGACGCTGTATTTCTGGGCGGTGACGCTTCTTCTGCTGGTTTTCGGACTGCGGGTATTTAAGAAGCTCAGACCGCATTTTTCAGACGTGCTGTAACAGGCAGCTAAAAATTTGATAGGAAGGCAACGGCAGCAGGGGGAGTCCGGAGCGTTTCCATATAAAACTTTTATCAGGAGGTAGTGGAAATGAGTATCAGAATCGGTATCAATGGGTACGGCAACCTCGGAAGAGGCGTGGAGCTGGCAGTCAAGGCAGCGCCGGATATGGAGCTGGCGGCAGTATTTACCAGAAGAGATCCGGCTGCTGTGAAGATCCTTACCCCGGGCGTTCCGGTGGTAAATGTCAGCGAGATCGGTGACTGGAAGGACAAAATTGACGTGCTTATCCTCTGCGGCGGAAGCGCCACCGATCTGCCGGTACAGACCCCGCAGATGGCGAGGAATTTCGTATGCATCGACAGCTTTGACAATCACGCCCATATTCCGGAGCATTTCGCGAACGTGGATGCTGCGGCGAAGGAGGGCGGAAAGCTGGCCATCATTTCCTGCGGCTGGGATCCGGGCATGTTCTCCCTGAACCGTGTTTACGCCAACGCCGTGCTTCCCAACGGAAAAGATTATACCTTCTGGGGCAGAGGCGTATCCCAGGGCCATTCCGATGCAGTGCGCCGCATTAAGGGCGTAAAGAACGCCAAGCAGTACACCATCCCGGTGGAGAAGGCCCTGGAAGCTGTCCGCGCCGGAGAGAATCCGGAGCTTACCACCCGGGACAAGCACACCAGAGAGGTGTTTGCCGTTCTCGAGGAGGGCGCTGACGCTGCGGCCATCGAGAAAGAGATCAAGCAGATGCCTGATTACTTCGAGCCATATGACACCACCGTGCATTTCATCAGCGAG
>JAGBNL010000046.1 GCA_017634415.1 Clostridium sp.
GGAAGGACACTGGGACAGGAGCGTTCCCCAGCGGATGGACGACCCGGAGCCTCTGGAAGGAAGGCGTTACGGCGACAGCCCCACCCTCACCTTCCGGTTTCCGCGGATGTCCGACGGAAAGAATTACTGCATCATGACACGCAGCTATTCCTTCGGTTATGAGGAGAGCTTCAGCCTGACGCCCCTTGGGCACGGCGCCTACATGACGGAGAAGACCGATGACCCGGGCATCCGGGGGCTCCTGACCGTGGCGGAGAATCAGAAGAGCATTCTGTTCTCCGAGGCGGGATACACCGAGCGCTACCAGCTTCTGGAGTAGCCAGAGAGGAGGTCCTATGGCAAAGTATTGCCGTTATTGCGGAGGAGAGATACGTCCGGGAGCGTGCTTCTGCAGACACTGCGGGAGTATGCTGGGCAATGCGGCCGGATACGGCAATGACCGGACGGCACCGCCCGGGATGAATGTGCCCATTTCCCCGCCCGGGGGCACACCGGCACCCGGGGGATGGCAGAATACGCAGGGAATGCCGCCGGCACCGGCAAATCAGACGGAGGCTTTTCTGCAGCAGAGGGCCATGCAGCGGCAGGCCATGCAGCAGATGGCCGGCAGCAGAAGGCGGGGACCGGGCCTTAAGGGAATCGTCGCCGCCGTTCTGGTGGTGACCCTCTTTACGGGGCTTGTCTTCCCCGGTTTTCTCCGGAAGGGCACGGGAGTAATCCCGGTTCCGGGGCTTGGGGGTCTCTCCGGGAAAACCGAATCGGCCTTCCGGGGAAAGACGAAGATAGAACCTTATGATACCGGGGGTCACAGCAAACCGGTGGACGTCACCCCCATGGAGGGTGTGCATATTACGGCGGAGAAGGACGCCCTGGACAGGGATCGGGAGTTCAGGGTCCGGCCGGCCACGGACGAAGAGATCGAAAAGACAGCCGACCGGCTGGGTGACCGCGTCATGGTGGTTGCGGCGATGGACATCGACGCAGGACTTTCTTCGGAGGAGTATCTCCCCGGCACCTATGCGGTGGAGCTGGATATGGAGACTCTGGGCATCCCGGCAGAATTAAAGGATCAGGTTGCGGTAGTCCGGATGGACGACAACGGAGATATATTCCCCTATGCCACGGACTGCGACGGGGAAAAGATCCGGTACACCAGCAAGCAGAACAGCGTGAGCGCCGTCATCATCTATACCCTGGGCGCCCTCACGGTGACGGGAGCCATCGTCTGGGCGGAAGAAAAAGATTTCTCTTATTATGCCGGAAAGACCAGGACCGGCATCGGCAACCAGCACTTTATCCTGGAGTGGGCCGTGGAGGACTTCGCCCACTTCGGGGAGGAATCTGAAAAGAGCGTAGAACTGGAAGCCATGCTTAACCTGCGGTCCCGGGAGCTGTATGAAGAAGCTCTCCGGGCCATTCCCGCGGAAATGTACCGCACCACGTCCAACGGACAGGTGATCCTCACGGCACAGGCGGATACTGCCCGGAGAAGGGACGTGCTGGCGACATGGAAGGGACAGTGCGCAAGGGATCCGGAATACCAGCGCCTGCAGAAGGAACTGCAGGAGAGCTATCCCCCGGCGATAAAGGAGCTGTACCGCATGGCGGAGCTGGCCTATGATTATCTCACGGGCCCTGAGCAGAACGCAAAGATGCCTTCCTACCAGGTGGAAATCCTGCTGAAACGGAAACTTGAGAATACAGAAGCGGAGACCCACAAGGTCTTATATAAGAATGTCACTGTAAATCTTGCTTTTGAGGACATTCTGTATCCGAAACGGACAGTGGAAGCCGCGCCCGTGGACCCCTGGGCCATGCCCGGCTATAATCCGCCGGATATCGCCGGCGGCACGCCGGATATCAGCCATGTTCCGGTTGAGGAGAAGGACATTCGGGACTATAGCAGAGAAGGCATGGAAACCCTGCTTCTGACCATGGTTCATGAGCTGTTCCACGTCTCCCAGTTTATGTATTACAGCTCGGCCATCGGGTCCGCCTACACCTCCAACGTGCGGCTTTTCGAGGCCCAGGCCAATGTGGTGGAGGCCCAGGCCTTTACCCATTTCATGAACCGGGGACTGCTGCCGACCTGTGCGGCAAATGGCTATACCGTTGAGAAGGAAACCCAGGAGCAAAGTCACGTACTGACACTCTGGAATCAATGGGAATATATGGCTGTTCCCCTGGACGCGCTGCCGAAAAACAAAACCCAGTCCAATGATTCCGGCTATAACGAAGCCAACTATCTGGAATACATGTGCAAAAACCACGGGAACATCACCATGGGACAGATGATGGAATCCTTCAGCGCCGGCCAGACGTTTTCCCGCACCGCAGGCCTGGCCTGGGGCATGACCGAGGAGGAGCAGAAGAATTCCTATGACAAGTTCCTGCAGGAGCTCCGGGACGGGAAGCTTCCTCCGCAGAAAGTGAACCGCAGCGAGTACAGTGTGGATGAGAACATTACCATGAGTAGCGGCATGTATCTGAAACGTGACGGGATGGTGTTTTCCGACGCGGAGAATCTCTGCTATAACAGGATGGCCTTCGCTGTCCCACAGGATTCGGAATACGCCCTGGTAACCGTGGCGCTGGATACCGGCCATTCCGGGGTGCCGGACGGCACGGGGAAGGAGGGAGGCGGTCTCTACGAGATTCGTGTGAGCTTCGAGGTTCCGCCGGCAGAGAATCTTCAGGAAGTGGATCTGGAGCACAATATCTTCTATATGCCGCCGCGTAAGGTGAGCAGAACCGAGGAACGGAGCATCTATATCACGGAGCTTCTGCGGGTTCCCAACGGGAAAACGCCGGGCTTTGAGGTCTGCGCCATGCTGCCGCCGGATAAACCGGAGGTAAAGGAGGACTGGAGCAGGAATAAGTTTTCGGTCAAACTGCCCCGGATGAAGCAGGACAAGTTCCTGTCCATGAAGGGCATCGCCCGGGCTTCGGAGGAGATGGGAATCCTGATGACCCTGGAGCGGGAGGACGGCGAGATCTTCGAGGCCAGGTTTAAGGCCGGGGACCAGGGAAAAACGGCAGAACTGGACGTGAAGCCCTACCTCAAGGGCTGGAAGGAGAAGGATCCTCCCGGATTTGAGTACAGTATCCAGGAATACTTCCGGATCGGGAAGACGGACTACACCGGGCCGAAGTCGGAAGCTGCAGACAGACCGGCTGCGGATGTCTTCGGCGAGTACCGCACCGTCAGCACAGTGCTGGAATATGGCTCAAAAATGTTTGACGACCTGGTGGGTTCCATGGGACTCGGCCTCGGCAGCGGGGTTGTGCCCGAAGAGGTAAAAGAGGCTATTCAGGGATACCAGCAGCTTTACGGGGCAGCAAACGACGTCATCAAGGGGCAGAAATCGACGGGAACCCTGACCATAACGGATGAGGGCGGCGGTCGCGTCTCGGCACGGCTGGTATACGATCAGAAGGTCGAGGGCGTGGAGACCGATGTGACCTTCGCCGGCACCTGGGATGCGGCAAGCGGCGTCATGAAGCTGAAGGTAACCTCCGTACCGGTGGCCCAGGGCACCATGGAACTGCGGTTTGACGAAAGGGACAAGGTGATGACCTGCACCGGCATCTGCTCCTTTGACAGTGAAATCATTACCTATAAGATGCAGCTCGACGGAGAGAAACAATAAGAAGAACGCGGCCGCCGGTTTGACAATACCAGTAAAATCCGCTATGATGGGGCTGAGTGTGAAATTGCTGAAATATTATCAAAGGAGGCAGAATATGGCATTTTTTGATGAACTCGGCAAAGCCCTGTCAGATACCGGTAAGGTCGTGGTAGGCAAGACAAAGGACATCACCGGCGCTCTGCAGATGAAGGCGAAGGTCAGCCAGGAGAAAGACAAGGTCAATCAGGCTTACATCGAACTCGGAAAAGCATTCTATGACATTCTGCAGATGGCACCGGAAGAGAGATTTGCGGAAACGGTGAAGGCCATCTCAGACGGACAGAAAAAGATAGAAGAACTGGAACACCAGATTATGGAGCTGGAAGGCACCAGGGTCTGTGCGGAATGCGGGGCGAAGATCCCGCGGGGCGGGAAGTTCTGCAGCAAGTGCGGCGCACCCCTTCCGGAGATGCCGCCGAAGAACGGACCGGATCTGGCCGGAGAGTGGGCGGACGCTGCCGGAGCAGCGGAATCCGCCGTGGACGAGAAGATGGCTCAGGCAGCAAAGGCGGCTGGCGATGCCGCGGATGACGTGGTAAGGGCAGCCGCGGAGGTTGTGGCCGGCGCAGCAGCCGCAGCGGAAGCCGTGGGACAGGACATTGCGGCGGCTGCAGACCGCGCAGTGAATGATTCGGCAGAGGCTGCGGACACGGCGGCACAGGCCGCGCAGGCACCGTCTGCGGAGACACCGGGCGCAGATGCATGCGCTTCCGGAAAGCCTGCTTCTGAGGACTCTGAGGCCGCGGAAGAGGCAGCATCCGCTGGGGCGGAACCGAAGGAAGAAGCCTGACGCTCCCGGAAAGACAAAAGAAGAAAGAGGACTAGTTTTATATGCAGTCACTGGTAACATGGTTTGCTACACACCTCGCCGGAAAGCTGTCCGGTGAGGCTATCGTATTCATCATTTCCATGATCCCGATACTGGAGCTGAGAGGCGGCCTTCTGGCCGCCTCACCGGCGTTTCTGAATGTTCCGATTCTCCGGGCCATTCCTATCTGCATCATCGGAAATCTCATTCCCATTCCGTTTATCCTGCTGCTCCTCACCCGGGTGCTGGACTGGATGAAAACCGTGAAGTTCTTCCGGCCCTTCGCCATGTGGCTGGAGGAACACATCCTGAAGCGCAGGGACCAGATTGAAAAGTATGAATTCTGGGGCCTGGTGCTCTTCGTAGGAATCCCCCTGCCGGGAACAGGAGCCTGGACCGGGTCCGGCATTGCGGCACTCCTGCACATGGATCGGAAGAAGGCTTTTCTGGCCATCATCCTGGGCGTGATCATGGCCACCGTCATCATGTCCGTCATCTCTTACGGACTGTTGGGGGCGCTGTTCGGAAAGTAAAATCTGCGGACGGGGACTTTTCGAATGTTCGTGAAAAATATTTTCAATTAATTCTTTGATCGGGCGTGACCTTTCCTGTTTTTTTCTGTCATTTAAAACAGGAAGACTGTGCAATCGCCGAAAATGAACGCTTTTGGGCGGAATTTCTTTCCTGCCCGCCGGAGTTCGGTTGAACAGTGGAAAATGTCATTAAAGTCCGCCATTTTTTGCAGAGCGAAGAGTCATAGGGTTCTCTGAACGATTTTATGGCGGACTGAAACAGGGCGTTTAAAGATAAGTCCGCTTATTTGGAAATACAGAATGAAAATGACGAAAAATGAGCGGATCGCACATCGGAAATGAGGATGCAGTCCGCTTTTTTTGTATGTGAGTTCACAGGCGCACTTTCTGTTTTTAAGAAAAGACGAGGAGGAGAAACCATGAGGAAAAGGAGAGAACTGATTCTTGCAGCCATGCTTGCGGCGTCAATGATGGCAGGATGTGGACAGCAGACACAGCCTGCAGGGGTGGAAACAACCGCAGAAGCAAGTACCCCGGCGGAGAGCACCAATGAAGCTTCCTCTCCGGAAGCAGAGAACAATGTTTCGGAGGAGGCAGAAACAGCGGAAGCAGGAGCAAAGCAGGACGAGACTGAAGCCGGTGCAAAACAGGACGGCAAAGAAGGAACCGGCGGGAAAGAGACAGCAGCGCCCAGCGAAACCCTGAAGCAGGCCTTTGCTGACCATGATAACTCCGCTGAGGCAGTCTACCAGCTGAATTCCCTGGCAAAGCAGCGGGAACGCAGCGGATGGTCGTCCAATCTGACCGCCGAGGAGGAAGAGGCCGTCATCGAGTCCATGAATGGGAACTTTAAGGACGCGGTGCTGAAGATGGCCTGGGAGAATCTGGATTCCGCGGAAATATGGGACTATGAGGAGCTGGCCCTCCGGGAGATGGCGAAGAAGGATATTAGTCCGAAGGAAAAGATGAACCGGTATCTTCTGGCCAGAGCCCTCTATGCCGACAATCTGGCGGCAAAGATCATGAGAGAAATGGAGCCCATTGTCGGCAAATATCTGGAAGAGAATCCCGGACTGATTGCCAATATGAATAACGATGCCGACGACGGAATCGCATATGCATCTGTGGCCGGCAGCGCCATGGCAAAGACAGGCATGGCCATGAACAACTTCATGGCAGCGCCGGCGGCGGAGGCCGCGGAGGAGGACGGTGCCTTATATGAACCTGTGGAGATGCCGGAACCGATTGTAGAGCCGGAGTTTCCGGAAGGAGAACCGGACAGCTTCAATACCGCGGAATACAGTGAGATCCGGGAGAACCCCTTCAAATCAGTGCAGGCTTCGCCGCTGTCCACATTTTCCATTGATGTGGATACTGCCGGTTATACCAAGGTAAAATACGACATCCTGGACGGATATGAGATCAATAAAGACGAAGTGAAGATCGAAGAGCTGATGAACTACTTCAACTTCGACTATACCTCAGACCGGGTGAAGGACGAGCCCTTTATCGTCTCTACGGAATATACCATCTGCCCCTGGAACAGAGAGCATCAGCTGGTGCGCATCGGCATCAAGGCCGATGATATGCAGGAAAAGCCGGACACCAACTTTGTGCTGGTAACGGACGTTTCCGGCTCTATGATGATCATCAACAAGCTTCCCCTGGCCCTCAGCGCCTACGCGGATATGCTGGAGAATTTCGATGAGAAGGACACCATATCCCTGATCTATTACGCATCGGGCAATGGTATCGTCCTGGAAAATGTAAGCTGCGGCGACAAGGACAAAATCTATGAAGGCCTGGCGAAGACCCTGTTCTCCGCCGGCGGCGGCACCAACGGGGCCCTGGGGCTCAATACCGCCTATGACATGGCGGAGAAGAGCTTTATCGAAAATGGCGTAAACCGTGTGCTCATCGCCACAGACGGTGATTTCAACATCGGGCGGACCAGTGAAGGAGATCTCAAAGATATCGTGGAGGAAGGAAGAAAGAAAGGCGTTTACCTCACGATTCTGGGATACGGGTCCGAGAACCTGAAGGATAACAAGATGGAGGTTATGGCGGAGAACGGCAACGGCAACTATCACTATATCGGCGATATGGCGGATGCCGAAAAAGCCCTGGTGCAGGAGAGCGCCAGCACTCTGATTCCCATGGCGGATGACGTGAAGATCCAGGTGGAGTTCAACCCGAACCTCGTAAAGGA
>JAGBNL010000047.1 GCA_017634415.1 Clostridium sp.
ATCTTATCGAAGAAGTATACCAGGTGCGCCTCATTCTGGAACCGGCCATCGCCGGCATGGTCACCGGCCGGCTGGATCGCAGCTGGCTCTGCAATATATATGATCGCTTTACCAGACAGCCGGCAACGATGAAGGATGATGAATTCATGGATTATTACATCCGGCTGGACAATGAACTGCATACCCAGCTGATTGACAGCTGTCCGAACCGTTTCATGCGCTCTGCGGTCCGCATGGTCCATGACCAGAACCGGCGCATCCGATACTTCCGTCCAAACAGGACGGACGAAGGAACCCTTGCGGCCCAGGAGCACATCGGCATACTGGAGGCGCTGATGGACAATGATTCCGAGAAAGCCTCCCGGCTTATGCGGGACCACCTCATCAACGCCCGGGAACGCATGAAGCTGCGCTCCTGACAAAACAGAATATGATCACACATCAGGGCAGACGTTTACGGCGTCTGCCCTGTTCTCTGTTCAGTTTTCCTGTTCCGTACCTCAGAAGGGATTCCCGTACCACTCCACGCCGCAGCCGTAGGTTCTCCAGGAATTCAGATCGATATTCCCGAACATGAGGTCCGCCGCCATCTCCGGCTCATAGATGAGATAGCGCTCGTTGGTGCCCTTCGTCCTGTTTTCCAGGGGCTGGTCCGCGAACACCGTGTTCCTGAGCCGGTAGATTGCATCCAGCATCTCCGGATCCGACATGGACGGGTCCAGGCCCTGGATAAAGACATCGGGCTGGGGACCGCAGTTGACGCTGATGGAGAAAATCGCCGCCGATATGGCGATATTCCGCTCACCGAGACGGAATCCCGCCGCGTTCATTTTCGCCGCAAGTCCGTCCCAGTACAGCATCCGCATGTATTCCAGCTGATCCGATACGGTGGTCCGGTAATCCGTAAGAAGCGCCGTCCGGAATGCCCTCTTGATGCCGGCATTCTGCACCAGAGACACATCTCCGCTGTTCATCCCCAGGTAGGGGGCAAGACCGGCCCAGAGCTCAGGATGCCTGCCGTAGGCGTAATTCAGGAATTCCACCAGGTCGTAGCGGTAGTCATACTGGCAGGGGCCGTAGGCCTTTCCGTGGTCTCCGACGATGGCATTGACCAGATTCGGGGAACCGGAGGTCTCTCCAGCCACCGAGAGCATGAAGAATTCCATGGGCAGATTTGCGGTGGAAAGGCCGGACATCCTCGTGCGGGGCGCCGCATGTCTGAGGGCCGCGTAGTTCTCCCGTTCCCAAAGGCTCTGATATACCGGTTTCGGCGCCGGTGTCGAGATAACGCCCCGTCCGGGATTCTCCGACGGGTGGGCGATGAGCCAGAGTCTCTCCCGCTCTGCATTCTGGGCGGCAGCTTCTTCCGCCGCCTCCTGCTGAAGGACGGGGAAGGGCCCCTGTCCCAGCGCAGGTCCTGCGTACCGGCCTGCCCCATCCACATGGTATCCGTCGGGCGTATCCGCATTCGTGCGGAGACTCCCGTCATCATTATAGTAGTACCATTCTGTTCCCTTCCGGTTCCAGCCGGGGGTGATATCTCCCTGCGCCGCCAGAGCTGTGCCGCAGAAAAACAGAGTTGCCAGCGCCGCGGTCAGTACTCCGTAAACTGCTTTTTTAATCATGTGTATCCTCTCTTCCTCCCGCCGGACGGGACATTACTTCTTTTCAGCTCGCCCCACAGGGGCGAGAGCCCGCGGCTCCCCGCGGTTCAAAGGTACGCCGTAAGGCGTTACTTCCTACTGTATGCCTTCCAGTACAGCTCATATCCCAATTCCATCAGATACCCCGGGACACTCCTGACGGACCGTCTTATCATCTCCTTGGTCATGGTATCCAGTTCGCTGTAGGGAACCATCTCGGGGCTGAGCTTCAGATCATGGTTCTTGGGTCCCACTCTCCAGCCGTCCGCCCGCTTGTCCCTGAGCCACCGTTCATGCTCAATTTCCGCAAGCTCTTCCAGAATCGGTCCGTAAAGCTCCGTGATGGTATCCGCCGCCCCTTCCAGAATGGGACGGAGGCCGATATCCAGATGATAGGACTGCAGTTTTTCTCCGAGATACCGCAGCTGGGAACGGTGGCCTTCTTTATAGAATTCATCCAGATCATCCCATTCCGCCATCTCGGGCTCCTGCATCAGAAGCTCCATCTCCTGCTGGTTCAGGTTATCCCGCTTCGCCTCCTCCAACTTCCCTGTCCGGTATGCCTCGTGGGCAATCCGCGCATACTGGCTGACCATGTCTCCCATCATCTGCTCAAAGGCCAGTTTTCTCCGGAAATCCCGCACATTCAGATGGATATCCAGCTGCTCATCCAGGGGAAGACAGGAAGGCGTAAACCGGGTCACGTCAGAAAGACGGCTCATCCCCAGGATAAATTCCACCGATCGGGATCCGTGACGATACTCCGACACGGTGAGCAGGGCGGAAAGCAGGCCTCTGGAAATATTTACCAGTTTTCCTTCTCCCTGGCAGATTCCCGGGAACCGGAGGATGATCTGATTCCTGAGAAGCATGGCTCTCCTGATAATGTGGCTTCTGTCCGTATCCCCCGCGGGGTTCGGCCCCTTGACATTCAGGATGCCCTTCAGCCGGCTCACGAAATCCGGCCCCTTGACGGCACGGAAAACTGCCTCCTCTTCTGCGTTCTCCGGCAGGAAGCAGTGGAAGGAATGGGCGGTGGCCCCGGCAAATACGAAAACCGCGGGACCGATCTTCCAGACCCGCCCGTCCATGGTATATTCCCCGTCCTGCATGGGCGCCAGGAAGTACTTCATCCAGCCGCGGCGCACGCCGTCCAGCTCTGAGTCAAACTCGTCGAAGAAAATCAGCGGGATTTTTCCGTCTTTCCGGGCCAGCGTTTCATGAACGGCCCGGAACAGCTCCTGGGAATCGCTGTACTGGGACAGGTTCAGGGTTGTTGTCTTAAATTTCCCGCAGCTGACGGCAATCTGCTTCACGCCGAAGGACTTGCCGGAGCCGGGCGGGCCGAATACCGCCACAGACAGGGGCTGCATCTCCGACGGGTCCTCCTGGCTCTCCCACTGGGTGATATAGTCGTCAAACAGCGCCTTTATGGTATGGTAATTCTCTATCTCATCCTTATCCACCGTCGTCATCTTATTATAACGGCAGAAAGGAACCTTCGAAAAGAGCTCGCTGGGCCCTTCAAAGACAATCCGCTCCGCCACCGCCAGATATCCGCCGGGCTGTTTCTTGCAGTATTCGTCCAGAATGCTGAAGGGGGAAATATTTTCCAGCAGCGCAGGAAGCGAGCGCTCCGGAACCGCAATTCTCTGTACGCTTCCTTCCTGCTCCCGCTCCAGAAGGCGCATATACACCGGCCAGAGGGGCGCGTCCTCCTGAAGGGTCAGAAGCTCCCCCGGATTCGGAGGAAACAGCAGGTAAAAACGTCCCCGCTCCCGGATGAGGGCTCCTTCCTCGTTCAGAAGAATCACCATATACTGGTGAGACCTGAGCCCGCGCAGGGCGTCGTTGACGGCCAGCTGCAGGAGAAACTCATCGACTGTGCGCTCGTAGGAAATCCGCCTTGTGATGGGAAAATCCAGCTGCCTGAGATGCTGCATCTGCAAAAGCGGGATTTTGTCCCCGCGGAAGGCATCCTGAATCTGCTGACCCGGGATATATTCCTGATACATTTCCTGATTCAGTGTCATAATCTGTCATAACCTTTCTGATTCTGAAAACCTGCAGGGCAGGCTGCCATGATAGATGACTGCCTGCCCCGATTTTCCTATCTTCTCGCCCCACAGGGGCGAGAGCCCCGCTATACACTTATCAGACCCAGCACTCTCCGTTGGCATTCACATACCACTGGCCGATGTACTGATTCACCAGCATATCGCCGTCCGGTCCTACATAATAGTAGACGTGCGGGTTGTCCGCCTTCACGATCCACTGATTTGCCACCATGTTTCCGTAGGCGTCAAAGTAATACCACTTTCCGTTGATATACTCCCAGCCGTTGGCCGCAAACTGACCGTTGGCCTTCAGATATCTCCAGATACCGTTGTAGTTCTGCCATGCGCCTGCGGTGGTGCCGGACGGACCGCCGCCGGAGGAGGCTGAACTGCCGCCGGAGGAGGAGCCGCCGCTGTGACGGTTCTGGATGGCGTGCAGCTTGCTGCTGTCCACATAGTAATCATCGGACTCCTCTTCGTCGGTGTATTTGCCCGGCCATTTTGCCTTCACCTTGAAGTAATAGTTTCCGGTCTCTCCCTTGCTGGCGACGGCTTCCGAGAAGTTGACGCTGCTGCCGCCGTTGGAGGTTTTGGAGGTTATCTTCTTTGAGCCGAGATACAGGGTCACGGTATAGTTCGCCTTGCTGCGGTAATCCGCGTCCCACTTGGCCGTCAGGCTGCCGTTGGAATAGCTCCAGTAGGCATCTGTGATGGAGGCGCCGGCGTACTTGGCATACTTGCTGCTGGAGCTGCTTGAGCTTCTCGAAGAGGAACCTGACTGCTCCTCATCCCCGTCCCAGGAAAATGTCTCCCCGTCCACATCATGATAGGTGTATGAGCTGCCTCTGGCGTTGTATTCCAGATAAGATCCGTCATCGTAATACTCGATATATCCGTTGCCGCTGGTGATTTTCTGGCCGGCAAATGCAGGCACCGCCATGGCAATGCTGAGCGCTGCCGCCAGTGAAAGCCCTATAAGCTTCTTCATCTTCATCCTTTTCTGCGGGAAACAATCCCGCGCCTCCTTCCTCGCCTGCTTCGAATTTGTATACTGCAAAAGGAATAATACAGTATATATGATACATCATTTTTCCGTTTTTTGCCATAAATAATCTGTGAACTTCCCTGACAAAAAAGAAACGAAAGCGGGGCGAGCAGAAAAGAAAGGCACAGCCTTCCGGAGTAACCTCGCGGAAAACTGTGCCTTATGTTCAGTTTCTGTCAGTATCTGTCAGTACCTGCCATTATCTGCAGGCACTGCGGACCATACATCCGTTCTGCATTAATATGCCAGTGCCTTACCGTCTCTTCTCGGGTCAGCGCCTGCACGGAGTGTGCCGTCCGGCTTGATCTCGATACCCTGTACGCCGCCGAAGAACAGCTGCCATGCGCCCTTGTCGGTTGTCGCGTGGCCCATCTCCTCAAGCTTCTTTACGGTCTCTGCGGTCACCGGTGTCACACCGTCGGACTCGTAGCAGACGTTCTCGGAAGCATTGTCGTAGATACGTGCGCAGTCGATGGCATCCTGGATGTCCATATCATAGTCGATCATTCTCTGGATAACCTGAGCGATAGTCGGGAAGATACGGGTTGCACCCGGGGAACCGATGGTCAGGAAGGGCTTGCCGTCCGGATAGAGCACGATGGACGGGCTCATGGAAGAAAGCGGCCGCTTTCCGCCGGCAACGCAGTTGGTGCTCTCCGGATCCGGGGAGAAGTCATCCATCTCGTCGTTGAGGATGA
>JAGBNL010000048.1 GCA_017634415.1 Clostridium sp.
GCGGGTGAGACAGTTCTTTCACAAGCCAGATTACCTCATCGGAGAACAGGTCGCAGTGATTCTCGATGGAGATCTGCAGGCCGTACTTTTCGATGGTGGGGATGTTGCGGCGGAAATCCTCGGCGATTTTCGCCAGCTGTGCCATGACGGAAGCGCACATGCAGGAGTGGGAGGACTTCTGCGGGTGCTCTACGTCTGTGCTGTATTTCACCAGGCGGCAGCCCAGCTTGTGAGCGATTTCAAGGGAATCCTCGATGGTGCAGTTGACGCGGGGGTCGGAGGGGGCGTTGAAGGAGATGTTCAGCTCCAGGCCGATTCCGTGGTCTTCCGCGTATTTGCGGCATGCAGCGAGATGAGCGTCCGAGGTATCATTCTGGATATCCACCAGAGTGATGTGAAGGACATCGAGGCCCACATCCACGGCGATGTCGACCAGGTCGTTGAAGCCCTTGACCTGCTCAAATGCGTGATGCTCGCCGTATTCCTGGAATCCCCAGCTCTCGCCGAATCCGGAGAGGTGAAGAGTGTAGCTGTGCATGCCGAGTGTGAACTGACGATCCTGATTTTTTAACATAATGTGTGCCTCCTTTTATATTACATATCTTTACTTTTATTTCGCAGATTTCTCTGAAATCTTTGTTTACGCTGTTACTTTCCGGCCGCGATTCGGTCCTTATTGATTTCCTTCCAGAGTTCCATATCTTTAATGCCGACCTTGTCCGGGTCAAAGTAGGGGTCTTCCACGCCGGCCTTCAGCTGGCTCATGTAGTCGTCGTACACCTTCTTGACGGTAGGAAGAAGGAAAATCAGCGAGATCAGGTTGAACCATGCCATGAGGGCAAACATGACCTCGGAAATGGCCCAGGCGGTGGAAGCGGTGATGAGGGACCAGAGGAAGAAGAAGATGGGCATCGCGATGCGGATGAACCAGATAACCTTCATTCTCGCCTTCTCGTCAGAGTTCCGCATCAGGTACGCCAGACCGGACTCGCCTTCATAGTAGTATGCGATACAGGTGGAGTAGGCGAAGCAGGTGATGGCGATGGCGATGATAACGCCTCCGATAAAGGGGACGGAGGAGTTGGCGGCCTGCTGCACCCAGAGAACGTTGGCGGTGTTGGACTCCGCAAGGCCCTTCACGATGGCATCTTCGGAGACGTAGATGAAGGTCTTTCCGTCGGGAGCGAGGACGTTGAAGCATCCGCTGACCAGTGCCATGATGCCGGAGCAGGCACAGACAGCCACGTCGATGTATACGGAGAATGCATTGACCAGACCCTGGGTGGCCGGGTGTGCAGTCTCTGCTGCGGCAGCTGCCGGCGGGGTTTCACCGAAACCTGAACCGGAGGAGTTGACCGCACGCTTTACGCCGTAGGAGAAAGCTCCGCCCATGGCGCCGCCGAATACGGCGTGGGTGTTAAAGGCGCTTCCCATGATGGCGCCGATGGTGGGGCCGATGTTGGAAGCATGGGTTACCAGGACGATGATGGTGATGATGAGATAGCCGATGGTCATGAAAGGAACGATCATCGTGGAGAACTGGGCGATTCTGCGGACGCCGCCGGCGATAACCAGGAAGAGCAGCGCTGCAACAACGAGGCCCGGAATCCAGCGCGGAACGCCGAAGCTCATTTCAAAAGCCTGGGCAATGTTGTTGGCGGAGGGGCCGGTGACCAGGAACGGAACACCGATGGTGCAGAAGAGAGCGAAGATGACGGCCATGGCCTTGCCGATGACCGGAACGCCCTTCTCCATGTAGAAGTAGGGGCCGCCGCGGTACTGACCGTCCATGCGGACCTTGTAAATCTGGCCCAGAGAGTTTTCTGCGTAAGCGATGGCGGAGGTAACCAGAGCGGTGACAATCATCCAGAACACCGCGCCGGGGCCGCCGTACATGATGGCAACCATGACGCCGCCGACGTTGCCGATGGCAACACGGTAAGCAGCGACGGAGCAGAAGGTTTCAAAAGCGGAAAGACCGGTTTCCGAGCCCTCGCTCTTGGTAAGAAGGTCCCACTGGAGCTTTGCCTTCGTGATATTTCCGAATTTCATAGCAAAACAGTAAACAACAGCAAGTCCGAACGTGAGTGCAATCAGGGGTGTTGCCCAGAGAAGATTGTCCAAATCAAATATCAACTGACTGATATTCATAAATACCCACCTTTCCGAATAGGGTCAGCACCCGGGGGTTCATCCGAATCTGTGGTGCTGAATACTTTCTCTTTCCGGCTCCATGCATGAAACACAATTCTGTGTACACCCGTTTATTAAGCATCCCCTGTGCCAAAACTCAGATGACGACTGGACAATATTTCCGCCCTGCTTCTCCAAATCCCCTTCTGCAGCGGTGATCTGAGGCATGTAAAATTTCTTTTGAAAAAAGCTTTTGCCGGAATTCAGAAACAGATGTATGAACAAAATCCCCCGGAAACTGCAGAAATCCATTGCATTTACTCTGCCGAATATGACTGCAGCGCAAAGAATGATTGCATGACGGGTGCAGAAATTGATTGCACGTGCAGAGAAATTCTGCACATATATGCAAAAAATCTTTGCATTTCTCCAAATGATTCGAAACGGACAATTTCTATTTCCCAAATATCTGTGGTAATCTGTAAGAGTAAGCGGGCCTCCGGAGAGATTCCGGAGACGAGACCTGATTCGAAAAAAAGGAGAATGGCCATGCCGGATTACAGAGAAGTGATGAGTATCATGTCCCAGTGCGGCGTCGGTGCCGTAGTGACAGATAAGGAAGGACGGGTGCAGGAAACCAACGGGAGCGCAGCCCGGCTTCTGCAGATAAAAGAACTCTCGGAGTTCCATGGAAAGCTGCTGCGGGATCTGTTGCCGGAGCTGGATGCGGAGTCCCGGAAGGTGCATTATGCCTGTGTGGGCTTCGGCACATATCTGCAGCGGATTCCGGCGCCGGCGGCGGAGAACCTGCCGGAGGGATTCCGGATGGTGGCCTTTAAGGATGCCTCGGCGGAGGTGCAGCGGAGACGCTATGAGCATGCCCTGGAGCAGATGCAGGACTGTGTCATCATGTGTGATGAGGAGACCAGGATTACCTTTCTGAACGATGCGGCCCTGGAGATGGACGGCCTCTCTCTTCACGACGTCATCGGCGAGCCCATCGACCGGGTCTATGAATCCCTGGACGGCCAGGGACTGATCATACCGCGGTGTATCGAGACCCGGCAGGTCTTCCGGGACCGGAGGCAGTACTATACCACCAAATATCACAAAAACGTGGATATCACGGCGAACACATTTCCCATTGTCCATAATGGGCAGGTGCTGGGGGGCTACAGCGTCATGAAGGACTGGAGCACCGTGGACAACCTGAACAAGAAGATCCTGGAGCTGCAGGACAAGCTGGTGGTGCGCCAGAACGCGGGCAAGAAAGGGACAAAGAATGTGCTGACGGCCCGATATCACTTCGAGGATATCCTCCACGTGAGCCAGGTGGTGGAGGACCTTCTGAAAAAATGCCGTCAGGCGGCCCGCTCCGACTCGTCGGTGATGCTCTACGGGGAGACGGGCACCGGCAAGGAGCTCTTCGCCCAGAGTATCCACAATGCCAGCAGCCGGGCCGAAGGACCGTTCCTGGCCATCAACTGCGCTGCCATCCCGGAGAATCTGCTGGAGGGAATGCTCTTCGGCACCGAGAAGGGAGCCTTCACCGGGGCGGAGACCCATTCGGGCCTCTTTGAGCAGGCCGGAGGAGGAACACTTCTGCTGGATGAGCTGAATTCCATGAATATCAACCTTCAGGCCA
>JAGBNL010000049.1 GCA_017634415.1 Clostridium sp.
ACTATTTTCTGTGCTCACTGGGCACCTCCCATGGTTATATTTGTGGTTTTGCAGACCCACTAAATCTTACCATGGGAGAACTTACATCTAAAGATCTTCCCTCCACCTGCAGAGCAGGTGGTTTTTTTTTCTGTTACACAAAAGAAATCCCCGGGGAATCTCCTGCCGTCCGGCTGTATCCCCGGGGATATGAATCCTCTTCATGAATGATTCTCTTCTGCGTTCTGCTGCTCTGTCTGCCCTGTTCCGGCATTGAGCTTCCCGATATCTCTGTATGCCTCTTCCTCGAGAGGAAGCTTCCGTTCTCTCAGTTTCCTGTTGATGGCCCGCATGACCAGGTCCGATAACACCGCGAATACGGGAACACCTAAAAGCATGCCGGCAAAGCCGAACAGTCCGCCGAAGAAAATGATGGAAAACATTACCCAGAAGCTGGATAATCCCGTGGAGTTGCCCAGAATCTTCGGCCCCAGGATGTTTCCGTCAAACTGCTGCAGCACCAGAATAAAGAGCAGGAAGTACAGACACTTTAAGGGGCTTACGAGAAGCACCAGGATGGCGGAGGGAACGGCGCCGATGAAAGGTCCGAAGAAGGGAATGACATTCGTCACGCCGATAATCGCACTCAGCAGCATGGGATAGGGCATCTTCATCAGCTGCAGGCATACAAAGCAGATGAATCCGATAATGATGGAATCCACGATCTTTCCCACGATAAATCCGCCGAAGATCTGATTGACAAACCGGAATTCCTCCACGATGGCATTGGCGTGGTCCGTCCGGAACACGGCATAGATAAACTTCCGGAACTGTGCCAGAAGACTCTCCTTGATATTCAGCAGATATACCATGGCAATCAGGCCGATAAGCCAGTTCTTGACCAGCGTGAGAATTCCCATCACACCGCTGGACACCTGGATAATGATATCGGTCAGCCGGTTCATATCCATGCGTCTCATGTAGTCCTCGCCCCAGCGCTGAATCTCCATGTAAATCCTGTTCAGCACGTCGATAACCACCTGCTCCGCCTCGGGATTGTTCTTCAGCAGGCTCTGAACAAACTCATTGATATTCTTCCAGTAAGCCGGCAGGGAATTCCAGATCCCGATCACACTCTCTATCAACTGCGGCAGAATCAGCATCAGCACGCCGCTCACCACAAACACGACCAGGACCACGGAACATACCGTAGCCGCAATTTTCGCCACGCTCCGGACAAAGGACACTCCCAGCTTCGGGAAAAAACGGGTGAGCTTCTCTTCCAGTCCTTCGCGCACCATATTGTAAACGGGCGCAGCAAGGTAGGCCAGCACTGCGCCGCAGATAAAGGGGGAAAGTATGTCAACGAGTCCCCTTACGATCCCTTTAAACGCCTCCCAGTTCTGTATACATGTCCACAGCAGAATGCCTGCCGCAATCACGCAGAAGGCTGAGAGTCCCGCACGAATATAATTCCTGTTGTTTTTTACGCTCATCTGTCTCCTGACCTGCCATTGGTTTACGACAAAAAGAGAGCAGCGATAACTCGCTGCCGTAATCACGATGATAGCCCAAGATGCCGGCTCTTACCATATTGACTCCCAGCATTCAGCCAGGTGGGCAACCTCACTCTGCTTTCTGCCTTCCTCTGCGAAGGAGGCCTGACATACACCAGAAAATATTGGAATCCCTATTGTCATATGTAGGATCAAAACCGGTAAGAGTTATCGCACATCCCAGGTTATCTCTTGGCTTTATTATACTACATTAAGTTCAGTATTTCAACACCATCTGCGCTGACGCGGGCGTAGATAAGAGGACGTTTTTCCGGTGCTTTGTCCCCGATATAAACGGCGCCGGAGACCCGCTCCGCGGCAGGGGCGAACAGAGATTCATCCGCTGCCAGAAGTCTCGCTATCACGTCGCCTTTTTTCACGGCATCCCCGGTTTTTCTGAACAGAAGGATTCCCGCGCTGTGGTCGATGGTATCTTCCTTCGCGGCTCTTCCCGCCTTCAGCATGACAGAACTCATGCCGATGCCGTCCGTATCCATATCCGTGATAAATCCGTCCCGGTCTGCCGTGACATCAAAGTGGAAAATCCCCTTCCCGTACTCTTCTGTCTCCAGCTCTCTGAGCCAGCTGATATCACCGCCCTGAGCTTCGGCCATCCGCAGAAATACTTCCCAGGCGCTGCCGTCCTGAAGGGCTTTTTCCGCCATGTCATAGCATTCGGCCTCATTGCCCAGACCTGCCGTGCACAGCATCTGCGCCGACAGGCACAGGGACACTTCCCTGAGGTCCTCCGGCCCTCTGTTATGCAGGACCTCCATGGCCTCCTTCACCTCCACGGCATTTCCGATGGCGCATCCGAGGGGAACGTCCATGTCCGTAATGAGCGCTATCACCTTTCTTCCGGCCCTGGTTCCGATGGCGACCATCTTCTCCGCCAGCTCCACGGAACCCTCCATGGTCTTCATGAAGGCGCCGCTCCCTGTCTTGACATCCAGCACTATCCCGTCGGAACCGCCTGCCAGCTTCTTGCTCATAATGGAGGCCGCTATCAGAGGTATGCTGTCCACCGTCGCCGTCACATCCCGCAGCGCGTACATCTTCTTGTCGGCAGGCACCATGTTTCCGCTCTGGCCAATGACTGCGATACCGATCTGATTCACCAGTTCAAAAAACCGGTCACGGGGGATTTCCGTCTGAAAGCCGGGAATGGACTCCAGTTTATCAATAGTTCCTCCGGTAAATCCCAGTCCTCTTCCGGACATCTTTGCAACACGCACGCCCAGAGACGCAACCACCGGACCCACAATCAGCGTTGTCTTGTCTCCCACACCGCCGGTACTGTGCTTATCCACCTTGAATCCGGTGATGGAGGACAGGTCGGCCGTATCTCCGGAATGGGCCATCTCCAGCGTGAGGTCCGTAATCTCCCGGTCCTCCATTCCGCGAAACCAGATGGCCATCAGCATCGCGGACATCTGATAATCCGGTATTCTACCGGCAGTATATCCTCTGACCATCCACCGGATCTCATCAGCGGTCAGACTTTCACCGTGTTTTTTCTTCTCTATCAGATCGTACATCCGCATGATCATTTCCCCCTGACATCAGTCCAAATCTTCCAGGTGCTCCGGCCCGAAGCTTTCCGGAAGCAGCTCCTCCAGTCTGTATTCCCGGTAATCCTCAGGAGACTTTACGAGAATGATTCTGAATTCTCCCGGATCACAGAACTCCCGCATCACCTGTCTGCAGATCCCGCAGGGCGGACAGTAATCCGTCACAACACCCTTTTTCCCGCCGCATACGGCGATGGCGGCAAATCTTCTTTTTCCTTCGCTTACCGCCTTGAATATGGCGGTTCTCTCCGCGCAGTTTCCCGCGGGATAGGAAGCATTCTCGATATTGACGCCGGTTATAATCTCTCCGTCCTCACAGAGAAGGGCGGCGGAAACATAAAACTCCGAGTACGGTGCATAGGCGCGGGGCAGATTCTGCAGCGCCCTCTCCGCAAGAGTTTTTATCATCTTCCCGTCCAGTGTCACTTTCCTTCCCCCTCCCCGCCGGGAAAGGCCCCGGACTCCTTCACGAGCTTCACGATTCTGCTTGTGCCGAGACGGGACGCCCCCAGCGCAAGGAATCTTTCTGCATCCTCCAGTGCGGCGATACCTCCCGCAGCTTTAATCTTCACATCCCTTCCGACGTGTTTCCGGAACAGGTCCACATCCCGGAATGTGGCGCCGCCGCCCGCAAATCCGGTGGAGGTTTTGATAAAGTCG
>JAGBNL010000050.1 GCA_017634415.1 Clostridium sp.
GGACAAAAAGAACGGGGCGTCTATTCTGGCGAAAATGATTCTGGAGGAATGTACGGATGTGGTCATGTTTGTGGGAACGGCGGTGAACACCGCCTACCAGAATCCGGACCTGCCCGCGGACCTGGGCATCCGGAAGATGATCACGGAACGGTTTATAGATGCGGTGAAGGCCCTGGGAAAACGGGTCACCGTGAATCAGTATTAGTTGTTTCCGCTGTGACGGGAGACAGAAGGAGGATTTTCATGATTACCAATGATGCAACACTGCTTCGGTTAAAGCACAGAGTGCTGGATGAGGTTGCAAGGCTTGCATGGAATGATGAGCTGGATGAGAAGCGGGATGAGCTTCCCTATAAGATTATCCCGGGTCCGGTGGCCCAGTACCGCTGCTGTATCTACAAGGAGCGGGAGATCATCCGCCAGAGGGTAAGATTGGCCGAGGGCAAATGTCCCGGCACCCATCATTCCGGAAATGTGGTGCAGGTCATCAACGCGGCCTGCGAGGAGTGTCCCATCGCCTCCTACACGGTGACGGACAACTGCCGCAAGTGCATGGGAAAGGCCTGCCAGTCATCATGTAAGTTCGGCGCCATCAGCATGACGGACCGCCGCGCCTACATTGACCCCTCCAAGTGCAAGGAGTGCGGCATGTGCGCGAAGGCCTGCCCGTACAATGCTATCGCCCATCTGGAAAGACCCTGCAAGAAGGCATGTCCTGCGGACGCCATCACCTATGACGAGTACGGCATCTGCGTCATCGACGAGAAGAAGTGCATTCAGTGCGGCCACTGCATTCACAGCTGCCCCTTCGGCGCCATCGGTTCCAAGACCTTCATGGTGGATGTCATCAAGATGATCCGGGCGGGCAAGAAGGTGGTTGCCATGCTGGCCCCGGCCACGGAAGGCCAGTTCGGCGCGGACATCACCTACGCCAGCTGGAAGACTGCTCTGAAGAAGCTGGGCTTTGCGGAGTGCTACGAGGTAGGTCTTGGCGGAGACATGACCACCGTGGCGGAGGCGGAGGAATGGCTGGAAGCCCTGCATGAAGGGAAGAAGATGACCACCTCCTGCTGTCCGGCCTTCGTAAATATGATCCGCCAGCATTATCCGGAGCTTATCGACAATATCTCCACCACCGTATCCCCCATGTGCGCCGTATCCCGGTGGCTCAAGTCGAAGGATCCGGAGGTTATCACCGTGTTTATCGGTCCCTGCATCGCGAAGAAGAGCGAGACGCTGGACCTGAATATCGACGGAAACGTCAACTACGCCCTGACCTACGGTGAGATCCGCGCCATGATGCGTTCCAGGGATGTGCAGCTCCTCCCGGAGGAGAACAGCACCCAGGAAGCCAGCGTCTTCGGCAAGCGCTTCGCCAACATCGGCGTGGCTACCGCTGTCGTGGAGTGCATGAAGGAGATGGGCGAGAGCGGCGACATCAAGGCTCTTCGCTGCAACGGCGCAGCGGAGTGCAAGAAGGCCCTGATGATGCTGAAGATCGGCAGACTTCCCGAGCAGTTCGTGGAGGGCATGATCTGCGAGGGCGGCTGCGTGGGCGGCCCGAGCCGGCATAAGAGCGAGCTGGAGAGCAAGAAGAACCGTGACACCCTCATCGCGGAAGCTGATAAGAGAGGCATTCACGAGAACCTGAAGGACTATGACTGGGGAACCTTCCCGATGCACAGCAAGAGAGTCCCCACCATACTGTAAGAATTTTCTCTGATTTTCACAAAGTTTCGGGAAAAAGGCCTGCTTTGCAGGCCTTTTTTTCATGCACTATGCCGTCTTGCGGGGGTGGTTTTTCCGTGATAGAGTCATATCACACAAGGAGGGTACGCCTGCAGCGTACCTTTGAACCGCGGGGAGCCGCGGGGCTCTCGCCCCTTCGGGGCGAGCTGAAAAGGAGGTGTGTGATATGGGATGAGACTCGCAAAATGCGGGAATACCGCGGGAAAATGGAAGATAACAGCCGTCCGGATGCTTCTGGCCGGTCTGATAATCGGCATTATGGTATTCTGCGGGAATACGGGTTCTGCTTTGGCAGCGGGGATTCCGGAGGGCGCGCCGGATGACAGCGGTACCCGGGCTGTGAACGGCAGATGGGTCCGGGTGGTCATCCCGAATACGTCTGCGGAAGCAGCGCCGCCTCCGGAGAAGAAAGAGGTCCCTTCCGGGCATACTCCCGGACCTGCACCGCCGGGCACGGGGATATCGGCAGATCCGCCGCAGCAGAGCAGGATCCGGGAAGGGGCAGACATCCCGGTCAGACAGTCCGCAAAGGGGCCGGAGAGAACCTTTGTGGGAAGAGTGCTGGGCGCAAGGAGGGACGGAATTCCCGCAAGGACGGAGGTTCCTGTGACTCTTCCGGTGAACGAAGCGGCAGAGCCCAATCTGCGGGACAGGGGGCCGATTCTCGGGTTTATCACATTAAAACACCCGGAACAGCTCGCAGGGTTTCTGCGAATTGCCGTTCCGGGCATAAAGGGTGCTGCGAGAGACGCCGATATCCGCTCTTCGAAAACAGGAGATACTGCGGTTATGTCCCTCTGGGCAGGGTTATTCATCGTTTCACTGGCCGGTCTTCTGGCCTTTGCGGCGTTTATTCTCTGCCGCTCCAGCAGTAGGTGCAGAGCTTGCAGCTTCCGATGCCGATGGCTTCCTCCAGGTCATCGAGACGCTGGAACTGGAGGGTCGTGAAGTTCAGGCGCTTCCGGATCTCCTCCACCATCTCCTTGTAGTTGGTGCTGTCGGGGTCCGCGTAGTCCTGCAGCAGCTCCATGGAGACATCGTCGCCTTCCCGCTCCCGGATAATCCGGCGGGTGATCATGTCATAGTCGGAGCTGGAACGGGAGAAGTTGATGTACTTGCAGCCGAAGAGAAGGGGCGGACATCCGGGACGGATGTGCACTTCCTTCGCGCCCACGTCATAGAGGTATTCCGTGGTATTGCGCAGCTGGGTGCCTCTGACGATGGAGTCATCGATCATGAGGAGACGCTTTCCGCGGATCAGGGCCTCTACCGAGATCAGCTTCATGTGGGCGATAAGATCCCGCTGACTCTGCCTGGTGGGCATAAAGGATCTGGGCCAGGTGGGGGTGTACTTGATGAAGGGTCTGGCAAAGGGAATGCCTGAGGCGTTGGCGTAGCCCACCGCGTGGGCGATGCCGGAGTCCGGGACGCCGGCCACGGAGTCTGCGGTGACATGGTCCCGCTTTGCCAGCATCTCGCCGCACTTATACCGCATCTGTTCCACATTGACGCCTTCGTAGCTGGCGGTGGGGTAGCCGTAGTATACCCAGAGGAAGGAGCAGATACGCATATCCTTGCGGGGCGGGGAGAGCTTTTCTATGCCCTCGGGGGTGATGAACACGATCTCTCCGGGACCCAGCTCATAGCAGTCATGGTAGCCCAGGTTGAAATAGGCAAAGTTCTCGAAGGAGACGCAGTAGCCGTCATCATTCTTCCCTATGACCGCGGGGGTTCTGCCGAAGCGGTCCCGGGATACGTAGATTCCCTTGTCGGTGAGGAGAAGGATGGTCATGGAGCCCTGAATCTTCTCCTGGGCGGAGAGGAGTCCCTCCACGATGCTGTCGCACTGGTTGATGATGGCAGCGGTCAGCTCCGTCGCGTTGATGGAACCGCCGCTCATCTCCATGAACTGGATGTGCTGTTTTTCGCTGGCCTCCTGAATGAGTTCCTGCTTGTTGGCGATCTTTCCCACGGTGGCGATGGCGTAGCTTCCCAGGTGGGACCGGATAAGCAGCGGCTGGGGCTCCATGTCGGAGATGCAGCCGATGCCGATGTTGCCTTCCAGTTCATCCAGATCTCTGTCGAATTTGGTGCGGAAGGGGGAGTTTTCTATGTTGTGGATTGCGCGGTGGAAACCGCCTTCGCCGTGAACGGCCATGCCGCCGCGGCGGGTGCCCAGATGTGAATGATAGTCTGTGCCGAAGAAAAGGTCATTGGTGCAGTTTTTTTTGGACGCGATGCCGAAAAAGCCTCCCATGTAGTTCTCCTTGTCTTGTATGCTGTGGGGGATGAGATAAGAACGGGACGTGCAGTTTTTGCCTGAGTTTCTGCACGGCTGTTCTGTCGCCTATATAATAACATGACGAGGGCCCCGAGGAAAACAGGAAATCTTAACGAAATCGATGCAGAAATCAGAAAATGTTTCGTGGATCGTTACGAAAATGACTGGTTTTGTTCGGGGATTTCGCAAGGCTTTCATGCTATACTTCAATATGGCCTCTTCTGCACCTGAAGAAAGGGAGGAGAAGCCGCGGGGGACGTGCCGGAGAAGGCGTATCGTTCTCCGGATTCTGAAGTATCGGGAGGAAGAAACAATGAAAAAAATCGGGATAAGAGCAATGGCAGCAGGACTTCTTCTGGCGGCAGCCATGACCGTGACGGCAGCGGCGGGCCCGGCGGATGAGATCGCCGGAACCGCGCAGGTGACAGCGCAGGTTCCCCAGGCGGAGGGAGTAGTGCAGACGACGGCCCCCGGGTCACCTGTGGTGGATATGAGCGGACAGCAGACAGCTCCGGCGGGAACCCCGGAGGATCAGGCGGCGGCGCAGGCAGCCGCGCAGGCCCAGGCGGAAGCCCAGGCCCTGGCGGATCAGCAGGCTATGGAAGCATGGCAGAAGGCCCAGGCGGAGGCTCTGGCAGCGCAGCAGGCTGCGGAAGCCCAGGCGGCACAGCAGGCGGCTCTGGCGGCACAGCAGGCACAGCAGCAGGCCGGCGGAAAAAGACAGCTTGACCCGGCGAGACCCATGGTGGCCCTGACCTTCGATGACGGCCCCTATGCCAAAGTGGGAAACCGGATCATGGATACGGCGGCCCTGTATAACGCGAAGGTCACCTTCTATGTGGTGGGAGACCGGGTCGCAACTTACGCCACGGAGATGCGCAGGATGGTGAAGGAAGGCCACGAGGTGGGAAATCACACCATGAATCACAAGATTCTGACCAGTGTCGGCGCAGCGGAGGTCAGAAGCCAGATTGAGAAGTGCAACCAGGCTGTTCAGAATGTGACGGGCGTCCGTCCCGCCACGGTCCGTCTTCCCGGCGGAGGAAAGAACAGCACGGTTCTCGCGAATATTTCCCAGCCCGTCATCCTCTGGAATGTGGATACCCTGGACTGGAAGCACAGGAATGCGGACACCTCCGTGCAGAAGGTTCTGAGCTCCGTGAAGGACGGGGATGTGATTCTGATGCACGAGCTCTACCCGGCCAGCGCCGATGCGGCCTGCCGGCTGATTCCGGAGCTCACGGCAAGAGGCTTCCAGCTGGTGACGGTCAGCGAGCTGGCGCAGTACCGGGGCGGCCTGAAGAACAACAAGGTCTACTATTCTTTCGGCAGATAAGAAAGAAATTCGATGCTTGACAATCCTTCGAAGCCGTATTATGATGTAACAGAACGGATGTTCGAATAAGCACATGCCCGGCATTTTCTGCCGGCGCCGGAGGAAGATATATGAACAGTGATGACAGAAAGAAAGCGCTGGATGCGGCGCTGACACAGATTGAGAAGGCTTACGGCAAGGGATCGGTGATGCGGCTGGGAGACTCCAGCGCGGGAATGAACATCGAGACGGTTCCCACCGGTTCCCTGAGCCTGGATATCGCCCTGGGACTGGGCGGCGTGCCGAAGGGAAGGATCGTGGAGATCTACGGACCGGAGTCCAGCGGTAAGACCACGGTTGCCCTCCATATGGTGGCCGAGGTGCAGAAGAGAGGCGGCATCGCCGGATTTATCGACGCAGAGCACGCCCTCGACCCGGTTTACGCGAAGAATATCGGCGTGGATATCGACAACCTCTATATTTCCCAGCCGGATACCGGAGAACAGGCCCTGGAGATCACCGAGACCATGGTCAGATCCGGCGCGGTGGATATCGTGATCATTGACTCCGTCGCCGCTCTGGTACCGAAGGCGGAGATCGAGGGAGAGATGGGAGATTCCCATGTAGGCCTGCAGGCGAGACTTATGTCCCAGGCCCTCCGGAAGCTGACCGCGGTAATCAGCAAGTCCAACTGCATCGTCATCTTTATCAACCAGCTCCGTGAGAAGGTGGGCGTCATGTTCGGCAACCCGGAGACCACCACCGGCGGACGGGCACTGAAGTTCTACTCCTCCGTGCGTCTGGATGTGCGCAGAACCGAGTCCCTGAAGAAGGGCGGCGAGATCATCGGCAACCATGTGCGGGTGAAGGTGGTGAAGAACAAGATTGCCCCGCCGTTTAAGGAGGCGGAGTTCGACATCATGTTCGGAAAGGGTATCTCCAAAGAGGCGGATATCCTGGATCTGGCGGAGAAGAACGATATCATCGAGAAGAGCGGCGCCTGGTACGCCTACCAGGGCAACAAGATCGGCCAGGGCAGAGAGAATGCGAAGCTTTATCTGCAGGAGCATCCGGAGGTCTGCCTGGAAGTGGAGAAGAAGGTCCGGGAGAAGTACGGACTGGATGTGAGCGGCATGCCGGAGGCACCGGTGCCGGCAGCGCCGGAGGAGAAGGAAGAGTGATCTGTGTCGGCAGCGGAAGGCACAGAAACCGGGAATTAAGAAGATACGGGGAACCATATGACTGTTGACAGACTGGAACCCCTGGACAAACAGAGGAGCAAAGTCTTCGTGGACGGAGACTTTGCCTTTGTTTTATACAGGGGAGAGATAAGGAAATATCACATAGAGGAGGGAGCGGAGCTTGCGGAGAGCCTGTATGAGGAGATTCTTACGGACCTTCTCCCGAAGCGGGCCAGGGAACGGGCCCTCTATTACCTGCAGTCCCAGCCCAGGACAGAGCACGAGGTTGTAAAGAAGCTCCGGGAGAGCTTCTACCCGGCCTCCGCGGTGGAGGAGACGGTAGCCTTCCTGAAGGAGTACCGCTATCTGGACGATGCGGCCTATGTGAGGGATTATCTGGAGCAGAACGGAGGAAGAAAGAGCAGGGCAGAGCTTTTTCAGTTTCTCATGCGGAAGGGAATCCCGAAGGATCTGATGAAAGAGATATATGAGGAGGCTTCGCCCGACAGCCGGGAAGTGATCCTGGAGATCCTGAAAAAGAAACATTTTGACAGAGAGACGGCGTCACCGGAGGAAAAAAGGAAGATTGCGGCATATCTGAACCGCCGTGGATTCGGCTATGATGACATTTCAGAGTGCTTGACATAACACCTCAAAGCAATTAAAATAAGTATGTTGTATTTCTGTACAATGAAAACTAAATAAGGAGGTGCTCCTGTGTCGCAAATAGTAATAGTGCTTGTTACAGCGATTGTTGTGGCTGCTATTACCTGGTATATCTCCGGCGAGGTTCGCAAGAGAAGAGACGAAGCGAAAATCGGCAGTGCAGATGAGAGAGCCAGGGAAATAATAGATGAAGCATTAAAAGTTGCAGAGACGAAGAAGCGAGAAGCTCTCCTGGAGGCGAAGGAAGAGTCCTTACGGACTAAGAATGAGCTGGAAAAAGAAACAAAAGAAAGAAGAGCTGAGCTTCAGCGCTATGAGAGACGCGTACTGAGCAAAGAAGAGAACCTGGACAGAAAATCGGAAGCCATGGAAAAGCGGGAAGCCGGGATGAATGCCAAGGAGGAAGCTCTGAAGAAGAGAGCCGCCGAGGTGGAAGAGCTCCACTCCAAAGAGATGCAGGAGCTGGAGAGAATATCCGGACTGACCTCGGAGCAGGCGAAGGAATACCTGCTCAAGCTGGTGGAAGAGGATGTGAAGCATGACACGGCCAGGATGGTCAAGGACCTGGAACTTCAGGCGAAGGAAGAAGCCGAGAAGAAGGCCAGAGACTATGTCGTGACCGCGATTCAGCGGTGTGCGGCCGACCATGTGGCGGAATCTACCGTATCCGTGGTTCAGCTTCCGAACGATGAGATGAAGGGACGTATCATCGGGCGTGAGGGAAGAAATATCCGCACGCTGGAGACGATGACCGGTGTGGAACTGATTATCGACGATACACCGGAAGCGGTAGTCCTTTCGAGCTTTGACCCGGTCCGCCGGGAGGTTGCGCGTATCGCGCTGGAGAGACTGATTGTTGACGGACGTATTCATCCGGCAAGAATCGAGGAGATGGTTGAGAAGGCTAGAAAGGAAGTGGAGACCAAGATGGTGGAGGACGGCGAAGCCGCTCTTCTCGAGGTTGGTGTTCACGGTGTTCATCCGGAGCTGGTGAGACTTCTCGGCAAGATGCGTTTCCGCACGAGCTACGGACAGAATGCGCTGCTGCACTCCATCGAGGTCGCTCAGATCGCCGGACTTCTGGCATCCGAGGTCGGCGTGGATGTGAGAATGGCCAAGAGAGCCGGACTGCTTCATGATATCGGCAAAGCTGTCGATCACGAGCAGGAAGGAACCCACGTGGAACTGGGCGTGGCGCTCTGCAAGAAGTACAAGGAACCCAATATCGTTATCAATTCGGTGGAATCCCATCACGGTGATGTGGAGCCGCAGAGTCTGGTGGCTGCCCTGGTTCAGGCGGCAGATACCATCTCCGCAGCAAGACCCGGTGCGAGACGAGAGACGGTGGAAACCTACACAACAAGACTGAAGAAGCTGGAAGACATCGCCAATTCCTACAAGGGAGTTGACAAGTCCTTTGCCATCCAGGCAGGCCGTGAGATTCGAATCATGGTTGTGCCGGAGCAGATTACGGACGACGATATGGTGCTTCTGGCGAGGGATATCTCGAAGAGAATCCAGGATGAGTTACAGTATCCCGGACAGATCAAGGTTAATGTTATTCGCGAATCCCGTGTCACAGAATACGCAAAATAATACCTGCGAAATTATTGATGAAAAGAAAAGCCCTGCGGACTTGACAGCCGCGGGGCTTTTTAGTTATGATAGTCTGAAATTACATAAAAATATTTTATAGAGAAAAAGGAGGCTGCTCATGGCAAAGATCGGATTTATCGGAACTGGTACAATCGGCAGCGCTATTTTTAAGAGTCTGCTGCAGTCCTATAAGAAGGAGGACCTTACATATACGGATATCAACCCGCGTGCCATGGAGAAACTGGAGAAGGAGACAGGCGTCCGCGGCTGCGGCGGCAACGTGGAATGCGTAAAGAACAGCAAGTATGTGGTTCTGGCCATCAAACCCCAGTTCTACGATGTGGTTCTGGAGGAGATCGCCGATGCGGTGACTGACAAGAACATCATCATTTCCCTGGCGCCCGGCGTCTCCATCGAGAGCGTGAGCGACAGACTGCACGGACACGGAAGAATCGTCAGATGCATGCCCAACACGCCGGCTCTTCTGGGCGAGGGTATGACGGGTGTTTCCTATGACAGGCGGGCCTTCGAGGAGACCGAGAAGCAGGAGATCACCCGGTTCTTCGAGTCCTTCGGCCGCATGGAGCTTCTGCCGGAGAACCTGCTGAACGCGGTTACCTGCGTCAGCGGCAGCGCGCCGGCTTATATCTACATGTTTATCGAGGCGCTGGCCGATGCCGGCGTAAAGTACGGCATGCCCAGAGACGTGGCTTACCGCATGGCAGCTCAGGCTGTGGTGGGAAGTGCGAAGATGGTTCTGGAGACCGGAAAGCATCCGGGCGAGCTGAAGGACAACGTCTGCTCACCGGGCGGCACCACCATCTACGCCGTGGCGGTTCTGGAGGAGTACGGTCTGAGAAATGCCATCATCAAGGCTTCCGATGCCTGCTTTGACCGCTGCATCGATATGGCGAAGAAGCAGAAGACGGTGAAGAAGTAAGAAGAAGCGGGAATAACATGGAAGAACGGAATAAGAAGATGACCCCGGTGAAGCTCCTTCACCGGGAAAAAGCATACCAGGGCGTGATTCTCACGGTCTATAAGGACCGTGTCCTGGCAAATGGCCACGAAGCCGACTGGGATTTCATCCACCACGACGGCGCCGCCGCGGTGGTGGCGGTCCGGGAGGACGGAAAGCTCCTGATGGTGCGGCAGTACCGCCATGCCCTGGGCAGGTTTACCCTGGAGATCCCGGCGGGAAAGCTGGACGCTCCGGGAGAGCCGAAGATTGAGTGCGCCTACAGGGAACTGGAGGAGGAGACCGGCTTTAAGTGCGATAAGCTGGAATATCTTTTAAGCCTCAATACCACGGTGGCCTTCTGCGACGAGGCCATCGACATCTTCCTGGCGAGGAACCTTAAGCCGTCCCATCAGCACCTGGATCCCGACGAGGAGATCAACGTGGAGGCCTGGGACCTGAAGGATCTGATGCGGCTGATTTATGAGGGAAAGATGACAGACGGAAAGACCGTGGCGGCCATTATGACCTACGCGGCAAAGTA
>JAGBNL010000051.1 GCA_017634415.1 Clostridium sp.
CATGGATCTCCGGCAGCTTGTAGCGGCAGGTGCCGAGGAATGCGGAGGGCGTTCTCTTCAGAAGAGAGAGGTCCAGCTCATTCTTGATATAGTCGGAGAGATCGACATACTGCTCATCCATGAAGCCCTGGATGCCGTAGCGCATGCCGTAAACTTTGTTGTAGCCTCTTTCCATGGCGGTCTTGAAGACGCCTGCAAGGCTGGAGTTGATGACAGCGGTGGGGCCGCCGGACTGTCCTACGATAACATTACCCTTCATGTCCTTATACCTTCCTTCCATTCTGCTCGCCCCGCAGGGGCGGGAGCCCCGCGGCTTTGAGCGTTTCAAAGGCACGCCCCCGGCGTACCTTACTTTCTGCATTAGTTAGTCTGTGAAAAAACAGACAAACTTTTTCGCATACAGATTACATAATAGCATATTGAAAAAAGGATGTACAGAAAAAAATCATGCCGTTCATCAACCTTTGCACGCATTTCCGCGAAGAATCCGGGCGATTTTCCGATGGATGGGAGAGGAAGTGGCGAAATGGCCGGAAGATATGTTATACTAAACGCTGACACTTTTCCAATGGATTTGGTAAGAATATGGAAAATACAGAACGCACTTATCTGTTTGAGAAGGCACCGGTACCCCGGGGCATGGCGGTGCTCCGGCAGTGTAAACCGGCGCACAGAGAGGACTGGAATTCATGGATGTCAGAAAACTGCTGAAGGATGTAAAAGAAGGGAAGATATCCCCGGAGGATGCAGAGCAGTATCTCAGGCGGGCGCCCTTTGAGGAGATGGGATTTGCGAAGCTTGACACCCACCGGGAACTCCGGAGCGGATTCCCGGAGGTGATTTTCTGCGCGGGAAAGCCGGATACCTTCCTCGTGGACATATACCGGAGAATGGCAGAGGAAAATGGTTCCGCCTTCGGCACCAGAGCCTCGGTCCATCAGTTTGAACTGGTGAAGGAGGTGCTGCCGGAGGTGGAGTACGATCCCATATCCCGGATTCTCCGGATGGGAGACCCAAACCCGGAGAAGAAGGGGCTGATCGCCGTCTGCACCGGCGGTACCGCGGATATCCCCGTGGCGGAGGAGGCGGCCCAGACTGCGGAATACTTCGGGGCCCGGGTGGAGCGGGTATATGACGTGGGCGTCAGCGGCCTGCACCGGCTGCTGCACAGCACGGAAACCATACAGAAGGCCAACTGCGTGGTGGCCGTGGCGGGGATGGAAGGAGCGCTCGCCAGCGTTCTGGGCGGACTGGTCAGAAACCCGGTGATTGCGGTCCCCACATCGATCGGATACGGGGCAAACCTGGGAGGCATCTCGGCGCTTCTGTCCATGATCAATTCCTGCGCCAACGGCATCGCGGTGGTGAATATAGACAACGGCTACGGCGCAGGCTACATGGCGACGCAGATCAACCGGCTGGCAGTCGGAGAATAGGGAGAAGGAACGGTATGAAAACACTTTATCTGGAATGCAGTACCGGTATTAGCGGAGATATGATTGTGGGGGCCCTTCTGGATCTGGGGGCGGATGAGCAGGAGATGAGACGGGTTCTTTCCGCTATTCCGGCGGATGGATTCGACATCGGCGTCTCCCGGGTGAAGAAGGCCGGCATAGACTGCTGCGATTTTGATGTTATTCTCGATGCGGCCCACGACGGCCATGACCACGATATGGATTATCTGTACGGGTTCCGCCATGAGCACGGAGAGGATCATGATCATGAACATGAGCATGACCACGGCCATGACCACGATCATGAACACGACCACGACCACGATCATGACCATCATCACGACCATGCCCATGAACATGACCACCACCATCATCACAGCCACCGGGGCATGAAGGAGATCCGGGAGATTCTTCGGGGACTTCCCATGACAGACCGGGCGAGAGCTCTGGCGGAGCGGGTGTTTGATATCGTCGCGGAAGCGGAATCGAAGGCCCACGGCGTGCCGGTGGAGGAGGTTCACTTCCATGAGGTGGGGGCTGTGGATTCCATCGCGGATATCGTGGCAGCTGCCGTCTGTTTTGACAGCCTGGATATCGGGGAAGTGATTATTCCCTCCGTGACGGAGGGGCACGGGCAGGTGCGCTGTCAGCACGGCATTCTTCCCGTACCGGTACCGGCGGTGGCGCATATTGCAGAGAGCGCAGGCCTTCCCCTGCGGTTTGCCGACCGGGAAGGAGAGCTGGTAACGCCCACAGGGGCGGCATTTGCGGCAGCGGTGATGACATCGGAGAAGCTGCCGGAGAGCTTCCGGATTCTCCGGACGGGCTACGGCGCCGGAAAGCGGGCCTATGAGATTCCCAGCATTCTGCGGGCAATGCTTATCGGAACAGAGCGGCAGGAGGATACGGATCATATCTGGAAGCTGGAGTGCGATATTGACGACAGCACCGGGGAACAGCTGGGATATGTGATGGAGCGTCTCTTTGAGGCGGGGGCGAGGGATGTTCATTATCTCCCTGTCTATATGAAGAAAAACCGCCCGGCCTGGGAGCTTCAGGTCATTTGTGACCGCGAGCACCGGGAGAAGCTGGAGGAGATTATCTTCCGGGAGACCACAACCATCGGAATCCGCAGGGTGGAGATGGAACGCACGATTCTGCCGAGGAAACTCGGAAGGGTGGAGACGGAATACGGAAAAATCGCAGTAAAGACCTGCAAAGTGGGGGATGCATCCAGATCCTACCCTGAATATGACAGCGTGGCGGAGGCCGCAAGAAAGCATCATGCTGCCTTCGGAGATGTCTGCGCGGCGGTGGAAGCGGCCTGCCGGGAAGGAAGAGTACTTTACGAAAACGAATAAACGGAGTACAATAAGAACAAATGTTCGCTCCGGAGGTTTCCATGGAAGATATACTGAATGGATTAAATGAAGCACAGCTTGCCGCCGTCACGGCGACGGAGGGCTATATCCGCGTCATCGCCGGCGCCGGTTCCGGCAAAACCCGGGCGCTGACCCACCGGTTTGCCTGGCTGGTGAATGACCTGGGAATTCTTCCCGGGAACATCCTGTGCGTCACCTTTACCAATAAGGCCGCTAATGAGATGCGGCAGCGGATCCACCAGCTGACCGGGGATGATGATACCGGATACATCAGCACCTTTCACGGATTCTGCGTCTCGGTGCTCAAGGAGGATTCCCACGCGGTGCAGTATCCGAAGAATTTCCTGGTGCTGGACAATGCCGACATCGACGACATGCTGAAGATCATCTACGAGGAGCGGGGACTGACCCTCCGGGACATGACCTACGGGCAGGCCCGGGACATGATAGAGATACAGAAGCTGTTCCGGAAGCCGGAATATTACCTGGATATGCTGCAGATGTCCCCGGAAGCCCTGCTGGAGAAGTATCACCGGGCGGAGAATACCGAGGATATCATCTTCTACGGGTATCTGTACCAGGAGAAGAAGTGCTTCGGCCTGGATTACAATGACCTGATCAAGGTCTCTCTGTTTATCTTTAAGGAGAACCCGGAGATCCGGCTGAAGTGGCAGAAACGGCTGGAGTACATCATGATCGATGAATTCCAGGATATCGACGGTCTGCAGTATGAGCTGATGGAGGTGCTCTGCGGCTATCATCACAACCTGTTCATCGTGGGAGATCCGGACCAGACCATCTACACCTGGCGCGGAGCCAATGTACGGTATCTGTTGGACTTCCCGAAGAATTTTCCGGGAGCCCGCACCATCATGATGGTGCAGAATTACCGTTCCACCCCGCAGATTCTTTCCGCGTCCAATTCCCTGATAGAGAAAAACAGGGACAGGATCCGGAAGGACCTGCTGCCGGAGCTTCCGGCAGGGGCGCCGGTGCTGTGCCATTTTGCGGATACGGCGCAGAAGGAGGCGGAGTGGATCGCCCTTTCCGCCGCGAAGCTTCACGAGGACGGGGTTCCCTACAGGGATATGACCATCCTGTACCGGGCCCACTATATTACCCGCTCTGTGGAGGAGGTTTTCCTGAAGGCGCAGATCCCCTACACCATCTACAGCGGCGTCCAGTTCTTCCAGCGGATGGAGATCAAGGATGCGCTGGCCTATCTGCGGATGATCGCCTACCGGGACGATCTGTCCTTCCGGCGCATTGCCAATGTGCCGAAACGGAATATCGGAAACCGGCGGATGAAATATCTGGAGGAGTATACGGCAGAGCACGGGGGAAGCCTTTTTGATGCCCTGTGCGTCGCGCTGGAGGAAGACCTGTTCCGGGGCACGAAGGCCCGGGAATTCGTAAAGCTCATCCGGGAGTTTGCGGCGGGGTATGCCGGAAGAGCGGTATCGGAGGTACTCTCGGACATTCTGGATAAGAGCGGATATGAGAAGATGCTCCGGACCGAGGGAAGCCAGGAGCGG
>JAGBNL010000052.1 GCA_017634415.1 Clostridium sp.
AGCGCTGTCAAGACTCTCGTTCTCTTTTACGATAACATTCGACATAGCTTACACCCAACCTCCCTTCAGTTGCCAGTATTCCGTGCACAGTTATACAACTGATGGGTATCCTTGCACTAAAGTTGATTATAGCATAAATGTGCTGTTCGTCAACAGAAAAATGCAAAAAGTTCACACTTTGCAAACAATTATTTAATCTGCTCCGCCAGCACTTCCGCGGCTTTCTTCAGGGCATCCGGGATGCCTGCCGGATTCTTTCCGCCGGCCTGGGCCATATTCGGTCTTCCGCCGCCGCCGCCTCCGACAAGACCTGCGATGGCCTTGATGAGGTTGCCTGCGTGGGCACCCTTCTTCATGGCCTCATCGGTCGCTGCCGCCATAAGATTTACCTTGCCGTCCTTCTCGGAAGCGATAATCACGACGCCTTCCCCGATCTTTGTGCGCAGCTCATCTCCCAGGTTCCGCAGCTCGTTCATCTCCACGTTCTGCACGGCGGTTGCGATAAGCTTCACGCCCTTCACTTCCTGCACCTGGTCGGCAGCATTGCCCAGAGACTGGTTGGCCAGCTGGCTCTTCAGCTTCTGGTTCTCGGAATTCAGTGCTTTAATCTCTTCCTGGAGTGCCAGAATGCGGTTGTTCAGCTCGGAAGGCGCCGCCTTTGCGATGGATGCAGCCTCCTGAAGCTTCTTTTCCGTATTTCTGTAATATTCCATCAGTCCCGCGGAGGTGAGCGCCTCGATACGGCGCACGCCGGCCGCGATGCCGGACTCGGACAGAATATGGAAGAAGGCGATATCGCCGGTATTCTTTACATGGGTTCCGCCGCAGAATTCCTTGGAGAACTCGCCCATCTCCACCACGCGGACCTCAGCGCCGTACTTCTCGCCGAACTGTGCCACGGCTCCGGTTTTTCTCGCTTCCTCGATGGGAAGAACCTCGGTAACTACAGCGATACTCTCGGCAATCTTTTCATTGACCAGCTTTTCAACTTTCGCCAGCTCTTCCGCCGTCATGGCCTCAAAGTGGGTGAAGTCAAAGCGCAGGTGGTCTCTGTTCACCAGAGAACCGGCCTGCTCCACATGGGAGCCCAGAACCTTCTGCAGCGCTGCGTGAAGCAGATGGGTCGCGGAATGGTTTCTTGCGGTGAGTGCGCGGTTCTCACGGTCTACGGACAGGGTAACCTTCTCGCCCACGGAGAACATGCCGGATACCATGATGCCGACATGGCCCACCTTGCCGCCCTGAAGATGAATGGTATCCTCCACGCGGAATTCGCCCTTTGCGCCGGTGATCACACCGGTATCGGCCTGCTGGCCGCCCATGGTGCCGTAGAAGGGAGTCTCCTCCGTGATGATGGTGCCCTTCTGGCCGTCCGTCAGGGCTTCCACAATCTCATCTTCCGTGGTGAGGCAAGTGACGACAGACTCCGCAGTCAGCTTGTCATAGCCGACAAAGGCGGTGGTCAGCGCCGGATCAATCTGGTCATAGACAGAATCATCGCGGCCTGTCAGGCTGTGGGTTCCGTGAAGCTTTCTGTCCTCACGGGCCTTCTCCCGCTGTGCGGTCATGGCCTTCTCGAAGCCTTCCTCATCGATGCCGAAGCCCTTCTCCTCCAGAATCTCTCTGGTGAGGTCGATGGGGAAGCCGTAGGTATCATAGAGCTTGAAGGCGGCCTCTCCGCCGAGAACCTTCTCACCCTTTTCATTCATCTCATCTTCCATATCGGACAGGATCTGCAGACCCTGGTCGATGGTGCGGTTGAACTTGTCCTCCTCACTGGAGAGCACCCGGAAGATCATGGCCTTCTTCTCATCCAGCTCCGGATAGCCGTCCTTGCAGAGATCGATGACGGTAGCCGCAAGGTCAGCCATGAACTTGCCTTCGATATCGATCTTTCTGCCGTGGCGGGCTGCTCTTCTGAGAAGTCTTCTCAGCACATAGCCCCGGCCTTCATTGGAGGGCATGATGCCGTCGGAGATCATGAAGGTGCAGGATTTGATATGGTCCGCGATGATGCGCAGGGACATATCGGTCAGAGCGTCATGATTGTACTCCTTGCCGCTCAGTGCGCATACGCGGTCCAGCAGCGCCCGGTTGGTGTCGATGGAGAACAGGGAATCCGCATCCTGCACCACCATGGCCAGACGCTCCAGTCCCATGCCCGTATCGATGTTCTTATGCTCCAGCTCGGAGTAATTGCCCTTGCCGTCATTGTTGAACTGGGAGAATACGATGTTCCACACCTCGCAGAACCGGTCGCAGTCACAGCCCACATGGCAGTCCGGCTTTCCGCAGCCGTACTTCTCGCCGCGGTCATAGTAAATCTCGGAGCAGGGGCCGCAGGGGCCGGAGCCGTGCTCCCAGAAGTTGTCTTCCTTGCCGAAGCGATAGATTCTGTCCGCCGGAATTCCCATCTTATCATGCCAGATATCCCATGCCTCCTGGTCATCCAGATACACGGAGGGATACAGGCGGTTGGGATCCAGTCCCACCACCTCGGTCAGGAACTCCCATGCCCACGGAATCGCTTCATTCTTGAAATAATCACCGAAGGAGAAGTTGCCCAGCATCTCGAAGAATGTGCCGTGGCGGCCGTCCTTGCCGATATTCTCGATATCGCCGGTGCGGATGCACTTCTGGCAGGTGGTCACGCGGTTTCTCGGCGGAATCTCCTGTCCGGTGAAGTATGGCTTCAGAGGCGCCATGCCGGAATTGATAATAAGAAGACTGTTGTCATTGTGTGGTACAAGAGAAAAACTCTTCATCGCAAGGTGTCCCTTGCTCTCAAAAAACTCCAGGAACATTCTCCTGAGCTCATTTACGCCGCGATACTGCACCTTTTATATTCCTCCTTCGGATAAATCACTGATTCGGGCATCCTCAGTCCGTTTCGGGCAGACTCAAGACACCATTTAGTTATATTAACACAGGCCCTTCTATTTCGCAAGACCTCATGCGGCTTTGATATGAGTCCGGCTCCCTTCAGCCTGTCAGTCCTTCGTCCGTAAGTAAGTCTGTCCCGTCGGCCGCCGCCGTCGCCAGACGGTCGCAGCGCTCATTCTCCGGATGTCCGTTGTGTCCCCGCACCCAGTGGAATGTCACCTGGTGGGGTTCCTTTGCGCTGAGAAGGCGCTTCCAGAGATCCACGTTTTTTACCGGGTCATTCTTTCCTCGCATCCAGTTTTTTCTGATCCATCCCTCAATCCAGTGCTGGTTGAAGGCATTTACCAGATACTGGGAATCCGACCACAGGTCCACCTCACAGGGCCGGTTCAGCGCCTCCAGAGCCGAGATGGCGGCCATCAGCTCCATCCGGTTATTGGTGGTTTTCCGATATCCTCCGGAGAGCTCCTTCTCGTGAAGCACCCCCTTCGGGTCCCTGTACTGTATAACTGCTCCAAAACCGCCGGGGCCGTCGGGATTCCCCCGGGCGGCCCCGTCTGTATATATCACTACGTGCATTTGTTTTACCTGTAAAAATGTTATCTGTCCCAGCTGTCGCAGAGACGGTTAATCTGATCCGTAAACTTCTGCAGATCCGCGTTGGCTCCGCCCTTGTTGTGCATGATAACCTTACGCAGCCGTTCGCAGGCAGCCTGCAGATCGTTGAATACGGACTGCGCCTTGCCTGAGGGCGTAACTTCCTTGTGGATACGGATACCCTTGGTAATCTTCAAAAATTCTCCGGTGATAAGGTCGAATTCCGTTCCGCTGAAGGGCGCATCCGCATTGAAGCCGAAATGTTCCTTGATGCGATCCGCGAATTCCTGCGTCACCTCATCATCCCCGTGAACCACAAAGACATGTTCCGGATGATTCATGAAATTGCCCACCCATTCCATAAGGCCGTCCTGATCCGCGTGGCCGCTCAGTCCTTCGATCTTGACGATTTTTGCCAGAACCTCGATGGACTCGCCGAAGAGCTTCACCTCTTCCCGTCCGTCAAGAAGACTTCTTCCCAGCGTGCCCACAGCCTGATATCCGGCAAAAAGAATCGTACATTCCGGCCGCCACAGGTTGTGCTTCAGATGATGGCGCATTCTTCCCGCGTCGCACATGCCGGAGGCGGAAATGATGACCTTCGGCACCGTATCCGCATTGATCTTCATGGATTCGTCACTGGTAACCGCCAGATGAAGCCCCGGGAACGAGCAGGGATTCAGCCCCTTCCGCACCAGCTCCTGGACCTCGTCATTGTAGCAGTCCATCTGGTTCTCGCGGAATACCTGGGTAGCTTCCACCGCCATGGGGCTGTCCAGATATACCGGGAAATCGTCGTGGCCTGTCACAAGCCCCTGTTCCTTCATGATACGGATATAGTTCAGCACCTCCTGGGTACGTCCCACGGCAAAGGCGGGAATTACCACATTGCCGCCCCTGTCCAGGGTCTCCTTGATCACCTTCGCGAAAGCGGCCACATGATCCTCGTTGATCCCCTTATGTAAGCGGTTTCCGTAAGTGCTCTCCACCACGATATAATCCGCCTGATGTGTAAACTGCGGCGGCCGGATCAGCGGTTTGTTCTTGTTTCCCAGATCTCCCGAGAACACGATTTTCCGCTCTTCTCCCTGTTCCTTCAGCCACACTTCGATGGAGGCCGATCCCAGCAGATGTCCCACATCCGTAAATTTGATATCCACTCCTTCGGCCACGTGGATCTGTTCGCCGTAATTACAGGGAACAAACAGAGCGATCACGCCCTCCGCGTCCGCAGAGGTGTAAAGGGGCGGCTCAGAAGGCTTGCCGGCACGCATGGCCTTGCGGTTCTTCCACTCCGCCTCCTGCTCCTGGATATGCGCGCAGTCGCGGAGCATAATCTCCGCCAGATCGCAGGTCGCACGCGTAGCAAAGACCTGACCGCGGAATCCCTTTGCGTAGATAAAGGGAAGCATGCCGCAGTGGTCAATGTGCGCGTGCGTAAGGAATACATAATTTATCTGTTCGTAAGGCATGGGCAGAGGCATATTCTCATAGATATTCTCGCCCTGTTCCATACCGCAGTCCACCAGGATATTCAGTCCTCCGGACTCAATAACGTGCAAACTGCCTGTAACTTCGTGATCCGCACCGATAAAAGTAAGCTTCATAATCGTCTCCCCGGGGCAGTGCCCGAATCCATATTATTGCGGCCTGCGAATGGCACCCGCCGCAATACCGGCAGCGACAGGTATTCTCAGTACAATTATAAAGGATTTAAACGGGTATTGTAAAGCATGAAACCCTGTGCCGATGCGTAATTTCAGACATCTTACTCGCTGAGATACGCCTTTTTGATACGCTCGTCATTCATGAGCTCTTTTGCGTCTCCCCGGACCGTGATGCTGCCCGTCTCAAGGACATAGGCCTTGTTGGCAATGCTCAGCGCCTTCTTCGCATTCTGCTCCACCAGAAGGACCGTCGTGCCGTCCTCATGGATCTTCTGGATGATGCTGAAGATCTCGTTGACATAGATGGGGGAAAGTCCCATGGAGGGCTCGTCCAGCAGAACCAGCTTAGGATGGGACATCAGGGCCCTTCCCATGGCAAGCATCTGCTGCTCGCCGCCGGAGAGCGTGCCGGCCATCTGGTTCTTTCTCTCCTTCAGACGCGGAAAGCGCTCATAGACCATTTCCAGCGTCGCTTCCGTCTCCGCCTTGTCCTTTCTGGTAAATGCTCCCATACACAGGTTCTGATATACGGTCAGCTGGGAGAAAACCCGGCGTCCCTCCGGCACCTGCGCCATACCCATGGAAACCAGCCTGTGGGCGGGAACATGGGTAATATCCGTTCCGTCAAGAATAATTTTTCCGCTCTTTGCCCGGATCAGTCCCGAGATAGTGTGAAGCGTAGTAGTCTTGCCCGCGCCGTTTGCGCCGATCAGGGCGATGATGTCCCCCTGCTCCACTTCGAAGGATACATTTTTCAGTGCCTGGATCACGCCGTAATAGACGTTCAGGTCCTGTACTTCCAAAAGTGCCATGGTATCCTCCTTTTATTCTCCAAGATAAGCCACAATGACGTCATGATTATTGAGGACCTCCGCCGTGGGGCCCTCCGCCAGCATATGGCCGAAATTCAGCACGGTAAGCTTCTCGCAGATTCCGGAAACCAGCTTCATGTCATGCTCGATGAGAAGAATCGTCATGTCAAAATGATCTCTGACAAAACGGATGGTCTCCATCAGCTCCGCCGTCTCGTTGGGGTTCATTCCGGCCGCCGGCTCATCCAGCAGCAGAAGCTTCGGCTCTGTGGCGATGGCTCTGGCGATTTCCAGCTTTCTCTGCTTTCCGTAGGGAAGATTGGACGCCTTGTAGTCGAATTCCCCGTCCAGGTCAAACACCTTCAGAATCTCCAGGGCCCTTTCGTCCATGGCCTTCTCCTGCTTCCGGAAGGACGGCAGGCGGAGGATTCCGCTGATGGTGGAATAGGGATAATGATTATGCAGTCCCGCTTTGACATTGTCCAGCACGGACAGTTCCTTGAACAGACGGATGTTCTGGAAGGTTCTGGCGATGCCGGCGCGGTTGATCTCGATGGTGCTTTTCCCGGTGATGTCGGTATCATCCAGGACGATCCTTCCGGAATCCGGTTTATAGACACCGGTCAGAAGGTTGAATATCGTGGTTTTTCCTGCGCCGTTGGGGCCGATGAGTCCGTAGAGCTGTCCTTTTTCGATGGTGACATTGAAGTCATTCACCGCTTTCAGTCCGCCGAAGGAAATGCTCAGGTTCTTTACTGTCAGCATAGCCATATTACCTGCCCTCCTTCGCAGTGCGTCTTCCGAATCTCTCCATCAGCTGCTCCCGCATGGCGATGGCCTTCGGAGCCGAGGTCACAATCATCATCACGATCAGCACGATGGCGTAGATCAGCATGCGGTAATTGCTTAAGCCGCGGAGAAGCTCCGGCAGAAGCGTGAGAACCACGGCGGCGATGATGGAGCCGCGGATGTTGCCGATGCCTCCCAGCACCACGAATACCAGGATGGTGATGGACATATTATAACCGAAGCTCTTCGGCGTTGCCGCAAGGGATGCCAGGTTGTGGGCATAGAGCACGCCGGCCACGCCCGCCAGAGAGGCGGACAGGGAGAAAGCCAGAAGCTTATACTTGGTGATATTGATGCCGATGGACTCCGCCGCGATCCGGTTGTCCCGGATGGACATGACCGCGCGTCCGGTTCTGGAATTCATCAGGTTCAGGACGATGACAAGGGTGATCAGCACCAGGATAACGCCGATGGTAAATGTGGACAGCTTCGGCGTTCCCGTGATGCCCTGGGCGCCCTTGATGATGATTTTGCCGTCGGCTTCCAGTCCCAGGGAAGCGGTATCCTTCATGGACATATGTATGCCGTTTCCGTCAACGCCCACAAACATGGAATTGATGATATTCTTGATAATCTCGCCGAAGGCAAGGGTTACGATGGCCAGGTAGTCGCCCTTCAGTCTCAGAACCGGGATGCCGATGAGGAATCCGAACAGGGCCGCCACCGCCGCGCCGATAAGGATGGCGAGCACAAAACGCACCATCGTATTGGGAATGGCATCCGCCATCAGATTCGTAAAGAAGGCGCCGGAGAATGCTCCCACGCACATGAAGCCCGCATGTCCCAGGCTCAGCTCGCCCAGGATACCCACCGTCAGGTTCAGGGAAACCGCCAGAATCACATAGGTGCAGACCGGCACCAGGATTCCCTTCATCAGGCTGTTTATGTGGCCCGTGACGATCAGTCCCTGAATCACGACATAACAGACCAGGACCATGCCGATGGTGATCATGTTCTGAACAAAAGTTTTATTCTTATAGGATTTCAGTCTGTCCATGAAGATCCCCCCCTTAAACCTTCTCGCTCAGCTTTCTTCCGAGAAGTCCCGTGGGACGTACCAGAAGAACGATAATCAGAACGGAAAATACGATAGCATCGGAGAGCTGGGAAGAAATATATGCCTTCGCCAGGTTTTCAATCACGCCCAGCAGAATTCCGCCCAGCATGGCTCCCGGAATGGAGCCGATACCGCCGAATACCGCAGCGACGAACGCTTTGATGCCGGGCATGGAGCCGGTGTAGGGCGTAAGGGACGGATAGGCGGAGCACAGAAGCACGCCCGCGATGGCCGCCAGGAAGGAGCCGATGGCAAATGTCAGCGCAATGGTCTTATTCACGTCAATTCCCATCAGAAGCGCCGCGCCCTGATCCTCGGAAACCGCCTGCATCGCCTGTCCCATCTTCGTTTTGTTTACGAAGGCCGTGAGCAGAACCATGATGATGATCGACGACAGGATCGTGACGATGGTGACGCCGGATATGGAAAGCTGACCGTCCGCCAGCTTCAGTGCGGGAAGATTCACCACAGAGGTAAACTGTCTCGCGTTGGAGCCGAAGATCAGAAGGGCCAGGTTCTGGAGAAGGTAGCTGACGCCGATGGCCGTAATCAGAACAGAAAGGGACGGCGCGCCCCGAAGGGGCCGGTAAGCTACTCTTTCAATGGTCACTCCCAGCACCGTGCATACCACAACAGCCGCCAGAATTCCGGCAACAGAGGGCCCGCCCATGGTACTCACCACGGTAAAGGCGGCAAAAGCTCCCACCATGATGATATCGCCGTGGGCGAAATTCAGCATCTTCGCGATGCCGTAAACCATCGTATACCCCAGCGCAATTATGGCATATACGCTGCCAAGACTGATTCCGTTGATCAGATAGGACAGAAAACTCATATCTGACTCCTTTCAGTTAATCTGCGTAAAGCCGAGGGGGCTGTTCTGCAACAACCCCCTCGGGAATTAATTACATTCCTGTGTCTGTTATCAGGATTAATCCTGCATGACATAAGCGCCGTTCTCGATCTTAACAGCCTTCGGAGCCTTGTTCGGCTCACCGTCTGCTGTCCAGGTCATGCCGCTGCCGGTAAGACCGTCGATGGAGATCTTGGTCATGGAAACCTTCATGGCGTCACAGATGGCGGAAGCGTCAGCATCCGGTGTGAGGTTCGCATCCTCAAGAGCTGCCTTGATGGCATACATGCCGTCATAGCAGTCAGCGCCGAACTGAAGCGGGTCAATGCCGTATGCCGCACGGTATGCTTCAACATAATCCTTGCTGCCTTCCTCGTCGATGGAGAACGGAGTGAGGAGCATCAGGCCCTCTGCCAGGGAGGTATCGAAGTTCTCTACGGAAAGGATACCGTCCATACCGTCGCATCCGAAGAAGATGGGAGCAAATTCCTTATCGGAAGCCTGCTTCAGGATAACGGAAGCCTCCTGATAGTAGATCGGAAGGAATACCAGCTCAGCGCCGGCTTCTTTTGCCTTGTCCAGCTGTACGGAGAAGTCGGTGTTGGTGTCTGCGGTAAATGCCTCGCTGGAGACAATCTCCAGACCCTGGTTTGCAGCCTCTTCCACGAAGGAAGCGCGGATACCGTCAGAGTACTCGGAAGAGCTGTCATAGATGATGCCGATCTTGGTTGCCAGCTTGTGCTCGCCGATGTACTGCGCGGACTTTGCACCCTGTGCCGGGTCAGCGAAGCATACACGGAAAGCATTGTCGCCGGAGATGCACTCTACTGCGGAGCCGGAGGGAGTCAGCAGGAACATGTTGTCTGCCTGTGCCTCAGCCTCAACAGCAATACAGGGCTTGGAAGTAACCGTACCCATAAGGAGCTGCATGCCCCAGTCCTTCAGAGTGTTGTAAGCATTGACGGACTTCTCCGGATCATGCTCGTCGTCCTGGAACTGAATCTCCACCGGATAACCGTTGATTCCGCCGGCTTCATTGATCTCCTTGGCTGCAAGCTCAAAGGAATTCATGACGGAAACACCGTAAGCTGCGGCCGGTCCGGTGATGGGGCCGATACCGCCGATCTTCCATGCTGCACCTTCTGCCGGAGCTGCTTCCTCTGCGGGTGCCTCGGCCTCTGCGGCCGCCTCTGTCTCAGCTGCTGCCTGCTCTGCGGCTGCTGTAGTCTCTGCCGGCTTGGAACCGCCGCATGCTGTCAGAGATGCTGCCATAAGCGCTGCCATCGCCAGGCTGATAAACTGTTTTTTCATGTTTCGATCTCCTCCTCTTTTATTATAACGGGATTCATCAGATATATTCATACGTTATAACTGATGTTGTTGACAATTATACTTTTCTCACCGGAGAGTGTCAATTCATAATTCGGGAATTGAAAATATTTCATCCTGTTCCTGAACAAAATCACTTGTATTCCGAAAGCTTTCATTCCGCAGATTTATGGATTGATAAACTGCGGTTATGCTTTCCAGTCTTCCTCCGCGGATTCGGAACTTCTGTCCCTGATCATCAGCTCTTTTACAGCCTCTCCCGCGTTCTTCCCCTCAAACAGAATCCGGTTGACCTGCTCCACGATAGGCATCTCGCAGTGGTACTTTTCCGCCAGCAGATGGCCGGCCTTTGCGGCGTAAACGCCCTCCACCACCATATTCACTTCCGCCATGGCTTCCTTCATGGACTTTCCCTGTCCGATAAGGATGCCTGCCCTGCGGTTTCTGCTGTGCATGCTGGCGCAGGTGACAATCAGGTCCCCGGTCCCGGCAAGGCCGTTTATGGTTTCTTTCCGGCACCCCATCTTTTCCGCCAGTCTGGTGATCTCCGATATGCCCCGGGTGATCAGGGCCGCCTTCGCGTTATCCCCGTAGTTTAACCCGTCAGCCATGCCGGCTGCCAGAGCGATGACATTTTTCAGGGCGCCCCCTATCTCCACGCCGGCCAGATCCGCGTTGGTGTACACGCGGAACCTGGGACTCATGAAGACAGACTGCACGTACTCGGCCGTCTTTCTGCGGTCAGCGGCGATAACGCAGGTAGTGGGCAGCCCCCTGCTCACCTCCTCCGCGTGGCTCGGCCCCGACAGGGCACAGACCTCCGCGTTGGGAAGCTCCTCAGAGATGACACTGCTCATGGTGAGAAGGGTCTCCTCCTCAATCCCCTTCGCGGCGCTGACGATAACCTGCCCGTAGCGCACAAAAGGAATGATGCGTTCCGCCGTCTGTCTGATATATATGGAAGGGACCGCCAGAACGATGATATCCTTTTCGCCGCAGGCTTCCTTCAGGCTGTCTGTAATCCGGATGCCGGCGTCCAGAGTGATGTCCGGCAGATTTTTCTGCCTTCTGGTGCGGATCAGCTCCTGTACGTCCCGTCCGGAGGCGGAACAGAGTGTAACATCATGTCCGGAATCATTCAGAAGAACAGAGATGGCCGTTCCCCAGGTTCCGGTTCCGATAATACCGATCGATGCCATAAGCCTTCCCCCATCTTATTTTTTGCTGAAGCTGATTTTATTCTCCGTGCCGGAAAGCAGTCTTCCGATATTGGCGTGATGGCGCTGTATCGCAAGAGCCGACAGGAATATGGTAATCGCGTATACCTCAGGCCGGTTTCCGGGAAGGACGTTGTAATATCCCTTCCAGCAGAAAAACAGATTCATAAGTCCGAAGGTGATCGCCACCAGGATGGAGCCCAGAGAAACAAATCTGGTCAGATAGACCGTCACCACGAATATCAGGAGACAGACCGCCGTGATGCGGAAATCCATGGCTGTCAGGATACCTGCCATGGAGGCGATTCCTTTTCCGCCCTTGAAATTCATATAGAACGGAAAATCATGTCCAAGCGTGACGCCCAGTGCCGCATACATGGCATACAGGTCGCCGTTTCCGCCGGCGCCGAACAGCACTCTCGCGATGGCCATGGCAGCCACCGCCTTGAAGAAGTCCCCGAGAAAAACAATCAGGGCCGACTTCACGCCGAAAACCCGCAGGATATTGGTGGATCCTGCATTTCCGCTCCCGTAGTTGCGGATATCCGTATTCTTCACGAACTTTCCGTACAGATATCCGGACTGAAGCAGACCGAACCCATAGCCGATCAGAAGGCTGATTACACGTTCCATATCCTTTCCTCCTTCTGGGAGCGCAAGCTACTGCTTGTCCTTCTTCTCCCGTATGATAAACTTCAGCGATGTCCCGGAAAAGCCGAAGGCGTCGCGGATTTTGTTCTCAATATCCCGCGTATAGGAAAAATGCATCAGTTTCTTGTCATTGACGAATATCACGAAGGTGGGCGGCTTTACGCCTATCTGGGTCATGTAGTACAGCTTCAGTCTCCGGCCCTTGTCGGAAGGCGGCTGATTCATGGCTACCGCGTCCGCGAGAATCTCGTTGAGAACGCCCGTGGATACCCGCAGGGACTGACTCTGGCGCACCAGATCTATGGTTTCGAATAGCTTGGAAAGCCTGAGGCCCGTCTTCGCGGAGATAAACAGGTATTCCGCGTAGGGCATGAAGGACAGCACGGACCGGATCTTGTCCCGGTACTCATAGATGGTCTTGTCCGTCTTGTCGATGGCGTCCCATTTATTGACTACCACGACGATGCCCTTGCCCCGCTCATGGGCAATTCCGGCAATCTTCGCATCCTGCTCGGTCACGCCCTCCACGGCGTCGATCATGACCACCACGATATCGGCCCGCTCCACCGCGGAAACGGTACGGATGATGGAGTACCGCTCAATCTCTTCCGTAATCTTGTTCTTGCGCCGAAGTCCCGCCGTATCGATGAAGACGTATTCCGTTCCCTCGTGGACCACGGGTGTATCCACCGCGTCCCTGGTGGTGCCTGCGATATCTGATACAATAAGCCGGTTTTCCCCGAGAAGCTTATTGATCAGAGAGGATTTTCCCACATTCGGCTTTCCGACGATGGCGACTCTGGGGCGCTCATCCTCTTCCTCCTCCGGCGTCTTTTCGGGAAAATGCTTAACCACTTCATCCAGAAGGTCCCCGAGGCCGAGACGGGATGCGGCGGAGATTCCCACCGGATCTCCCAGTCCCAGATTATAGAATTCATAGATATCATTGCCGAACTTCTGGAAGCTGTCCACCTTGTTTACCGCCAGAACCACCGGCTTCTGAGAACGTCTCAGCATATCCGCCACCTTTGTGTCGGAATCCGTCATTCCCTGCCGGACATCTGTGATGAATATGATCACATCCGCGCTCTCGATGGCGATCTGCGCCTGATCCCGCATCTGGGAAAGGATGATATCCTTTGAGTCCGGCTCTATGCCTCCCGTGTCAATCAGTGTAAAGTTTCTGTCCAGCCAGCTGCAGTCCGCATATATCCGATCCCGGGTCACGCCCGGCGTATCCTGTACTATCGATATTCTGTCACCGGCAAGGACATTGAACAGCGTGGACTTTCCCACGTTCGGGCGGCCGACCACGGCCACCACAGGTTTTCTGTCGCTCATGCCAATCCTCCGTTTTCTTCTGTTATTTCTGTTTCACTTTCCGGCTCATAGATGCCGTTTCCGGGCATCTCCTCTTCTTCCTCGCCCAGAATGGCCTTTATCAGCGCTTCTCCCTCCGATGAGACAATCCGGATGGGCGTCTGAAGCTTCTCTTCCAGTTCTGTCCTGGTCATATCATCCAGGAACACTTCTTCCCCGCTGCGGAACATGGAGCACGGGAGAAGGAGCCTCGTTCCCAGTTCTTTTCCCTTCAGCTGTTCTGCCAGGTCTCTGCCGGTGATAAGACCCGACACGGTGATGCTCTCCCCGAAGAAGCGGTTGGCGATGGGAATGACCTGCACGGTCCTTCCCGGATATACCGCACGGAGCTTGTCCGCGGCTTTTCTGACAAAGGGTGCCGCAAGCTTCCCCGTCGCCACGGTTACCGTATCACGCACGCCGTCATCCTTCCGGCCTGCAAGGGCTTCCTCTGTCTCCTCCTGAAGAAGCCGGAGCATGCCCACACCATTCTCCAACTGCAGATATCCGTCGTAGCGGGCCGCTTCCGGAAGCTCCCTCCCGGCAAGAAGATAGAGCTCATCGCTGGCGTGGACAAAGTGAGTTCCGTGTTCCGCAAAGAGCTTTCTCTGCCATGCTTCCACGATATCCACCGCGGAGGCGGCGGACTCCCGGTCAAAGGGCTCCAGGGGATACAGTCCCTCCCGGTACTTCGAGAGGCCCACGGGAACCACAGACAGGCTCTCCATACAGGGAATATACTCCGACAGGTCCCTTATGGTCCGTTCCAGCTCTCTTCCGTCGTTTATGCCTCTGCAGAGAACAATCTGCCCGTTCATGGGAATTCCCGCCTCATACAGCGTCCGTATCTTCTCCAGCGCCCTGCCGGCAAACCGGTTATGGAGCATCATGCACCGAAGCTCCGGATTGGTGGTGTGCACGGAGATGTTGATGGGCGCAAGATGAAACTTTATGATTCTCTCCAGATCATGATCGCTCAGATTCGTCAGCGTGACATAATTTCCCTGCAAAAAGGAAAGCCGGGAATCGTCATCCTTAAAATAGAGTGTTCTGCGCATTCCCGGCGGCATCTGGTCGATAAAACAGAAGATACATCTGTTGCTGCAGGACCGGTAATCGCTCATCAGGCCGTTCTCGAAATTCAGACCCAGGTCCTGATAATCATTCTCGATATCCAGCTCCCATTCCTCTCCGTTCTTCCGGAGTACAACAGCTGTCACACTTTCATTGTTCAGTTTATATTGATAATCAAAAATATCCTCGATCGGCTCATCGTTCAGTGTCAGCAGAATGTCGCCCGCCTCGAGCTCCATCTCGTCGGCTATTGAACCGGGATCGACGGATTTAATCAAATGTCCTTTATTCTTCATGGCAAAATAATTGTACCAACTTACCCGGTTTTTGTAAAGTTTCGTATTGACTCTCCGGTCATTATAATGTTATTGTAGGTGCGACAATTATCGACATCAATTCCGGAGGATCTCAAATGCCTGAAGAATATGTTTTTAATGACACCTTACCCGTTGCCCCGCTGAAGCTTGCGGCGCTGGACAGCTGCCGCGACCTGGCCGAAAAGGTAGATAAACACATCATCCAGTTTAGACAGAACGATATCGAAGTACTCATGCGCCGGCAGCAGGACCTGCATTTCCGCGGTTATGATGCCGAGTCCTATCTTCTGAAGTGTAAATGTTCCCGGTTCGGCAGCGGCGAAGCAAAAGGTGAAATCCTGGAATCCGTCCGCGGCAAGGACATCTACGCGATGGTGGATATCACCAATTACAGCCTCACTTACCGTATCAACGGCTTCACCAATCACATGTCGCCCGACGACCATTTTCAGGATCTGAAGCGGATTATCGGAGCTACCGTATCCACCGCCAAGAGAGTAAACGTGATCATGCCTTTCCTGTATGAGGGACGGCAGCACAAGAGATCGGGGAGAGAATCCCTGGACTGCGCCATGATGCTTCGGGAGCTGGTGCAGATGGGCGTCAGCAATATCATCACCTTCGATGCCCATGACCCCAGAGTCCAGAACGCTATTCCGCTGACAGGCCTGGACAATTTCATGCCCACCTACCAGTTTATCAAGGCCATCTTCCGCCGCGACAGAAGTCTCCGCATCGACAAGGATACCCTGATGGTGATAAGCCCGGATGAAGGCGCCATGAGCCGCGCCGTTTATCTGGCCAACAACCTGGGCGTGGATGTCGGCATGTTCTACAAGCGCCGCGATTATTCCCGCGTGGTAAACGGCCGCAATCCCATCGTGGCCCATGAGTTCCTGGGTTCCAATGTCAAGGGCAAGACCGTTATTATCATCGATGATATGATCTCCTCCGGCGAAAGCATGCTGGATACCGCAAAGGAGCTGAAGGAGAAGCAGGCGGAGCGCATCATCATCGCCACCACCTTCGGACTCTTCACCGACGGCCTGGCCAAATTTGATGACTTCTATCAGAAGGGCTACTTTGATTTCCTCATCACCACCAACCTGAACTACCGCACGCCGGAGCTCCTTACCAGACCCTGGTACGAGGAGGCGGACATGAGCAAGTTCATCGCGGCCATCATCAATTCCATGAACCACAACGTATCCATGGAGCGGGCCCTCACTTCCACTGACCGCATCCAGGCAGTCATCAAAAAGCATAACATTGATTCCGACGGATACAATTACGTAAACTCTCTCATCTGAGCCCTTCGTAAGAATCCGCCGGAAACAGCATAAGAAGAGCCGGAGCAGCAGGCTTATCGCGAGGATAAGCTTACTGCTACGGCTCTTTATTAGTAACTGTTCAGAACCCTCCCCGCACCTCGCGAAATCTGATTTCGTTTTTTTACAGATTCAGCTCCGCATACCGGTCCGCCAGATATTCTTCCAGCATCCGCCTGAGCCCTTCATTCTCTTTCGCGGAGAGATCGGGATCTGCCGACACCAGCGCCGCGGCCTCCTCCGAGGCAGCCTTCAGCACGTCCGCGTCCGCGAAGATATCCGCCAGCGAAAACTGCATTTCCCCGGTCTGCCGGACGCCGAAGATATCCCCCGGTCCCCTGAGCCTCAGATCCTCTGAAGCGATGAAAAAGCCGTCATCCGAATTCTTCAGGATATTCAGCCGTTCCGCCGCCTCCTCATCCCCCGTATTGACCATGATACAGTAGGACTGGGCGTCTCCCCGTCCCACACGCCCCCGCAGCTGATGAACCTGTGCCAGGCCGAATCTCTCCGCATTCTCAATCATCATGACCGTGGCGGAAGGAACATTGATTCCCACCTCGATAACCGTGGTGGAGACAAGAACCTGAATTTTCCCTGCGGCGAACTCCTCCATCACCTCATTTTTTTCCTCCGGCTTCATCCTGCCGTGCAGGCAGCCGACCCGGATTCCGGTTCCTTTGTATTTCTCCCGGAGCAGTTCTGAATAATCGGTGACATTTTCCACTTCCTGCAGCTCCCCGGGCTCCACCATGGGACAGATGACATAGGACTGGTGTCCCGCCTGCGCTTCTCTGGCAATAAACCGGTAGGCATTCTCCCGATATTCCGTTCCCACCACCGCGTTCTTTATGGGAAGCCTTTTTGCGGGAAGATGGTCAATCACGGAGATATCCAGGTCCCCGTAGAGAATCACCGCCAGCGTCCGCGGGATCGGGGTCGCACTCATGACCAGCACGTGGGGCGCATCCCCTTTTCCCTCGAGGCCTGCCCGCTGGTTCACGCCGAACCGGTGCTGTTCATCGGTAATCACCAGCGCCAGGGAATGGTATTCCACCTTTTCCTGTATGAGGGCGTGGGTTCCGATGATGATATCAATCTCACGGCTGCGGAGCTTATCGTATATCTCCCGCCGCTCCTTCCCCTTCACGGAACCTGTCAGCAGGGCGATCCGCACGGGCACGCGGCTTCCTTCGAAGAGTTTCGCAAGGGATTCACAGTGCTGCTTTGCCAGCACCTCCGTCGGCGCCATCAGCGCCCCCTGGTAGCCGTTTTTTACCGCCTCATACAGGGCCAGTGCGGCGATTACGGTTTTCCCCGACCCCACATCTCCCTGAAGAAGACGCTTCATGATATGCCCCGAAGACAGGTCCGCCCGGATTTCCCCGAGCACCTTCTCCTGGGCTTCGGTCAGCTGATAGGGGAGCTTTTCCAGGATATCGGGACTTCCGTCAGAGACCGTAAAGGGATAATAGCTGCGCTGCCGCTCTCCGGCTCCTCTCAGAAGCTTTGCCGAAACTGCGAAGAGGAAAAACTCGTCAAACACCAGACGTTTTCTTGCCGCTGCAAGCTGCTCCCTGCTGTCTGGAAAATGAATCCGCTCCAGAGATTCCGCCCAGGGCCTGAGATCGTACTTTCTGATGATGTTCTCCGGCAGATATTCCGGGGGCCGGAAAGCCGCTGTGTCAAAGGCCTCCTGAACAGTCCGCTGGATGGTTTTGTTCCCCAGGCCCTTTGTCTGCCCGTACACCGGCACCATCCGCTCCGCCAGATGCGCGTAATCTCCCGGGGAATATACTTCCGGCTGCTCCATGGTAAGCCGTCCCCGTTTTCTGACGACTCTTCCGCGGAATACATACTGCTGTCCCGCATGGAGCTGTTTTTTCAGCCAGGGCATGTTGAACCAGACCAGCGTGAGTGTTCCGCCCCCGGTTCCCGGGCCTTCTTCCTTCAGCGTCACCGTGGCCACCGGCATCCGTCCGTATCTGAGAACATCCGGCTGCTTCGGAAGAAATGCCATCACCGCGCCGGTGCGGTCAGGATTCAGTTCGCCGATGGTTTTCGGAGCCTCATATACATCATACCCCCTGGGATAATAGTGCAGGAGATCCTCCACTGTGTTCACGCCCAGCCGGCGGAACAGTTCCCCTGTCTTTTTCCCGATTCCTTTAAGTTCTGTAATATCGCGTCGATCCATTTACTTGCCCTTTTGTGAAAAGAGCCGCCGCATCAGGCTTTCGGCCTTCATGCGGCAGCTCTCTGCAGACACAGGTAACTTGTGTTTTTACCTTATTCCACGGAAACGATGTAATAGTATACGGGCTGGCCGCCGTAATGCAGTTCCGCATCACAGTCCCCGTATTTCTCCTGCACCTTCTCCAGAAGGGCATTCGCCTTGTCCTCCGGCGTATCTGCCCCGTAATAGATGGTGATAAGCTCGGCGTCTTCCTCCGTCATTTTTTCAATGGCGGAAAGAACAGCCTCCTCCGGATCCCCGGCGACACCCAGCAGGCCGTCATCACCGATGGCCATGATATCCCCTTCATGAATCTCTGTGCCATCAATGGTGGTGTTGCGCACCGCATATGTGACCTCACAGGTTTTTACCAGGGCAATCTCCTGCTCCATTTCCGTCAGATTCTCCTCGGGAAGAAGCTCCTGAGAGAAGTTGATCATGCCCGTGATTCCCTGGGGAAGCGTTTTTGTGGGCACAACCACAATTCTGCACTTATCTTCAATGGCAGCCGCCTGGTTGGCCGCAAGAATAATATTCTTGTTGTTCGGGAAGATATAGACCGTATCAGCGCAGGCTTTCTCCGCAGCCTTCAGGATATCCTCCGTGCTGGGGTTCATGGTCTGACCGCCCTCAATTACATCCGTCGCACCGATGCCCCGGAAGATCTCCGCCATGCCGTCTCCCGCGGCGACGGCCACCAGTGCATAGGGCTTCCGCTGTTCCTTCTTTGATTCTTCCTTTAATTTGTCAGCTTCCTTCTGTTCTCTGGCCAGACGCTCGGAATCCTGGATTACCTTCTCATGATGCTCGACTCTCATGTTGTCGATCTTCATGTTGGTCAGGAAGCCGTAGGTCAGCGCTCTCTGGATGGCGTCGCCGGGTTCATTCGTATGTACATGAACCTTGACCACATCATCCAGGGAAACCACAACGATGGAATCTCCGATGGAATCCAGATATTTCTTGAATTCCTCTTCCGTCTCCTCTGTATATTCTGACTGAAGATTGATGATAAACTCGGTGCAGTAGCCGAAACGGATATCCTTCTCCTCGGCGGGACTGCCGTTGCCGGAATAAATCGGCGGGTGGGCAGGACCGTCAATATTGAGCTCGCCGGAATCCCTTCCCAGCAGGCCGTCAAGACAGCCCTTCAGAACAGTCATCAGACCCATGCCGCCGGAATCCACTACGCCAGCTTCCTTCAGGACCGGCAGGAGCTCCGGTGTCTTCTCCAGGGTCTCATCGCCGAAGGCAATGACCTGCTCCGCGAACTCCACGATATCATCGGTCTCCAGCGCCGCTTCCGCAGCTTTCTCGGCTATGCCGCGGGCCACAGTAAGGATCGTTCCTTCCTTCGGCTTCATGACAGCCTTGTAGGCCGTCTCCGTCGCACGGTTAAACGCGGCTGCCAGGACATTGGTGTCGATGGAATCCAGCGTCTTGATCTCCTTCGCGAATCCACGGAACAGCTGGGACAGGATAACGCCGGAATTCCCCCGCGCGCCGCGGAGAGAACCGGAAGACATGGCCTTCGCGATATTCTCCATGGTCGGCTGCTCAATGGCGTTTACCTCACGGGCCGCAGAAAGAATGGTCATTGTCATGTTGGTTCCCGTATCGCCGTCCGGCACAGGGAATACATTCAGCTCGTTGATCTTCTCCTTGTTGGCCTCGAGGTTTTTGGCCCCGGCAAGAAAGGCGGTGCGAAGCATCGCCGCATCAATAACCTTTATTTCCACAGGAATAATCCTCCTTAATCAATCACTCTGACACCTTCAATGTAGATGTTAATCTTCTTCACCTTCATTCCGGTGCACTCCTCCACCTTATAGCGGACATTCTCGATAAGATTATCCGCCACGGTAGAGATGCTTACGCCGTAAGCAACTATAACATGAAAATCGATTGTAATATTGTTGTCGTGAATCGATACATTAATACCGTGTGTCAGGCTTTCTTTCTTAAGCAGGCGGACAAACCCTTCTTTCATGCTGACTGCAGCCATGCCGACGATACCAAAGCATTCCACGGCTGTGGTTCCGGCATACATGGCGATGACTTCCGGATCAATCTGCACTGAGCCAAGTTTATTCTCAATACGTCCTTTCATAGATTTCCTCCAAAACATTGATTTGCGCCTTGCAGTTACATTAGTATAACCTATTTCACGAAAAAAGGAAACAATTTTTTAAATACTGCTTGCAAAATAGCAACCCATCTGCTAAGATACCATTGTTATGGATTTTTCACCGGATGTATGTCCGGTTTTCAAAGTCCTATCTTCATATAAGGAGGTGCTATTATGGCGAAATGTGCAATCTGTGAAAAAGCAGCTCACTTCGGAAACAACGTGAGCCATTCACATAGAAGATCCAACCATATTTGGAAGTCCAATGTGAAATCCGTGAAAGTCCTCACCGACAAGGGTGCGCGCAAGATGTATGTTTGTACTTCCTGCCTCAGATCAGGACTTGTAGAGCGTGCTTAATCTAACAACAGACCGCAGAAAACGTCCGGCTTTTGCCGGACGTTTTCTTTTTCCTTTTTCTATTGTCAGGGGAAGGTACTTATTTCCCCTGCTTCTCCACAACAATCTCTTCCACCGCAGGTGCTTCCTGTGCCATATCTTCCGCCGCCGCATTGGCCCGGATCATGGAATCCTCGCTGATCTGATTCTTTCCCGTGAACTTGTTCACCATATCCGGCACCATATCCACTATCTTGGAGACTGCATCCTGATGCTTGATGCTGATGAGCTTTGTCACGCCGTTCTGAATAATCAGCAGGGCGGAGGGCGACATCTTTGCGCTCAGGCCGCCTGCGCCGTCATTCTTCTTCTCCTTGTTGAAGGCGCCGGCTGCCATACCGCAGCTGACATCGATCAGAGGAATCATCACGGTATCCTCATCCAAACGGACTGCCTCACCAACCACTGTCTTGCTGGTTACGAAGGTATCCATTCCCCGGAACAATGCCTCCACAGTCTCTGAAAAGTGATTCTCTCCCATTGATTCTTCCTCCTTATTTTCTCTTCAGCAGCATGCGCAGCAGTCTGCGGAAATTCTTGTTGAGCAGTATACGCACCGCGCATACCGCAATATATCCGAGACGAAGATGTCCCCTGATACTGACTTCTCCGTCAATCACCTTCTCATCAAACACAGGCGTGAAACGGAACGTTTCCTGGTACCAGGGCCAGAAAAAAGCGGCCGCGCTCATCACCTTTCCCATGGTATAGGGGTCTTCCAGTCCCAGGGTAAGATACCCCTCAAGCTTCCGCGGCCTGATGTGCCGCAGGATCTTCAGGAGCTGACGGATGATAAGGGCAAAGGTCTTCCGGTTCTCCTCATCCTCCAGGAATTCCATCCCCATCTCCGCTTTTTCGCTGAGCTCCTCCGCCTTCTCCAGGAGGGATTCCCAACGTGTTTCAAGGGAATCCAGAAAATCCTCCGCGCGCTCTATAAGGGACCTGGGATCCTTTTCCTTTTTCGGTTTCTTCTCTTTTTTCGGTTTCTTATCTTTTGCGGGCTTTTTCTTCTTTCCGCTCTCCGGCGCTTCCTCCGGCACCGCTTCACTGCCCCCGTAAGATTCCGCAGCGGCCGTATCCGACTCCTGGACAGACGCGGCAGGAGCTTCCGGAACAGTCTGCACCGTCTCTGCCAAGGGAGTGCCCGTCACCTCCGGAGCGGCAGGCGCCGTTTCCTCCGCAGGAAGCAGGGTTTCCGTGCCGTCCGGCACAGCCTCCGGCGTTTTCTTCCCCTTCTTTTTCTTCCGGGGTTTCGAAGAAAGAATCGTTTTCCCGAAAACCTTCACCGAATAATATATCCTGTCCTGATACCCCCCGCAGACACTCAGCAGCCGGAACAGCCACGTGACTGATACCTCCGCCTTCTTTTTCTCATGGAATTCTCCATCCAGCCGGTACCGCAGCGGAACAAGTAGAGCCAGAAGAAGAACTAACAGGATAAGGCCGAGTATCACAGCCAGCATAATGCCGAGCACCTTCAGAATGGTCAGCAGTATGTGTACTATCATAACATCCTTTCCAGTTCAAATGTGCCGGTGGTACGGTACAGTGTTCCGACGATCCTTCCGGCAACTTCAAGGGCTTCGTCATATCCCTTCGCCACGCCGACCACAAAGAGATCCTGTTTCTCCTCATACCATTCCTTTTTGATTTCCCCGGCGGGAATGATATCAAGAATATTTGCGGGATTCGAAGCGGGAACGATCAGATAGATTCCCCCAAGTCCTTTTTTGTTTCGGATTTTTTCCAGGATGTCAAACCGGTGTTTTCCGGCTTTTTCTCCCATATACAGGTGTTCATACCACTCTGTCATTCAGAACTCTCCTCGCGAGATCCAGCGCCATCTCCGCGGCCTGTTCCCGGATTCTCTGGCGATTGCCGCGGAAACGGTATTCCTCTGTAACCACTCTGTCCTTCAGCGCGCATCCGATATAAACCAGTCCGACGTCATCTCCGTCGGGGCCTGCATAACCCGTAACCGAAACCGCGATATCCGCCTTTCCTTCTATCCTGGCCCCCACGGCCATCTCCGCGGCTGTCTCGGCGCTTACGGCCGTAAACCGTCTGAGGGTCTTTTTCTTTACTCCCAGCATCCGGTGCTTGGCCTTGTCGGAATAGGTGACAAAGCTTCCGCCGAACACATCCGACGCGCCGGCTACATTGACCAGACGGGCGCTGACCATTCCTCCGGTACAGGATTCCGCTGTCGTAATTTTCAGATCCTGCTCCCGGAGCATTCTGATAATCACATCCTCCAGGGTCTCCTGTTCATCGGTGGTGAATACTTCTCCGGGAAATCTGTCCATGATTTCCCTTACCACCGGCTGAAGGATGCTCTCTGCTTCCTCCTCTGATGCTCCCTTTGCCGTCACGCGGACATGAACCTCTCTGGTTTTCGCATAGGTTGCAATCGTGGGATTGGTCTGGTTATCTATCAGATCGAGAAGTCTCTCTTCCACCGAGCTCTCCCCGGTACCGCAGATCTTAACCATGGCGGAGAGAAGGACACTGTCGCTTTTTTCCCGGAAGTAGGGAATGACCTGGTTCTCCACCATCGGAATCAGCTCCACGGGCGGCCCCGGCAGAAGAATGGCTGTTTTCCCGTCCTTCTCGATGGCAAGGCCCGGTGCGGTGCCGTTCCCGTTCATGAAGATGTGCTGTCCCTCCGGAACCATGGCCTGCCGGTATATGCTTGCGGCCACGTTCTTTCTTTTCGCAGTCATGAGCCATTCATCAATATGGCTGCGCACGCCTGCATCCTCCGTCAGAGGCACGCCCATCACCTCACAGCAGATATCTTTGGTGATATCATCCTCTGTGGGCCCCAGGCCGCCGCTGAGAATCACAAGATTCACCCTGCCGAGGGCGGTGCGGATCACCTCTCTCATACGCTCCGGATTATCTCCCACGGAAGTCTGATACAGCACCTCATAGCCCATGCCGGCACACTTTTCCGCAAGATATTTCGCATTCGTATTCAGGATGTTGCCCATCAGTATCTCAGTACCGACGGAGATCAATTCAGCAGTCATAATCAGATATCTCCTGTCATCAGAATCTGATAATTCTTCTTGATATAATCAACAAGGGAAATAATCGTAAGCGCCAGTGCCACCCAGATGCAGATCTGTTTGGGGATCTCCAGGGCGGGGATATCCAGAATCATAAGGATAACCGCAAACATCTGGAATGTGGTCTTAAACTTGCCCCAGTAGCTGGCGGCAATCACAACGCCGTTGTCGGAGGCCACCAGGCGGAATCCGCTGATGATGAACTCACGGCCGATGATGATAACCACCATCCATGCCGCGATCTCCTTCAGATCGATCAGACATATAAGGGCGGAGCATACCAGAAGCTTATCGGCCAGCGGGTCCATAAACTTTCCGAAATCCGTCACCAGATTGTACTTCCTCGCGATCTTGCCGTCAGCAAGGTCCGTCAGACTGGCAATGATGAAAAGAGCCAGCGCGATCAGCCGGAACGTATAGTTTTCTCCGTGCTGCCAGAGCAGAAAAAAAACAAAAAACGGTACCAGAATCATGCGCAGTGTTGTAAGTTTATTCGGCAAATTCATCTTCCATTACCCCCTTGAGGTCATATTCCACTGAATCTGTTATCACGGCGCGCACCACTGAGCCGGATATCAGCTCCCTGTCAGTGTGCAGGTAAATCTGAGAATCCACATTCGGCGCATCCATGTATGTTCTTCCGATATAGACCCCCTCCTCGGGAATCCTTCCCTCAATCATCACATCCATCCTGGTGCCTATCCTGGAAGCCGCTTTTTCAAAGGCGATCTCCTGCTGGAGCTCCATGATTTCATCCCGCCGCTCTTCCTTGATATCATCCGGAACCTGGTCCGCAAACTCTGCCGCAGGCGTGTTTTCTTCCCTGGAATAGGTAAATACACCCAGACGATCAAATTCCATATCGTTCACGAAATCCATAAGAATCTCGTGATCCTCCTCCGTTTCCGAAGGAAATCCCGAGATCAGCGTGGTTCTCAGACAGACATCCGGAATCCGGCTCCGTATTCTCTCAATCTTTTCCCGCAGTTCACTCTGGGTTGTCTTTCTTCCCATGAGACGGAGTATTCTGTCACTGGCATGCTGGATCGGAAGGTCGATATAGTGCAGAACCTTCGGAAGTGACGCCACAGCCTCGATAAGCTCATCGTCTATCTCTTCCGGATAGCAGTACATGAGACGTATCCACTCTATCCCGTCAATCTCGGACAGTTTTCTGAGGAGTGTGGGGAGCATCTTCTTTCCGTTCAGGTCCACGCCGTAAAGGGTGGTTTCCTGCGCCACGAGAATCAGCTCCTTTACCCCCTGGTCCGCCAGCCTCTTTGCCTCGGAGATGAGACGCAGGATCGGCACGCTCCGGTAGGGTCCGCGCAGGTAAGGAATGATGCAGTAGGTGCATCTCTTATTGCATCCTTCCGCAATCTTCAGAAAGGAGGACCATCCTCCCGCTGTGAGAATCCGTTCCTCCGATTCTTCCGGCAAATCCTCCAGATCCCGGAATACCGTCACCTGCTTTTCGCCGGCGAGTACCCGCTCGATGGCGGAGGAGACAGCGCCGCAGGAATTCGTCCCGAGAATCGCGTCCACCTCGGGAATCTCCCGGAGGACCTCTTCCTTATATCTTTCAGCCATACAGCCGCAGACCACAAGGACACGGCATTTTCCTTCCGTTTTCAGTCTCGCCATCTCCAGGATGGTATTAATACTCTCTTCCTTGGCTGCATCGATGAAGGCGCAGGTGTTGATTACGATAATTTCCGCTTCTGTCTCATCATCGGTCAGGCTGTAGCCGTCTCTTCTGAGCAGTCCCAGCATCATCTCGGAATCCACCAGGTTTTTGTCGCAGCCCAGAGAAACACATAATATCTTCATTCGGTCAGTTTCCTCAAAGCACAAAAGCCATCACCATGCATTACCATGGTGACAGCCTCTGCAGGTTCAATTGTCTTCTGCTGAATCTTCCTCGTCAGACAGTATCTGTACTTTGCCCTGATATATCTCATCGATGGCGACAGACAGTGGTTTTCTTCCATCATCTTCCTGTGCGGAATCCATGCCCGCAACAATCTGTCTCGCTCTTTTTGCTGAGGCGATCACGATGGAATATCTGCTCTGCACAACCGGTGACTCCGGATGTCCGGAATACTTGTTGGCAGAATTAATCAGGTCATTGTATGACGGACGAAGCATCATAATAAATCATTTCTCCCTTCAGAATCGTTTCATCTCTTCTTTTATCTCGTCCACCAGATCCAGATGGTTGTTCATCCTGGCCCTTGCAGACTGAATCACGCCGTGCATTTCATCTGCACAGCGGGAAATCTCATCGTTGACAAGCAGGTAGTCGTATTTTTCCATCCCTTCCGCTTCCTGGGCGGCCCGGGCAAGACGCTGCTTTACGGTCTCGGCATCTTCCGTGCCTCTCATGGTAAGACGGCGTTCCAGTTCATCCACGCTGGGCGGCGTCACAAAGATAAGGATTGCTTCGGGGAATTTCTCCCGGACCTGAAGCGCACCCTGAATCTCGATCTCCAGCAGGACATCATTTCCCTCTTCCAGGTTTTTCAGGACATAACTCCTGGGCGTTCCGTAAGAATGGTTCACATAGCGGGCATATTCCAGAAGCTCGCCCTCTGCGGCCATCCTGTCGAATTCCTCCTGAGATATGAAAAAATACTCTCTTCCGTCCACCTCTCCCGGCCGGGGAGCTCTGGTGGTCACCGATACAGACAGCGCATAGGTATCAAACTTTTCCAGGAGCGCATTCATAAGCGTTCCCTTTCCGGCACCGGAAAAACCCGATATTACGGCAAGTACACCACGATTGTCCATTTGTTACCTCTTGCGTTATTCTAAGTTCTGAATCTGTTCTCTTATCTTCTCAATCAGTGTCTTCAGCGCGATACCGTTGTCGCTGATGGCCAGATTATTCGCCTTCGACAGTATGGTGTTGGCCTCCCGGTTCATCTCCTGTGCAATGAAATCCAGTTTTCTGCCCACACTTCCGCCCCGGGTCAGTTCCTTCCGGGTCGCGTCGATATGGCTGCGAAGACGCACTGTCTCCTCGTCGGTGCAGATCTTGTCGGAATAGGCCGTCACCTCCGTGGCGATCAGGCTCTCATCCACCTGGGTATTCCCCAGCAGTTCCTGCACTTTCTCCAGAAGATGCTCACGGTATTCTTCCACAATCCTGGGAGAACGCTCCATGATATCATCCACAATCTCAGACATGGAATCAAGCTTTTTCAGGAGATCCTTCTGAAGATTCTCTCCCTCACGGATTCTGGATTCCACAAACTTCTCCGCTGACTGGCGGATCACCGGCTCAAGAAGCTTCCACAGATGATCTTCATCATCCCGCTCTTCCTCCATGGAGAAAATCTCCGGCATGGAGGCTAGCTTCGATACGGACATATCGTTGGGAATCCCGAATTCCTCGGACATTCTTCCGAAATAATCCATATATTCCGCGGCCAGTGTGTGATTATACTTCAGTGTAACGCGGTTTTCCGCATAATCCTCATACGTGATGAAGACATCCACCTTGCCGCGCTCTATGTATTCCTTCAGCAGGGCACGGACAGGTGCTTCGAGAAAATTCAGCTTTCTCGGCATCTTGACCGAGAGATCAAGATACCTGTGATTGACAGCCTTCATCTCCACAGACAGCCGGTAGTCCTCCGTGATCACTTCACAGCGGCCGAAACCGGTCATGCTTTTTATCATAACAAAAACACCTCAGACTTTCGTACATAGTCTAAATTATTATATGATAAATACACAATTCAGTCAATCACAAACGCACCCCTCAGGGCTTACAGTGAAAGCTGTTCCACCTGGTTCTTCCAGTCCTGATAGTTATCTCTCTTCATGACGGAATACCCTAAGGGATACCGGACAACAGCCCCCGCGCAGGCCTCTTCCAGATCCTTCAGAGAGCCGCGGATGGGAGATCCTGCGGAAGTCGCAAAGGGTATGACCGTTTTTCCCTGTAAATCGCAGGCGGAAAGATATTCCTTCATGAATGCGGGAACCGTGCCGTACCATATGGGGTATCCCACAAATACCGTGTCATATTCCTGAAGTTCAGGCACTTCCGTGGAAACCTCCACACTGACCTTCGCCCTCTTCTCCTTTGCCACTCTGGCCACTGCTGCAAAGAAATTCCCGTAGGAATCCCGGGGCTCTACCTTAATCAGTTCACTGCCGAAATCACGTCCTATCTTTTTTGCCAGCTTTTCCGTGGTACCCTTGTTGGAGCAGTAGAGAATAATTGATTTCATGTTCTTCCTCCTGAGAATGAGATTTTGGCGTGCAGCATCCCCCCGGAACAATTATAGCACATTCCGGGAGAATCCGTATACGCTACAGTCCAAAATCAAAGGGGTCCAGCCCTGCCTCCTCCAGAACCCATATTCTCTCCTCTTCGTCCATGTAATCATAGGCAAAGCTGTCGATGCCCGCCTCTTCCAGAATCCGGTACATCTCCTCGTCGTTCTCCGCATCTTCCTCCTCGGGTTCAATGCGGAATATCCAGCCGAGAATGTCAAACTCCATAACCTTTTCCAGAAAATGAAGAACCTTCAGCGCCCTGCCTGGCCTGTAATTCTGTGCATATCCGTTCATACGTGCTCCCTCCCTCTTATCCTCTCGCATACTCAATGTAATCGCTTTCTGAGGCAAAAAGCACATATCTTCCGTTCACATAACCCATATATCCGCTGTCAGTCACATAACCTTTCATATGGTACCTCCTTCCGTAAAAACGGGGTTTTTCTCTATCTGATGGTACCATTATGGCGCTTTCAATGTCCCTCTGTACGGACAATGAAAAACTTTTTTCGAACCTGTTTTCGGTTTTGTGACGACAGCTTCTTTGAGCGCTGCAGATTGTTCAGCGGAGCTGCGCGCTGATGACCGCTGCTAGGATAATCGCTCCCCCGATGCATTCTCTGAGCGCCGGCGCTTCTCCCAGCACGACGAATGCCAGAAGAATCCCGTATACCGTCTCCATGGAGGAGCATACCCCCGCAAGCTGCGCGGTGATGCCGCCGAGGCTCTGGATGAACATGGTATGGGCAAGCGCCGTCATAAAGATGCCGAGAATCAGCAGAAGCAGAATATCTCTTCCGGAGGGATGCATCTCTGTCATCAGGACCGCGGGCGTAAGGACAGCGGCAGCCGTGAGCTGTTCATAGAATGAGGTGACGATACCTCCGTATTTCCGGGAAAGGCCCCGGTTCAGGAGGGCCAGCACAGCATAGCAGAGGGATGAGAGCATACCCACAAGGATGCCCGCGGAGGAAGTATTTTCCACGGAAAATTCCGGGATCGTGATAAAAACGCCGAGAAGGATCACAAGGGCCGTCAGAACATTTTTCCGAAGCAGCTTTTCACGGAAGAAAAAGGGTTCCAGGAAGGTCACAAACAGCGGAAATGCGGAGAAGGTTATGGTTCCCACGGCTACTCCCGCCAGTTTTATGGATTCTATAAAACTCCACCAGTGGATGGCCAGAATCACGCCGGACAGCACCAAAAGCCCCAAGTCTCTCTTCGTCCCGATCCGGAAGGGTATGTGCCTTAGCAGCATGAAGATTTCCAGCGTAATGGAAGAAAAAAACACCCGGCCGAATGTAATCCCGATGGAGGGCAGGTTAATCTGACGCGCAAACAGTCCTGCTGTTCCAAACAGCAGGACTGCGGCATTCACAAGAATAAATGATTTCTTTTCTGAAGACATATTCATATAAAGACAGAGAGGCGATTACGCCCGTTTAAATAAAAAGTTTCCGCTTACTTTGACGCCGCGCGGAGAAGAAGGAAGGCCTGGGTGACCGCAGCCGTCATGTTCTTTCTGGCCGTTTCCCCGTCCATGGCCTCTTCCAGGGTGGAGATGCCGCGGAGAATCGGGAAGAATGCGTCGATTCCGTGGTCATTGCAGGCGACGGCGTCCGACGTCACACTGCCGGCAAAGGCAAGCACCGTCTTGTCGAACTTTTTCGCAATCTCCGCCACGCCGATGGGCGCCTTGCCCATCACCGTCTGTCCGTCGAGCCGGCCTTCGCCCGTCACGACAACATCGGCATCCTTAACATACTCCTCCAGCTTTGTCTCGTCAAGAATAATACGGATTCCGGACTCCAGCACCGCATTTGTAAAGGTCTTGAAGGCAAAACCGAGACCGCCGGCCGCACCGGTTCCGGGATATACCGGGTCTGCATCCGGAAATACCTTTTTTACGGTTTCGGCATATTTCGCCATCCATCCGTCCATCATCTCCACAATCTCCGGCGTTGCGCCCTTCTGGGGACCGTAGACGGCGCTGCAGCCCCGGGGGCCGCACAGCGGATTGGTTACATCGCAGGCAATGCGGAACCGGCATTCGGAAAGCAGCGGATTCACCTTATCCCTGCGCACCTCCGCAATATGCTCCAGCCCTGCGCCGTACATGGAAACCGGTTTTCCCTCCGCATCCAGGAATTCATATCCCAGAGCCATCAGCATGCCGATTCCGCAGTCATTGGTTGCGCTTCCGCCGATGCCGACGATGAAATTGCGGCAACCCTTTTCCATGGCGTCGCAGATCATCTCACCCACGCCGTAGGTGGTTGTCCGGAGAGGATTTCTCTCCTCGTCGTTCACCATGGTAATTCCTGCGGCCTGGGCCATTTCCATCACGGCAGTTTTACCGTCCGCCAGGATTCCGTAAACCGCGTCCGCTTTTCTTCCGCTCGGTCCTGTCACGTTCACGGTATGAAGCGTGCCGCCCATTCCCAGGGCAAGCGCTTCCACGGTTCCCTCACCGCCGTCCGCCAGGGGACGCACCTGTACCTCGGCATCGGGATAAACGTTCAGAACTCCCGCCTTTATCGCTTCTCCGGCCTCCAGAGAGGACATGCTTCCCTTCAGAGAATCAATGGCAACTACTACTTTCATGTTTTCCTCCTTCTTCACCCTGCCGGATGAATCACACGTTCTTTTCCTGTACTCAGAATAGCATGTTGTAAAGAAAGGTTATATGTTACATGTACCAAATATTGTGCTATAATACATATATTTCATGTTATACATACCTATGATCCAGGAGGGAAAGCCGTGTCATTTCAACTGAACCAGACAACCGCCCGGCAGATTGTGGAAACCGTGAAGAATGTCTGCGGAAAAGATATCAATTTTATCCGGCCTGACGGAATCATCTTCGCCAGCACCGACGAATCCCGTATCGGAGATTATCATGAAATAGGCCACGAGGCTGCACGAACCGGGCAGACCATTGAGGTACAGGAGGGGGAAATCTATCACGGGACGCAGCCCGGCGTCAATATGCCCTTTTTCTGGAAGGGCACCCTCATCGCCGTCATTGGAGTGACGGGCAGTCCCAGGGAGGTCCGCCCCTACGCCAGACTGGCCCGGCGCATCATGGGACTCATTCTCCGGGAACGGGAACTGGACCTGGTCGACAGAAGCAGGCGGAACCGGGCGGGTTATATCGTTAACGCGCTCATATCCGGCCAGCCGCTGGACAGGGATTTTCTGACCGGTTTCTTCGGGATGAACCGCCTTTCGGACCGAAAGCTCTTCCGGACCGTGGTCGTAATTCCCCGTGATGCGGAAAAAAGCGGCCTCTTTGCGGACAGCGACTTCGAATCCGCCGATATCATCCAGTCCGCGGGAACAGAACTCTGTACCTTCCGGTATCCCGACGAATATGTCATCCTCTGCGAAGACGGAAAGCAGGATGCGCTGTGCGGAAGGCTTCTGGCCAATGCCCCCGGCGGCGCGCCCGGGTTCCGGATAGGCATAGGCAGTCCCGAATCCGTATACCGGCAGGAGCATTCCTATCAGACTGCACAGCTTGCGGTGAAAAGTCTCCGGGGAGAAGCTGTCCTGGCCTCCTATGAATCCCTGGATATGGAGCTTCTTCTCTCGACGGCGCAGCCCGGAATCAGAAGACTTCTGACCGCAAAAACCGCAGACCTTCTGGACGGGACGGACCGGGCCTGTCTTGAAGCCTACTTCTCCTCTGATTTTTCCGTAAAGGCAGCCTCGGAGAAGCTTTTTATCCACAAAAACACGCTCCAGTATCATCTGGACAGGACGTTCCGGCTCACCGGCTACAATCCCAGGGTCTTCCGGGACGCGGTTGTCCTCTGGACAGGACTTCAGCTCCGTAAGGATGCGGATATCGGAAAGGAGAAATCTGCCCCCGATAAGACGTGACACAGACGCGGTGTACAGAGTATAATGGGCAGGTATAAGAGTAACTATTCAGATGACAGAAAACTATATTGCGAGGTAAATATATCCCATGGCATTTGACGGAATTACGGTCGCGGCGCTGGTCCGGGAGATGAACCTGGAACTGACGGGCGGACATATCAGCAAAATCGCCCAGACGGAAAAGGACGAGCTGCTGATCACGGTAAAAAACAACAGAAAGAATCTCCGGCTGGTTCTTTCTGTCAACGCCAGCCTTCCCCTGGCATATATCACGGATGACAACAAGCCGTCTCCTCTGACGGCCCCCAACTTCTGCATGCTTCTCAGAAAACATCTGGGCGGAGGAAAAATCCTCTCCATCACACAGCCCGGACTGGAGCGGTGCATCCATATCGAGGTGGAACACCGCAATGAGATGGGGGATCTGTGCAGAAAAATACTGATCGCGGAGCTGATGGGCAAACACAGCAATATCATATTCTGCGACGAGACCCTCCGCATCCTCGACAGCATCAAGCATGTCTCCGCGCAGATGAGCTCTCTCCGGGAGGTTCTTCCGGGCAGAGAATACTTTCTTCCTCCTTCCATCAGCAAGAAGAACCCTCTTGCCATGACGGAAGAAGAACTGGTGGAGATTCTGTCTTCCTCCGGAGACCCGGCAGGGCGCACACTCTGCGCCTCCCTCTCCGGCATCAGCACCATGGCTGCCCAGGAGGTTATCCGGATTTCCGGCGTCGATGCGGATCTTCCCGCCTCCTCCCTCAGTGAGGCGGAGCTTCTTCATCTGGCCCACACCTTTCTTCTGATGATGGAGGACGTAAAGAACGGACACTTCCGTCCCTGCATCTTCTACCGGGACAGGGAGCCCAGGGAATTCTCGGCCCTCGACTGCGCCCCGCCGGAGGCAGGCTGTGAAACCGTATATTTTGAGACCATGAGCGCCGTCATCGGCACCTACTACAGAGACCGGGACACGGTATCGCGCATCAGGCAGAAATCCGCGGATCTCCGCCACATTCTTCAGACCGTTCTGGAGCGGGATTACAAGAAGCTGGACCTTCAGGAAAAGCAGCTGAAGGACACGGAAAAGAAGGATAAGTACCGGATTTACGGAGAACTGCTCAACACCTACGGCTATGAACTTTCCGGCGGGGAAAAGAGCTTTTCCTGCGAGAACTTCTATACGGGGGAAACCGTAACCATCCCCCTGGATCCCCAGCTTACCGCCCGGGAAAATGCCCAGAAGTTCTTTGACCGTTACGGAAAGCTCAAACGCACGGCGGAAGCCCTGGAAACCCTGACGCTGGAGACGCAGAATGAAATCGCCCACCTGGAATCCATCTCCACCTCTCTGGACATTGCCCTGAAGGAGGAAGATCTCGCCCAGATCCGCCAGGAAATGACGGAATTCGGCTTTATCCGGCGCCACGGCCCCCAGACGAAAAAGGTCAGGATCACCAGCCGCCCCTACCACTATGTATCCAGCGACGGATTCGATATCTATGTAGGGAAAAACAATTACCAGAATGAGGAGGTCACCTTCCGCATCGCCTCGGGAAACGACTGGTGGTTTCACGCAAAGAAGATGCCCGGTTCCCACGTGATTGTCAAATGCGACGGCAGGGAGCTGCCGGACCGGACCTTTGAGGAGGCCGGCGCCCTGGCGGCCTGGTACTCCGGCGGAAGAAACGCCGACAAGGTCGAGGTGGATTATATTCAGCGCAGATATCTCCGGAAGGTCACCGGGGCTGCGCCGGGGTTTGTCATCTATCACACCAACTACTCTCTGATGGCCGTTCCGGAAATCAGGGTGCAGGAATACAAAGAGCCGGCTCGTTAAAGCCGGCTCTCTTTTATTCACAATTATTTTGCGGGAACAAGGACTTCCTTTCCGCCCATGTAGGGACGGAGAACCTCCGGAATCTTCACGCTGCCGTCCGCCTGCAGATTGTTCTCCAGGAAGGCGATCAGCATTCTCGGCGGCGCCACAACCGTGTTGTTCAGGGTGTGGGGAAGATACTTGCCCTTCTCTCCGTTTACGCGGATCTGGAGACGTCTTGCCTGCGCGTCGCCCAGATTGGAGCAGCTTCCCACCTCAAAGTACTTCTTCTGACGCGGAGACCAGGCTTCCACATCCAGGGATTTTACCTTCAGGTCCGCCAGGTCGCCGGAACAGCACTCCAGGGTTCTGACCGGAATATCCAGGGAGCGGAACAGATCCACTGTGTTCTTCCAGAGCTTCTCAAACCACATGGGGCTGTCCTCCGGTTTGCAGACAACGATCATCTCCTGCTTCTCAAACTGGTGGATACGGTATACGCCTCTCTCCTCGATGCCGTGGGCGCCCTTCTCCTTGCGGAAGCAGGGGGAATAGCTGGTGAGGGTCTGGGGCAGCTTCTCCTCCGGGATAATGGTATCGATGAAGCGTCCGATCATGGAATGCTCGCTGGTACCGATGAGGTAGAGATCCTCTCCCTCAATCTTGTACATCATGGAATCCATCTCGTCAAAGCTCATCACGCCGCTCACTACGTTCCCGTGAATCATGAAGGGCGGGATGCAGTAGGTGAATCCGCGGTCAATCATGAAATCTCTCGCATAGGCAAGGACTGCGGAATGAAGTCTCGCGATATCTCCGAGAAGATAATAGAATCCGTTTCCTGCCACGCGGCCGGCCGCGTCCATATCGATGCCGTCAAAGCGCTCCATGATGGCGGTGTGATAGGGAATCTCAAAGTCCGGAACCACCGGCTCGCCGAATTTCTCGATCTCCACATTCTCGGAGTCATCCTTGCCGATGGGCACACTCTTGTCGATGATGTTCGGAATGACCATCATGCGCTTTTTAATCTCTTCCGCCAGCTCCTTCTCCTGCACTTCCAGTTCGGAAAGACGGGCAGCGCTCTCATTTACCTGGCGCTTGACTTCTTCTGCCTCTTCCTTCTTGCCCTGCTTCATCAGGCCGCCGATCTGTTTTGAAAGCTTATTCCTGTTTGCCCTGAGATCTTCCGCTTCCCGCATTACCTCACGGTTTTTCTTATCCAGCTCCAGAACCTCATCGACCAGCGGAAGCTTTCTGTCCTGAAACTTGTTGCGGATATTCTGTTTTACTGTTTCCGGATTCTCCCGGACAAATCTTAAGTCTAACATTTCATTCCTCCAAATGTATTGAAATCTCTACAGGGTACCGCCCATCGGGGTACAACAGATGATTATACCTCATTATTCCTCACTGGGAAAGTGTTTTTGTCGCAGAAGATACGGAAGACATGTTTCCAGGGAGAGTCCCTCCTCCTCCGGCTCCCCGTCATTCAGGGTCTGCTCGATACAGCGGGAGCAGAATGCCGCCCCCAGCTTTACGGCGTCCGCCAGATCCATGTTCCTGAGCGTTCCCGCGGCGACCACTGCGGCGAAGATGTCCCCCGTCCCGTGGAAATGGCCTCCCATCTTCCGGGTGCCCGTGAAAAATACTTCTCCGCCGTTCACACAGGAGACATTCTCCATCCTATCCCCCCGGGGAACGCCGGTAATCACCACGGATTTCGGCCCGAGCATCAGGAGGCGGAATACCAGGTCCGTCAGCTTCTTTCTGCTCCAGCCATGATCTGACCAGGGAGTATCCGTGAGGAAACAGGCTTCCGTGAGATTCGGCGTGATGATGTCGGCGTACTGGATAATATCCTTCATCGCCTCGCACATCTCATCGGTACAGATACGGTACAGTTCCCCGTTATCTCCCATGGCCGGATCCACCAGCAGCATGGTATTCTCCCGCTTGAAGTCCAGGATGAAATCCCGGACAATAGCCGCCTGGGCCGGTGATCCCAGATATCCCGTCATGATGCCGTCAAACTGAAATCCCAGTTTTTTCCACGCCTCCATATAGGCCGGCATCCTGTCCGTATAATCGTCAAAAAAGGCGGATGGGTATCCGGTATGGTTGGAAAGCACCGCCGTCTCCATCGGACAGCACTGGACGCCCATGGCGCTGATCACAGGAATAGCCGCTGTCATCGAACAGCGGCCATACCCGGAGATATCATTGATATATGCAATCTTCTTAATCTTTCCCATGTTTACTTTTTAATCTTTCCCAGGTTTCTTTCACTTGCTTTCTGCGGACAGAACCTCGAACATTCCGGCCCTCCTCAGCGCCGGCCTCAGTGCCAGATAGATGACTGTCGAGGCAATGACGGAGGTTACCGCATTCACGGAGGTTGCCATAATATTCCAGGCGAGGGTCAGTTCCGCCGCCGGTTTGCCGATAATCAGCAGCTTATAGTAATACCCGATCAGGGGATCCGCTATCACATTGAACAGAAGACCTGCCGACGCGGCCAGGATGACAAACCGGACGATATGCTTTCTGTCAGTGCTCTGGTCAATCTTTCCGATGCGGTGCGCGACAAAACCGGCGATCAGCCCGATACAGAGCTTGCAGATAAATGTCTTCGGCGCATAGACCACATAGACCGGATCCATGAGGTCTCCGATGGTCATGCCGATGGCGCCGCCCAGTCCTCCGTACAGGCCTCCCAGCAGCAGGGCCCCGAGAACACATACAGCATTCCCGAGATGAATGGATGTGGCGTCTCCGCCCGGGAGCGTGATTCGTATCTGTCCGAATGTAAATACCACGTAGGACAGAGCAGCCAGAAGTCCGACCATGGCAACCTTGTAAGATGCATTTCTGTTCTGTGTCATAACATTCACCTCTTTCTTGCACTTTTGTTATGACACATGTTATCACGGTTTTGTATTGATGAAAACACGCAATTTTTATAATTTTTTCAGGGTCAGTCGTGGGACTCCACGCACAGAAGTTTTCCTTCCTCAAACAGGATCAGGCCTTCTTCCTCCACCTCATTGCTGATAAGGCGGGAGGGCCCCATCTTCACATCCCGGTGCTCCAGAGGATACCGGAAGCCCCGGAGCGTAAGCCCCTTCACCTCTTCTGTCAGGGGAATAAAGGAAATGTATTTCCCGTAGAGTTCTTCCTTTCGGAAACGTTCCCCCGGATACGTCAGGTGAATCCGGTTTCTCTCATCGATGAGATACGCCTGCAGTCCTATTTCCCTGCACACCAGCAGAAGCTGGATATTGGCCAGCTCATGGTCAATCCTTCCGCCCAGCGCCCCCAGGATATCCACCCTGCCGCATCCCATCTTCACGGCCTTTGTTACGGCCAGCTCCGTATCCGTCTCGTCCTTCTCCGGCGGATGGATCTCGAATTCGATATCCCCGTCCAGGCGGTATCTTCCGACCAGCTGCGGATCTGCCGTATCCAGATCTCCCACCACCGTATCCGGCCGCACGCCGATCCGGTCCAGGACTTTCAGGCCCGCGTCCGCCGCAATGATGACATCATACTGTCTGTTCTTCATGAATTCACGGGCGAATGCGGTATTCACCGCTCCGCCCGTGATGATCAGCCCTGTTTTACTTATCATATTCTCTGAAAACCTCAAGAAATGCCTTCGCGTTTTCTTCGGGATCTCCGCGGAATACGGCAGAACCTGCCACGATGGTGTCCGCTCCGGCTTCAATAACCTCCCTCACATTCCCCAGGCCGACTCCGCCGTCCACTTCCAGGCGCACTGAAAGCCCCGCATCGTCTATCATCTTCCGCAGACAGGCGATTTTATCGAGGGCATAGGGAATAAACTTCTGGCCTCCGAATCCGGGATTGACCGACATGACGAGGACCATATCCAGCTCCGGAAGAATATATCTGAGGGTTTCCGCCGGGGTGGCGGGATTCAGTGCAACCGCCGCCTTCATGCCGGCTTCTTTGATCTGATGAACCGTCCGGTCCAGATGGAGGCAGGCTTCCTGGTGGACGCAGAGGATATCAGCCCCTGCCTTCTTCATGTCATCCACATATCGTCCGGGATCCGTCACCATCATATGAACATCAAAAACTCTCCCGGTCACGGGGCGCAGGCTCTTTATCACCGGCATTCCGAAAGAAATGCTGGGAACGAACATTCCGTCCATCACATCAATATGTACATACTGTGCTCCTGCCCTGTCTATGGCTTCGACTTCCTGTCCCAGTTTTCCGAAATCTGCTCCCAGTATTGACGGCGCGAGTATGATCATTGCTCATCCTCCCTCTTCTCAGTACTTCCTTCTGTTTTTCAGTTCTTCGTAGATAAGTCTGTAGTTTTCATAGCGGCTTTCTGCCAGTTCCCCGCGGGAAACAGCATTCTTTACGCCGCACTCCCGTTCTCCGATATGAACACAGCCCAGAAATCTGCAGCCGTCCTCATAGGACTCAAATTCCGGAAAATAATCCTTCAGCTCCTTCTCGTCGATTCCGTCCACATAGATGGAACTGAACCCCGGCGTGTCGCAGATAAAGGTGCCCCGTTTCACAAAAAAGAGCTCGGAATGTCTCGTTGTATTCTTTCCCCGGCTGATTTTTCTGCTCAGCTCCCCGACTTCCATCCCTGCCTCCGGCTGGAGATAATTGGTGAGCGAAGACTTTCCCACACCCGAGGGTCCGGCAAGCACCGTCGTCCTGTTCTCAAGCATCCCCATCAGCTCCTCCAGGCCCTGCCCGGCGCTTGTGCTGATGAAGCAGACCCGGCTGCCGGAAGGCTCGTAGGTTCTTCGCAGTTCTTCCTCCATCTCCGTATTTCCCAGGTCTGATTTGCTGAAGCAGATGATAACAGGTACATGCTGGCGCTGCATGACGATGAGGAACCGGTCAAGAAGATTCAGGTTCGGCGCCGGATCCGTCATGGAAAAAACCACCAGAGCCTGATCCACATTGGCCACCGCAGGCCGGATCAGACGGCTGCGGGAAGGCAGCAGGGCGTCGATATTGCCTTCCATGTCATTCTCATCCAGTATGGAAAACTCCACGTCATCGCCCACCAGAGGCTTGATGTTCCGGTTCCGGAACACCCCTCTTGCACGGCATTCATATACACTTCCGATCCCGTCATGCACGTAATAGAAACCGGCGATTCCCTTGATAATCTTTCCCTGCATATTACCTGTCCATCTCCACAAAGCTCAGGGAATACGTCTTCAGCACCCTGTCATTGGTCAGGTCGAGCACCTGGAGCGTTCCGCTTCCCACGCCGTCCGCGCCCTCGATATTGTAGTGAACGGGCACGGCAGTATCTCCGGTGATGTCGGTGGGCTCCATGATTACCTTTGTGACGCTCTCGCCGTTTACATACTGCTTCATGATAATGGAAACCTCGAGGGTCGTGCTCGCGGCACTGGGTCCCAGGTATTCTTGAAGGGATATCACATCATCCACGGCAGCCACATAGTGGGTGCTCTTTCCCGCACTGACCACGTAATCCACCGTACTTCCCTTCTCCACCTCTGTCTGTTTTTCTATCCGCTGGCTGATTACCGTGCCTTTTGCGGCGTCGCTTGCGCTCTCGGTGCGTGTTCCGGGGACAAGGCCCACAGACTGCAGCACGGAGATGGCGCTCTCCTCCGGGATGCCGGTAATATCCGGCATGGGAACCATGACCTTCAGGGGGCCGAGACTCACAAGAAGGGTAATTGTTTCCCCTTCCGCCGCCTCTGCAGGCGAAAAGCTGATGACGGTTCCCTTTTCCACGGTATCGTTGTTCTCTTCCCGGACCTCAGCCACCAGATTTCTGTTCTCCAGCATCCGGACCGCCGCCTCCGCATTCATGCCGGCAATTCCCAGATCTGTGAGGTTGATCTTTGCAACCTCCTCCTCGGTGATCTCTATGGGCTGCTCTTCCGTTGTCGGCGCTTCGGTCTCCGCCGCGGATTCCGTCACGGCTTCCGTCGTGCTCTCCACCGTCTCCCGGGGACCGGAGGTCCTGTTGAATATGCCGCTCAGCTGAACCAGAATGAAGATCACCACAGCGGCGATGATGAGAGCGGCGATGATGCCGATGGAGGACAGCAGTTTGTCGATGGTGTTGTCCTGCTCCTGCCGCTTATACTGTCTGTACTGGTTCCCCTGCTTTCTGCGCGGACGATCTGGAATGGCGCTGGCGGCCTGTATGACCGCGTTGCTCTCCTTCTCACGGATATTCGTGGGCGCTGTCTCCAGCTCCGCCTCCGTCTTCAGATAATCATCATCCGGATCCACCAGTGCATGCCGCAGGTCCGAGATCAGCTCATAGGCGTCCTGATAGCGATCCTCCGGCAGTTTTTCCGTACATTTCAGAATAATTCTTGACATGCTGGGCGTCACTTCCGGATTCAGCGTCTCCGGCGCCGGCATATCCTTCTCGATGTGGGCGAGGGCGATGGAAACCGGGTTTTCCCCGTCAAAGGGAACCGTACCCGTCACCATCTCAAACATAGTCACGCCAAGGGAGTACAGGTCGCTTCTGGCATCGCTGTATTCGCCTCTTGCCTGCTCCGGTGAGATGTAATGTACGGAACCCACCGCGTTGGGGCCGCCCACTGTCTGTTCGGAAACCGCCCTGGCGATACCGAAGTCAGCGACCTTGACCTTTCCGTCCCGGGAAATGATCATGTTCTGGGGCTTGATATCCCTGTGCACAATATGCTGATCGTGGGCCGCAGCGATACCCTGGGCCACCTGGATGGAAATCCCTATGGCTTCCTTGATGCCGAGACGGCCTTTCTTCTTGATATAGCTCTTGAGGGTTATACCCTCGATAAGCTCCATGACGATATAGTGAAGATTCTCTTCATCGATAACGTCAAAGACGCTGACAATGTTCGGATGGGAAAGACTGGCCGCAGACTGGGCCTCCATCTTGAACTTGCTCACAAAATTGGCATCCCGGCTGTATTCGTCCTTCAGAACCTTGATTCCCACCAGCCGGTTCAGCACATGACATTTGGCCTGATAAACCTCAGACATGCCGCCTGTGCCTATCAGGGCAAGAATTTCATATCTGTTCTGCAGATATTCACCTGGTTTAAGCATCATGGCGCATCACCTCGCTTATCTCAGGATCTGCAAGGACAACGGAAATATTGTCCCGTCCCCCGTTCCGGTTCGCTTCCTTTACCAGCTGTCCGGCCAGCGCTTCCAGATCTTCCCCGCCGCCCGCAACTCTGGCGATCTCTTCATCCGTCACCATATTGCTCAGGCCGTCGGAGCAGAGGAGGAAACGGTCTCCGGCACGCAGCGGAACCTCGAAGAAATCCGCGCTGACCTGGGCATCGATGCCCACGGCCCGGGTAATGATATTCTTGCTCCGCTCGTACTCCGCGCTTCCTCTGCGCATTCTGCCGCGCTCTACCATCTCCTCCACGTAGGAGTGATCTCTTGTCACCTGTATGGCATGTCTGCCCCGTATCAGGTACAGCCTGCTGTCTCCGATATTCACCGCGTAGAGTGTTTTCCCGCTGACCCAGGCGCCGACCAGGGTTGTGCCCATACCGGAATACTCCGCATTCTCCCCGGAAAGCCGGAACAGCTCCCTGTTGACGGCCCCGATGGAATCCAGCAGAATACGGGGTTCTTCCGTCCCTTCCGCCTTCCGGATTCTCTGCACCAGATGCTCCACCAGGTAGCTGGAGGCATAATCGCCGGCCAGATGGCCGCCCATGCCGTCCGCAACCAGAAACAGATTCCCGAATATTCCCACCGGCTCTGTCGAAACAAACAGGGAATCCTGATTGCTCGGTCTTATCATTCCCCTGTCAGTACATGCGTATGCTTTCATGTTTCCCTCTCTGCAAGGGCCTCCCGGTCCATATAGCTCTTTCTGAGCTGGCCGCAGGCTCCTCCGATATCCCGTCCCATTTCCCGACGGACGGTTACTGCAATTCCTTTATTCTCAAGATAGGACCGGAACGCTTCTGTCGCTTTCCTGTCCGGCTGTATGTAATCTCTTTCCTTAATCGGATTGACCGGTATCAGATTGACGTGTCCGTGCATGTCTCCGATAAGCTCCGCAAGCTTTGCCGCCTCCTGCAGATTGTCGTTTACGCCCTGCACCAGGCTGTACTCAAAGGTGACGCGGCGCCCGGTCTTTTTGAAATAATAATGACACGCATCCATTATTTCGTCAAGTTTGTACACCTTTGCCACCGGCATCAGCTGTTCCCGCACCCTGTCATCAGACGCGTGGAGGGACAGCGCAAGCGTCAGGGGAATCCCTTCTTCCGCCAGCCTCCGGATCCCCGGAACGATACCGCAGGTGGAAAGGGTGATATTCCTCTGGCTGATGTTCAGCCCCTTTTCGCATGTGATGAGCCGGATAAACCGGAGGACATTGTCATAATTGTCCATGGGCTCGCCGGAGCCCATAATCACGATATTTGAGACCCGTTCTCCCGTATCCCGCTCGATCTCGTATACCTGACCGAGTATCTCCGAGGCTCTGAGATTCCTCGCAAGCCCCTCCAGGGTGGATGCGCAGAATCTGCACCCCATGCGGCACCCCGCCTGGGAGGATACACAGACGGAATTCCCGTGATGATAGCGCATCAGAACGCTCTCGATGACATTTCCGTCAGGAAGCGCAAAAAGATACTTTCTGGTACCGTCAATCCGGGAAATGCGGACGTCCACCTTTTTCAGCGTCACATACTCGGCCTTCTCCGATAAAGTCTTTCTGAGGGCCTTTGAAATGTTCGTCATCTCCTCGGGAGAGGAAGCCAGTTCCCTGTGCATCCAGGAAAACACCTGCCCCGCCCTGTAGGGCGCCTCCCCCAGGGACGCCATAAAGTCCCGGAGCTCTTCTTCCGTCATGGACCGGATATCCGGTCTTTCCATTCTTTCTTCCATCACTGTATGTCTGCGTTCTCCTCATTACTGCTCGCCACGAAGGGGCGAGAGCCCCCTCAATTTCTGCGCAGAACGGATATGAAAAAGCCGTCGCAGGGGTCGATCCCCGGCAGAAGCTGCACATAACCGTCTTTCATCGTCTCTTTTCTGAGTTCCTTCGGGAATCTCTCCGTAAAATCCACGGGCACAAATCCGGACTTCTCCGCAAACCACCTGAAATTCCCGGTATTTTCCTCTTCCGTAATGGTGCAGGTGCTGTACACCAGCGTCCCCCCGGGCTTTACATATTCGGCGGCCACGGTGAGTATCTCTCTCTGCAGCGCGGCCAGATCGGCGATTCCCTTCTCGGAAGCATTCCAGCGGATATCCGGCTTTCTGCCCATGACTCCCAGACCGGAACAGGGAAGATCCGCGATAACCACATCGCAGCGCCCCTTCAGCCGGGGATCCGGCGTTCGGGCATCCCACACCTGGGCCTCGATATTCCGGTACCCGCTTCTTTCGATGTTCTCACGAATCCGCTCTGCCTTCTCTTCCGTCAGGTCCCGGACGATCACCCGTCCGCTGCCCTTCAGTATATCGGCGGCGTGGAGGGCCTTTCCGCCCGGGGCCCCGCAGATATCCAGCACCAGATTTCCCTCCCGGATTCCTGCCGCATCCCCCGCCAGGGAGGAGCTCAGGTCCTGCACCATGACAAGTCCCTCCCGGAAAGCGCGAAGCATCTCGGGAGACTCCCGCCAGGAAAGAGCGCACACGGAGCCGTCCTCACAGAGGGGAAAAACCTCCGCCCCGTCAGCCTCAAGGGATTCTCTGATGCTTCCGGGGGATGCAAGCCCCGTATTCATCCGGATCACCAGGCGGCTTTCGCTGTTGCAGGCCTCCAGCATCTTAAGGCAGACTTCTCTTCCGAACTGCCTCTCCCAGCCCGCGATTATCCAGCCCGGCACGGAGTACCGGACCTCATCGGAGGGCCAGGTCATATTCTCTTTATTCCGGACAATGCTTCGCAGCACGCCGTTCACAAACCCCGAGAGGCCCTGAAATCCTCTCTTCTTCGCCAGCTTCACCGCCTCATTGCAGGCGGCGGAATCCGGCACTCTGTCCATATGGAATATCTGATACACAGACATTCTGAGAAGGATCCGGATAAGGGGTTTCATCTTTTCCGGCTTTGTTCTGGAATACTGTCCCAGGACATAATCCTCTTGGAGCCTGTATTCCACGGTTCCTTCCACAAGCCTCTTCAGGAATGCTCTGTCCTGTCTGTCAAGATAAGCGTATTTGTCCAGAGTCCTGCCGATCACAATATGACAGAACCGCCCTTCCTCCAGTATTTCCATCAGGGCATCCAGGGCAATCTCCCGCACAGGCATATCAGTCACGTCTTCTTCCTCCGAATATCGCCATGAGCCGCAGCAGCTGCAGAATCGACCCTGCCGCGCCGGCCACATACGTCAGCGCCGCTGCCCCGAGGACCGTTTTTGTCTGTCCTATCTCACTGTCCCTGAGTATCCCGTTGCTTTCCAAAAGCTTCAGGGCTCTGGAGGATGCGTTATATTCCACGGGAAGCGTCACCAGTTGGAATGCCACGCACACCGTAAACAGCAGAATGCCGATATTCACCAGAGATGTGCCGCCGAACATCACGCCAATCAGGATCATGGGCCAGGAAAGCTGGGAGCCCAGATTGACCACCGGGACCATGGCCGTCCGCAGGTTAAGCAGACTGTATCCCGTCGCGTGCTGCACCGCGTGTCCGCATTCGTGGGCTGCCACGCCCACCGCCGCGATGGAGGAGGACCCATAGACCGCATCAGAAAGATTCACCGTCCTGTTTCTCGGGTCATAATGATCCGTCAGGGTTCCGGCCACATGCCGCACCTGCACGTCATAGAGTCCCTGGCTCTGGAGAATCCGCATCGCGGTCTCCGCCCCGCTCATGCCGGAGGCGCTTCCGACCCGGGAATATCTGGAAAATGCAGCCTTCATCTTTGCAGACGCTGCCATGGAAATCACAACGCCGATGATAATCAGGAGAAATGTCCAGTCATATCCGTAACCGTAACCGTATCCGTAATACACCCCAGTCACCTTCCCTTTCAAACACTGTTTTCTTCTGTCACTGACAGTCCGTTCTTCCGAGAACTTCGCCGTCCGTCAGGGGATACCCTCTCAGGTAGGCATCCGACGCCATGCGCTTCTTTCCTTCCGGCTGAACCTCCAGGACCTTCAGTACGCCTTCGCCGCACCGCACCGCAAAGGAATCCTTCCCGGAAAGGGCAGCCTCTCCCGGAAGCGCCTCCTTCAGAATGCCGGGTTCTTCCCCTGCGGGGATAACCTCTGTCTTCCAGAGCTTCAGCATCTTTCCGCCGCGGTACGTATAAGCGGTGGGCCAGGGATTCATCCCCCGCACCAGCCGCTCGATGACCTCCGCAGGCTTTGTCCAGTCTATTTCCCCCTGCTTTTTGTCCAGCATTCCCGCATAGCTTGCCAGGGAATCATCCTGGGGCTCCGGCTTGAGGGTTCCTGCCTCCGCCTTCTTCAGGGTAGAGACAATCAGTTCCGCGCCGAGAACGGCCAGACGTTCAAAGAGACTTCCCCCTGTCTCGTCGGGCTTCAGTCTGATGGAGGCCTTCTCCAGCATATCTCCCGTATCCAGCCCCACGCCCATCTGCATGGTTGTGACGCCGGCATATTCATCGCCGTTCAGCACCGCCTGCTGTATGGGGGCCGAACCGCGGTATTTCGGAAGAAGGGATGCGTGCACATTGATGCAGCCGAGTCTGGGAATATCCAGAATCTCCTTCGGCAGAATCTGTCCGAAGGCGGCGACCACGATCACGTCAGGATCCATCCGTTTTACTTCATCGGCAAATTCCCTGTTGCCGCGGACTCTCTCCGGCTGAAGAACGGGAATCCCCAGTTCCGCGGCCCTGAGCTTCACATCCGACATGGCCAGGGCCTTTCCCCTGCCCTTCGGCCGGTCCGGCTGGGTTACCGCCGCGCAGATCTCATGCCCGGCGCCGTAAACCGCGTCCAGAATCGCCGCCGCAAAATCGGGCGTTCCCATGAAAATTACTCTCATTCTTCTTCCTCTTCGCTCTGCTGCACATCCATCAGTTCGCCTTCCACCAGCTCCACATAGAGTTTTCCGTCCAGGTGGTCGCATTCATGACAGATGGCCCGGGCCAGGAGGTCCTCCGCAGTCAGCTCAAACTCCTGCATATTCCGGTCAAGAGCGCGCACCGTCACCTTCTGGGGTCTTGTCACCGTGCCGGATTTCCCGGGGACGCTGAGGCACCCCTCCGAGCCGGTCTGCTCGCCCTCCATCATGGTGATCTGCGGGTTGATCAGCACATACTGATTCCCGTCATCCACATCGATCACCACGATTCTCTTGCGGATTCCCACCTGTGGCGCCGCAAGGCCGACCCCGTCCGCGCTGTACATCGTGTCAAACATATCATCGATGAGCTCCGAGAGGGCCGGCGTCATCTCCTTCACCGGCTTGCAGGTCTTCTCCAGCACCTCGTCTCCCATCGTCCGTATCTGTCTTATCGCCATATCATCCAGTCCTTTCCGAATGCTGTTGGTGCCCTAAAGTGTATCAAACAGAAGGGCAGCCCGGCTCCATTCCTGTGAATGTGCTTTATTTTCAGCCAGTTCGCTGAGTGTTCGTATTATATCATAGTTTATGGTCTTAAAATATAAAATTTTTCTGTATACGTCATTGACCCGGTATACGGAAGCATTGGCCGGACCGATGACCTGCAGTTCTTTTCTGTCCGGGAATCTCATCGTCACTTCTCCGGCGAATTCCTCCGCAAGCTTTCCCGCCAGTTCTTCCTCTTCCGAGGAAAACCAGACCGCGGCCATATGCACGGCAGGCGGATAGCCCGCAAGCTTTCTGAACTGCATCTCCTGCCCGTAAAAGCCCCTGTAATCCTGGGCTTTGGCAAACCGACCCGCATAGTGCTCCGGCTGATAGGTCTGAATAATGACGCGTCCCGGCTTTTTTCCCCGGCCGGCCCGGCCGGCCGCCTGGGTCAGCAGCTGGAAGGTGCGCTCCGCGCTCCTGAAGTCCGGCGTATTCAGTGACAGATCCGCCGCCATGATGCCGACCAGCGTCACATCCGGGAAATCGTGTCCCTTGACAATCATCTGAGTCCCCACCAGAATATCCGCCCCGTGGGCGGCAAACTGCTCCAAAATCTCCTGATGTCCGCCCTTTTTCCTGGTGGTGTCCGCATCCATCCTGAGAATCCGGGCTTCCGGGAATTCTCTGGCCGTCAGCTCCTCCAGCCGCTGGGTTCCCGTGCCGAATCCCGCAAGATAGGGGGACTGACAGGAGGGGCATCTGGCGGGAAGCACAGCCTCCCGGCCGCAGTAATGGCATACCAGACGGGTTTTCCCGTGAAGCGTCATGGAAACATCGCAGTGGGGACACCGGATGGATTTCCCGCAGGACCGGCAGGAGATAAAGGGAGAATACCCGCGCCGGTTGATAAAGAGCATCACCTGCTCCTTCCGCTGCAGGCATTCCCGGATGCTGTCCCGGAGGATGCGGCTGAATACGGAACGGTTTCCCGCCGCCATCTCATCCCGCATGTCCGCCACCGCGGTCTCCGCGATACGGCTCTCCGGCACCGCCCGCCTGTCAAGGACGTTCAGATGGTATTCCCCGACAGAGGCCCGGAAGGCGCTCTCCATGGAGGGGGTTGCGGAACCCAGCACCAGCTTTGCCCCGCAGAGGGCAGCCCGTTTCGCCGCCGTCTCCCTGGCGTGGTATCTGGGCGTATTCTCGCTCTTGTAGGCATTCTCATGCTCCTCATCGATGATGATGAGGCCCAGCCCGGGAAAGGGGGCAAACAGGGCGGAACGGGGACCTATCATCACCCGGCAGCTGCCATCCGCGGCTCTCTCCCACTGGTCATACTTCTCCCCGTCGGACATCTGGGAATTCATGACGCCGATACAGTCGCCGAAGCGTCTGTAGAATCTGAGAAGGGTCTGCCAGGTGAGGGAAATCTCAGGAATGAGAAGAATCGCTTCCTGTCCCCTTGAAAGCACATGGTCGATCATCTCCATGTACACTTCCGTTTTCCCGCTTCCGGTGATCCCGTAGAGAAGCTCCGTTTTCCGGTCTCCCGCATCCCAGCGGGTCCGGAAATCATTCACTGCCTTTTCCTGTGCCTCATTCAGAGTCACCTTCGGTGCAGATTCCCCGTCTCCGCGGGCATTTCCCCGGATGCTTCTTCTCTCCTCCACGAGGATCATATTCTTTGCGGCCAGAGGCTTTATGGTGGCTTCCGAGATGTTCAGCTGCATTCTTGCCATCTCCATGGGGATGGTCCTGTTTTCCAGGAAGCCCTCCAGAAGCCTGGCCCTGGCCCGGTAATTCTTTCTCTTCGCCTCTTCAATCGCGGAAAGAAGCTCCTCTTTCTCCAGATTGCATACAAGGATTTTCTGCGCTTTGGGACGCACCTTCTGCCGCACGGGCAGCACCGTCCGCAGCGCCTGATGCATGGTGCCCCCGTAGGTTTCCTTCATCCATGCCGCCAGGCTTATCAGCTGTGACTGGGCCGTCAGTCCGGCGCTGTCGCACTCTGCGATCTCCTTGATCTTCTCCGGATCATAATCTGTTTTATCAGTAAACCCGATGATGTATCCGTGTCTCAGATGATTTCCTGCCCCGAAGGGCACCTTTACGGGATCTCCTACGGAAAGCCTGTCCGCAAGGCGGTCGGGCACCCGGTAATGAAAAGGTCTGTCCACGCTGGCGTGGGCAATATCTATGATTATTTCCGCGTAAAGCATGCGGCGATCTCTCCCAGCTTCATACTGTTGGAGCCTTTAAACAGCACGGCGTCGCCGGGCTTAAGCTCACTTTTCAGGAACGCGGTAAGCTCCTCCTTGTCCTCCGGCGCATCGAAGGCCTCAATCCGGAGATTGTCCCGGAATCCGCCTGCCGCATAGGCGCCCTTTGCAAATTCCCGGGCAAGGGAGCCGTAGGTTACCAGAAGATCCAGATGGAGTCCGGCGATGGCAGCGCCGATATCTCTGTGGAATCTCACTTCCTCCGGTCCCAGCTCCTTCATGTCGCCCAGAACGGCGATTCTCCGGCTGCAGTCCGTTACGGAGTGAAGCACCCGCAGGGCGGCCTTCATGGAGTCCGGACTCGCGTTGTAGCTGTCATCGATGATGGTCATTCCGTCTGTGAAGGTGATGTCCTGGCGTCCCTTGAAGCCGGTGTATTTCTCCAGGGCCTTTGCGGCATCCTCCGGGGCAACTCCCAGGCAGTCCGCCGCGGCGATGGCCGCAAGGGCATTCAGGATATGGTGTTCACCCATGACGGAAAGGGATACGGGCACTCTCTTTTCCCCGAACACGCAGGTAAAGCGGGGATAGCCGTTTTCCAGCCTGATATCCTCCGCCCGGCAGTCATTGTACGCTTCTGTTCCGTAACGGATCAGACGGATTCCCGCCTTCGGGAGAACGGTTTTCAGCAGATCGTTATCCCCGTTGACGATGAGAACTCCGCCCTCCTTCATGCCGTCCTGGATGTGAAGCTTCTCCTTCATGATGTTTTCCCGGGATCCCAGATTCTCGATATGGGCCACGCCGATATTGGTCACAACGGCGATGTCCACCCGGGCAATTTCGGAAATCAAGGACATTTCCCCGGGCTCGCTCATGCCGAGCTCCAGCACCGCGGCCTCCGCCTCCGGACCGATCTCGGAGATGGTAATGGGAACGCCCACCTGGCTGTTGTGGTTGGCCGGCGTCTTAAAGGTATTGTACTTTGCGGCCACGGCCAGGGCAGTGATCTCCCTGGTGGAGGTCTTGCCCACGCTTCCTGTGATGCCGATCACCGGAATATTCAGGCGCGCCCGGAGCATTCTGCCTATGGCCTGCAGGGCCTTCACGGTGTGTTCCACCCGGATCAGCACCCCCGGAAAGCCCTCCGGCGCGGAATCATGCTCTGAGGTCAGGGAAGCGGCGGCCCCGTTCTCCATGGCCTGTCCGATAAAGCGGTGGGCGTCGTTCTTCTCCCCGATAATGGGAACAAAGAGGTCCTCCCCCTGCATCTTCCTGGAATCAATACTGATGTTTCTGAGAACGGTATCCGGATTTCCCGTCAGGATAGTGCCGCCGCAGGCTTCCGCGATATCTTTAGCTGTAACCTGATACATGATAATTTCCTCTTTTCTGATAAAACACAGAGTGCCTCATCAGGAATCCGCGTATTCCCGCGGTTCCCGACAAGGCAATCCGGGGTCTTAAAGACCCAGCTCCTCCACTGCGCGCAGCACCTCTTCCCTGTCCAGGAAGTGATGCTTCACGCCGTTTATTTCCTGATAATCCTCGTGACCCTTTCCGATCACGGCGATGATGTCTCCCTCCTCGGCATGCTCCAGGCTGTAGCGGATTGCCTCGCGCCTGTCGGGGATCTCGATGTACTTTCCGTCCGATTTCTTCATGCCGGTTTTGATATCCTCCATGATATCTTCCACCCGCTCAAACCGGGAATTGTCTGCGGTGATAATATTCAGGTCGGCGTATCTGCCGCCGATCTCTCCCATGGTAAAGCGTCTGTCTCTTGCCCGGTTTCCGCCGCAGCCGAACACGCACACCAGACGTCCCGGATTGTAATCCCGGAGGGTCTTCAGAAGAGTCTCCATGCTGACGCCGTTGTGGGCGTAATCCACGATAACGGTGCAGAGCTTTGACTTATAGACGATCTCCATTCTGCCGGTGACATTCAGGTGCTCAAGAGCATGAGATACCTTCTCTGCCGGAAGGTCAAACCAGGAGCAGACGGCAGCGGCCGCCAGGGCGTTTGTGACATTGAATCTGCCCGGCACGGATACCCGCAGCCGGTTTTCCGGAATCTTCGCCTCCGGACGGTTGTCATGCATCAGGAAATCCACGCCCACAAAGTCATGGTCCCGGATATACCGGATATCGTCGGCGACAAAGTCTCCTGTCCCCTCCGTGGAGAATGTCACAATCTTTGCCGACGCGCCCTCCACGATCTCATCAAAATGCGCATCGTCCCTGTTGACCAGGGCAATGTCGGAATTCTTCAGAAGGCACTTCTTAAAACCGATATACTCGGCAAAGTCCGCATGCTCATTGGGTCCGATATGGTCGTTGGCGATGTTCATGAAGATGGCATAGTCATAATGGATTCCGTTGACCCTCCGCATCTTGTAGCTCTGGGAGGAAACCTCCATGACCATGTAGCGGCAGCCCTCCTCCGCCATTCTGGCAAAGCTCTGCTGCAGGATATAGGATTCCGGCGTGGTATTCTCCGTCGGCGTATGTTCATCGCCAATCACGATGCCGTTGGTTCCGATGAGTCCCGTTTTCTGTCCGCAGGCCTCGAGAATCGACTTGATCATGTATGTGGTGGTGGTCTTTCCCTTGGTTCCGGTAACGCCGATGGTGGTCATCTTTCTCGCCGGATAGCCGAATCTTGCCGCAGACAGATGGGCCAGCGCGTCACGGCCGTCCGCCACCCGAAGCACGGTAATCTCCGCCGGAACATCCGGCTTCTCCTCGCACACAATCACCCGGCAGCCCCGGGAAACCACATCCGGAATAAACCGGTGGGAATCTATATTCGCGCCCCGCATGCAGACAAACACGCATCCGGGTTCTGCTTTTCTGGAGTCGTAGACGACCTCCCGGACCTCCTCCTCAAGGTTCCCCTGAATCAGTTCATATTCAAGCTCTGAAAGCCATTCCCTGAGCTTCATAAGCTTCCCCCTTTTCGTTAAATGACAGACTCAAATTCATCCATAGTCATCAGAATCTGGCGCGGTTTGGTTCCTTCCTCCCCGCCGACCACACCGTAGTCCGCCAGCTGATCCATGATCCGGGCAGCCCGGTTGAATCCAATCTTGAATTTTCTCTGCAGCATGCCGATGGAGGCTTTGTCGCTTTCGATGATAAACCGTCCGGCCTGCTCAAAGTAATCATCTCTCTCCTGCCCGCCGTCCGAGCCGAAGGAGCCGCCTCCCGAAGAGCCGTCACTGATGCGGGATTCGATGTCCGCGCTGTACTCGGCGGTCAGTCCCTGATCCGTCAGGAACCGTACTACGTTGCTGACCTCCTCGTCGGATACAAAGGCGCCCTGTACTCTCTTGGGCTTCGGGTAGCCGGAAGGATAGAACAGCATATCGCCCTTGCCGAGAAGCTTCTCTGCGCCCACCATGTCCAGAATGGTCCTGGAATCGACACCGGAGGATACGGAGAAGGCAATTCTCGACGGAATATTCGCCTTGATAATGCCGGTGATGACATTCACCGACGGCCTCTGGGTCGCGATGATGAGGTGAATGCCTGCGGCGCGGGCCAGCTGCGCCAGTCTGCAGATGGCATCTTCCACGTCCTGCGGCGCCACCATCATCAGATCTGCAAGCTCGTCCACGATGATAATGATCTGCGGCATCTTTTCCGGCTTGTCCGGATCATCGATATCCGCTATCTCGTCCACTCTGGCGTTATAGCCCTTCAGATCACGGACGCGGTACTTCGCAAACTTCTGATAGCGCTCCGTCATCTCCTGCACGGCCCAGTTCAGGGCGCCGGCGGCCTTCTTCGGATCCGTGACCACGGGGATCAGCAGATGCGGAATTCCGTTGTAGACGCTCAGCTCCACCACCTTCGGGTCAATCATGATAAGCTTGACTTCCTCCGGCTTTGCCTTGTAGATGACGCTCATAATCAGCGTATTGATGCAGACGGACTTACCGGAACCGGTGGCGCCTGCGATAAGCAGATGGGGCATCTTGGCGATATCCGTAACCACCGTCTGTCCGCCGATATCCTTACCCACCGCAAAGGCCAGTCTGGATTTATGTTTTCTGAACTCCTCCGATTCCAGAAGGGAGCGGAGGAATACCGTCTTCACATCCTTGTTCGGCACCTCGATGCCGATGGCCGCCTTGCCCGGAATCGGCGCCTCGATACGGATGTCCGCCGCAGCCAGGTTCAGCTTGATATCATCGGCCAGCGCCAGGATACGGCTGACCTTGACGCCCTGGTCAGGCTGCAGTTCATATCTGGTTACCGTCGGCCCGCAGCTGATATCCGTCACGGTAACGCCCACGCCGAAGTTCTTCAGGGTCTGCTGCAGCTTGACTGCGGTCTCCCGGAACTCATCCTCATTGAAATCCGCGCTGTCATTGACGTCAGGCGTCAGCAGGTCAATGGGCGGGAAGATATATTCCTTCTTCGGCTCTGTCTTCTGTTCTTCTATGATCTCCGCAGGTGTCGGCTCCACGTCCGCCCTGCTCTCCTCATACCGCTGCTCCGCCCGCTTTCTCTCCAGAATTGCGGACGTCATGCCGGGATCCGTGGAAACGATCTTTCCGGAAGATGTCACCACCGGGGCCGGTGTTCTGCCGCTGTCATACCCCGCAGCCCGGCCGGACATGCCGGATGACATATCTCTCGGAGGCCTGCTTCTGTCGGGCGCCGCCGCAGCAATGTCCGCTGCGGTGGGAAGCGGCGTATCGTCGTAATCCTCATCCTCCTCGTCCAGATCGGTGAAATCCGCGTCGAAGGAAGGCTTCTCCTCCGGCGGCAGGACCTGAATGGAAGCAAAGGGCATATTCCGGAAGGTTTCCGGCTCCTCTTTTACCGGCGGAACCGGTCTTTCCTGCACATATTCCGCATGAGACGCATATCTTTCGGGAACTGCCTCCATCGGTGCGGCAGACTCTCCGTCATCCGGAACCTGCGGTTCAGGCTGCACTGCCTTTACAGGCGGCACAGCGGAAGCTTCTGCCACCGTGGGTGCAGTCCTCTCCGGAACAGGTGCCTGCACGGATATCTGACTCTGCTGCGGAACGGACGCTGTCCTTCCGGCAGGTGCTTCTCCCGTCAGCTCCTCCAGGGTCATGGTGTCATTGCGCACATAGATGGAGCGAAGCAGACTGTCCTCTTCCCGGGAACCTCTGCCGTAGATTTCCGGCTCGCCTTCCGACTCCGGATCCTCTGAGAAGACTCTGGGTCTTCCGCCGTAATGGATTCTTCCCTGGAAAATGTCGGCGGAATCCGGTCCCAGCTCCTTTGCCGCGTCCGAGGGTTCCTCCGAAGAAGGCTTCTCCACCTCCTCCACATGATATACCAGCTTCGGTTCCGGCTTTGCCTGCTCCGCCGCCGTCCCGGCTGCCGTTTTCTTAAGCTCCGGAAGCGGCTCCTTCTCTGCCGGCGCAGATGCAAGCTTCCCGCTGTCCGGCTTCACCGCTTCTGTCTTTTCTTCCGTTATCGCGCTTTCGGTCTCTTTTTCCTCCGCGGCGGACTTCTCATCCGGATCGGCCTTCACGGTGACCTTCCCCACATTGGAGAAGGAATGCTTCAGGGTTTCTTCCTTCAGCTCCGCCCCGGCGATATCTACGCCGCGCACGATCTGCTCGGCGCGAAGGCGCTTTCTCTCCTCCACCTTCTCCGCGTGCTGGATTCTCCTGCGGCTCACATCCTCCTTCGCGTACTCATAAGCCCTGTCGCTGCTCTTTCTCACAAATCCCACCAGGGATTTCTCGGTGATGCAGACGCACCCGATAGCAAGAAATACCAGAAGGATGAAGAATGCCCCCACGGTTCCCACAATTCCCTTAAGACGGGAAGATATCAGGCCGCCGATAAAACCGCCGCCGCTGCCGGAAGCGTAATACTCTCCCAGCGTTCTGTCCGCCTCGGCGCCCACAAAGAGCTGGATAAGGCCGCACAGCGCAAACAGCACAAGGGCGCCGGCGCACAGCTTTATCACCGCCCGGCGGCTTCCCAGATTGGACTGGTAGAAGCACATGGCGGCAAAAATCAGCACCGGCACCAGATATCCGGTCACGCCGAATATCCCGAGCATAATGCCGCTCAGGAATCGTCCGAATGCGCCGATGAGGCCGAAATTGCTCAGGAACAGCAGCGCGCAGACCGCGAAGGTGATGATGATAGACACTTCCGTAGTGAGCGTCCTGCCGTCATAATCCGGCTCCTCCTCATATACCTCCGGCTGCCTTCTGGCTGTCCTTGTTCCGGTATTCTGCTTCGCAGCGCCGGTCTTTGAATTCTTTTTTACCGGTTCCGCTTCCTGTGTTTTCCTGTTTCTGGCTGCCACTGCTTACCCCTCATTCCCTGTTTCTTTTTTTACCAATTGAAAGGCCCGCCGAAGGCGAGCCTTGTCCAATTTCAGTATACAGAAAACCTGTTCGGATTTCAACTTTTTGGCCATTCTGAAAGATTTTCGTAAGCATCTCGGAATGGCATGCGGGGACGGTCAGCCTCAGCGGCAGAGCTCCTCTGCCAGCGCCCTGAGCTGCGCCTCGCTGTCCGCATTCAGAGCGGATTTTATGGTCACCGTATTCTCGGCGAAGGTGATATTCTTGCTCTTCTCAAACATGGCCTTCATGCACTTTGCCGCGGTGGGAGCCCAGGTACCGTTCTCCACAAGTCCGATGAAGCGGTTCTGATATCCTCTCTCGGTGAGATGGCTGATAAACTCGCGCATGGTGGGGAATATCTCCGCGTTGTAGGTCGTTGTGGCCAGCACCATTCTGCTGTAGCGGAAAGCATCCTCCACACACTCGTAGATGTCATCCCGGGCAAGATCCGCGATGGATACCTTCGGGCATCCCATTTCCCGGAGCATATCTGCCAGCTTTTCCGCGGCCTTCTTCGTATTGCCGTAGACAGATGTATAGGCGACAAATACGCCCTCCGTCTCCGGACGGTAAGAAGACCAGGTATCATAAAGGCCGAGATAATATCCCAGGTCCTCGGAGAGCACCGGTCCGTGCAGCGGGCAGATGAGCTGAATATCCAGTCCGGCCGCCTTCTTCAGCAGGGTCTGTGCCTGGGCGCCGTATTTGCCCACAATACCGAAGTAATAGCGTCTCGCCTCGCAGGCCCATCCTTCGGGATCCTCCACATCGTTGGCGCCGAACTTGCCGAAGGCATCCGCGGAGAACAGCACCTTGTCCGTGCTGTCATAGGTCACCATAACCTCAGGCCAGTGCACCATGGGCGCGAACACGAAGGTCAGGACATGCTTTCCGAGGGTGAGGGTTCCGCCGTTTGCCACTGTCTCCCGCTTCATGCCGGCCGGCAGCTGATAGAACTGCTCCATCATGGCAAATGTCTTCGCGTTGCCCACCACCGTGGTCTCAGGATAGGCCTCCAGGAAACCGGTGATATTCGCGGAGTGGTCCGGCTCCATATGCTGAATCACCAGATAATCCGGCTTTCTCTCTCCCAGCGCTTCCTTCAGGTTTTCCAGCCATTCCTTCCCGAAATGCTGATCCACGGTGTCCATCACCGCAACCTTCTCGTCCAGAATCACGTAGGAATTATAAGCCATTCCCAGGGGCACCTCAAACTGTCCTTCAAACAGATCAACCTGGTGATCATTTACGCCGACATAGCGGATATCATCTGTCACTCTCATGTATTTGTCCTCTCTTACGTATGCCTTTTTCTTTCAGATTCCGGCGGATTCTGTCTTTCTGACCGCCCGCAACATTATAGCATACCCGCGGTATTTCGAAAAGAATAATATTTGTTACCATCCCGCAGCGCAGCCGTCGGCTCTGGGCTCCGAGGCGCCGCAGAGCACCCCGTCTTCATTCCTGAGAATGATCTGTCCCCTGCCGTAGACAGAATGGTCCGGATTGACGGACATCTCATGTCCCCGGGCTGACAGGGCCTGCCGGATTTCTTCCGGATACTCCGCTTCGGTTTCCACCTGTTTCTTTCTTATCCACTGCCAGCGGGACCGGTCCAGCGCCTCCTGGGGATTCATGCCGAAATCCAGGAGATTTGTCAGGACCTGAAGCTGCCCCTGGGGCTGCATGAAGGCGCCCATCACGCCGAAGGGTCCCAGGGCTTTCCCGTTTCTTGTGAGGAATCCGGGGATGATGGTATGGAATGATTTCTTTCCCGGCGCCAGCACATTGGGGGAAGAAGGATCCAGGGAAAAGGCCTTTCCCCGGTTCTGCAGGGAGATGCCGGTTCCGGGTATCACGATGCCGGAGCCGAACCCGTTATAATTGCTCTGGATATGGGAAACCATGTTTCCCTCCTCATCTGCCGTGCAGAGGTATATGGTTCCGGACCCGTTCGGATTCCCGGCTGCGGGGATCATGGCTTCCTCCCCGATAAGCGCTGCCCTCCTCCTCGCGTAATCCGAAGAGAGAAGGGATTCCACTGAAACCTCCATGGAACGCGGGTCTGCGATGTACTTCAGGCCGTCCTCATAGCCCAGCTTCAGCGCCTCGATGATCCGGTGCACGTTCCGTTCAGACTCCGGATGCTCTTTATCAAGGTCCAGATGATTCAGGATGGCGAGGGCCATCAGGACCACGATGCCGTCCCCGTTCGGAGGCATTTCCCAGACATCGGTCCCCCGGTAATTGACGGAAACGGGCTTCACCCACTCCGGCGCATATCCAGCCAGATCCTCAAAGATCAGAAAACCGCCGGTTTCTTCCGAAAACCGGGCTGTCTTCTCCGCCAGCTCGCCCCGGTAGAAGGACTCCGCCCCCGTCTCCGCGATTGCTGCAAGGGTCCGGGCCATATCCGGGGAACGCCAGATTTCTCCCGCGGCGGGCGCGTGTCCCCCCGGCGCAAAATGCTCCATCCAGGGAAGATATTCCGGCGTTTTCTTTGCGGAGAAGATATCAAATCCCGCCTTCCACAGCCGGGACACCACCGGGGATACCGCATATCCCTCCTCCGCATAACGGATGGCAGGCGCCAATACCTCCGCGAAGGGCAGACGCCCGAATCTGTCGGACAGGGCTTTCCAGCCCGCCACGGCGCCCGGCACCATAACGGGATACCATCCCCGGTCCGGCACCGCCGTATATCCCGCGGCTTGCACCTTCTCCGCCGTCAGACTCATCGGCGCCTTTCCGCTGGCGTTCAGGCCGTAGATTTCCCCCTTCACCCAGGCGATGGTAAATGCATCCGAACCCAGACCGTTGGATGTAGGCTCCAGAACGGTCATGCAGGCTGCGGCCGCCACGGCCGCATCCACGGCGTTTCCTCCCCTTTTCAGGATGTCAAGACCAGCCCCCGCCGCCAGGGGCTGGGATGTGCAGACCATGCCGTGCCTTGCGTAGACAAGGCTTCTTCCGGAAGGATACTTCCGGCTGAGCGGGTCAAAATGCAGATCGGCAAATGCTGCGGGATGTTCACTCATGAATATTCCTCCGTATTCGCTCAATAAACTGCCGGCTGCCGGCAGTTATCAGTAATCCACCTTCATCATGCAGAGTCCCTGTGGCGGTGCCGTGGGCCCGGCCAGCTTCCGTTCCATCCCTGCAAGAATCCGCTCCATATCCTCCGGCGCCATCCGCCCGTATCCGGCCTCCAGCAGGGTTCCGGTCATGATGCGCACCATATGCTGCAGGAATCCGTTCCCGTGGAAATACAGCCGGATATAGGGACCCTTTTCCTTGATTTCAATATCGTACACCACCCGCACCGTGGACTTCTTCATCTTCGGGTTGCCGCAGAAGCTCTTAAAGTCGTGCATCCCGACCAGATATTCCGCGGCCGCCCGCATTCTTTCCACGTCCGGCCTTTCCTCCAGCACGGTCACATACTTCCGGTCAAAGACGGGCTTTCCTGCCCCGTACCAGCAGGTATAGCAGTAAGTCTTCCCCTTTGCCTTGAATCTGCTGTGGAAGCGGTCCGCGCAGATGCGGACATCAGATACGCCGATATCCTCTGGGAGGTACCGGTTCAGATACTCCAGGATTTCCTCCTCGGTCATCTCCGTATCCAGGAGCACGTTGGCCGTCATTTCCCTGGCATGTACGCCGGCATCGGTTCGCCCTGCGCCGATCACCGTCACCGGCGTATCCTCCGGAAGACCGACCATCCTGGTGAGAACCGTTTCCAGTTTTCCCTGGATGGTCATCTCTGTATTCGGCTGGTGTTCCCAGCCGAAATACCTGGTGCCGTCATAGCCCAGGGTCATCTTGTAATTTCTTTTCATTTTCCCTTCCTGTTTTTCTCACAGGCCTTCTCCAGCTCCTTCACCGCGATCCGGAGCGCCTTGATTCTGGCGTATTTCTTATCCACCGACTCCAGGATGTGCCAGGGAGCAAACTCGGTGCTGGTCTTCTGGATCATCTCATTGACCGCTTCCTCGTACTGATTCCATTTTTCCCGGTTTCTCCAGTCCTCGTCGGTGATCTTCCACTGCTTTTCCGGCGTGTTCTGACGCTCGGTGAAACGGGCCAGCTGGGTATCGCTGTCAATCTGCACCCAGAATTTCAGAATCACCGCGCCCCAGCTTGTAAGCTCCTTCTCGAACTCATTGATCTCATTGTAGGCTCTCTGCCAGTCATTCTCGGAGCAGAAGCCCTCCAGACGCTCCACCATCACCCTGCCGTACCAGGTGCGGTCGAAGATGGCGATATGTCCCGTCTTCGGCATCCGGTTCCAGAAGCGCCAGAGATAGAATCTGGCTTTCTCGTGGGGCTCCGGGCTGGCGATGGGGTGCACGGTATAGCCTCTCGGGTCGAGGGCCGCCGTGATCCGCTTGATATTGCCGCCCTTTCCGGCAGCATCCCAGCCTTCGTAGGCGATAATGACCGGAATCTTCTTCCTGTAGAGCTCATAGTGCAGGCTCAGAAGCTTCTTCTGCAGCTTCTTCAGCTCCTCATCATATTCCTCTTCGGTGATGGTCTTGTCCGCGAGGGAAATGTCCTTAAGCAGCGGCGTCTTCTTTAAGGGGAAGATATTCTGACGGATGGGCACCGCCAGGGCCTGGTTCTTCAGGGCCGTGTCGATCCCCTGGTTCAAAAACTCCAGCACCTGAAGCTCTGCGTGCTTCTCATCCGAGGCGTCAATGATATACCAGGGCGCATTGGAACGGTTGGTATCCTTCAGGTAGTTGTCGTACACATCCAGGCAGAGGTCGTAGTTCTTATTCTCCCACAGGTCATCCTCATCCACCCTCCACCGGGTGTTCTTGTCGGCCCTCAGACCGTCCAGCCTCTTCTTCTGCTGCTTCTTCGAGATGTGGAAGAAGAACTTCATGATGAGATATCCGTTGTCCGTAAGCTGGCGCTCCGTGGTATTGATGCTCTCGATCCTGCCCTCATAGGCCTCCTTGTCCAGCTCTCCGCTGAAGAGGCCGTTGGTAACCTCCTCCATCCAGCAGGTGTCAAAGAACCGGAATTTTCCCGCCTCCGGGATTTCCACCAGGTACCGGTACAGGAAGGGATATCTCCTGGTGTCGGTGCTGGGCTTATCCATCTTCGCCACCTGGAAGAATCTGGGGTCAATGTTCTTGATAATCTTGCCCAGAACCGAACCCTTGCCGGCGGCGCCCCAGCCCTCAAAGATCACCATGACGGGCAGCTTTGCATCCTTGATCTTCATCTGGTTTGCAAAAAGCGTATCCCGCTGCTCCGAGAGCTTCTCTTTCAGTTCTTCCTTTTCCGGTTTTTCCGGCCCTGCAAATTCTTTCAGCATAAATGATTCCTCCCTTCAGAATATGTGTGCTGAGAACGGTGTTTACTCTCCCGTGACGCTGTGCCAGATGGCCCAGAGCCTCGGTATGGTGAAATCCTGCCCCAGATAGCGGAGATAATGGAAGGCCGCCAGATCCTCCGTATAGTCTGACAGCATATAGACGGCATTGAACATGCTCATATGGGAAACCACCGGCAGGAACCTGTAGTCAGAAACCCTGGTCACCGTCATGCCGTTCTCCGGAGTTTTCTCTATGGTAACCGCGGCGAGCCCGCCGAGCATGCTCTCTGTCCTCACCTGCTCGGAGATGAAATTCCCGCAGGACCAGAAGACGATGCCTCGGTGTCCCGAGGGCGTCACCACCTCCTGATAGGGCTCTATCACGTGGGGATGGGCGCAGATGACGATATCCGCGCCGTTGTCAATCAGGGTCTGCACATAGGACATCTGGTAAGCCGTGGGGCTCATGCGGTATTCCTCCCCGATGTGCAGGAAGCAGATGGTAATATCCGCAAGATTTTCCGCCGTCCGCACATCCTGAAGGAACTTCCCCTGATTTCCCAGGAGATCAACCATGTAGTAGTCATGTCCCGGAAGACGATTCCCGTTAAGCCCGTAGGTATAGTTGAACATGGCCATCTTTATGCCGTTCTTTTCCACGATATCGATGGTATTCCAGTCCTCGGGCGTGTCGTGGATGCCCAGGAGGGTGATCTCCGGATAATGGCTCTTCCAGTAATTCAGGGTGTTTCTTACGCCGTACTCCCCCTTGTCCCAGGTGTGGTTTGTGGCGGAGAGCACCACGTCAAACCCGCTGTCAACAAGCGCCTCCCCGATCTCCTGCGGCGTGCCGAAGGCGGGATAAGTGCTGTACATGGAAGGATTGTCCACCAGGATGGTCTCCTGGTTAATGACCGCGATATCGTAGGAGGAGATCACGTCCTTCACGGGCTCATAGAGGGAGTGGAAATCATAGGTCCCCGTATCTGCCCGGTACGCCCGCTTATAAATATTGGCGTGAATCAGGTCATCCCCCGCCGCGATGAGGGTCACGACGCCTTCTTTATCCTTTGCCGGCGCAAAGTTCGGGTTCTCCGGCAGAGCCTGTTCCTGCTGCGCTGCAGTCTCCGATGCCCCTGTGCCGGAAGCCTCCGACGCGGGTCCCGCCAGTGCGGGGATGCTCAGACAGATTGCAGCTGCGGCCGCAGATGCGGCGATGGTCAGTTTCTTCATGGTGATAGTTTCCTGTGCCTTTCTTATTTCATTTTCCCTGCAGACAGCTATCTCTACTGCCGAAACCGCAGGGATATTATATTTCTTCCGTTATACTCCCAGGCCTTCTTTTCCGCAAGAGATGTCACGATTCTTCCGGAGAGGCTCTCCGGGTCGCCGAACGGATCATAGCTTTCAGCTCTTTCATGTTCGATAAAGAGCTCCCGCCACCTGAGGTGCACGGGAGCATGAATTAATTATAGCATAATTCAGAGTACACAGCACCTTTGTTATTGTCGGCGTAAACCTTCGGCCCCTTGTCCGTATCGGTCCATTTGCCTTCCGTCACGTCCTGGCCGGCTGCAGTAAGCTTCTCGCCTTTCCAGGTGCCTGCATACTGGCTGTTGCTCACATCGGAATTTTCCGGTTCTGTTTTTCCTTCTTTACTTTCTTTTTCCATGTTATATTATATCAGACGAGGTGATAATAACGATGGATATCAGAATTCTGACTGCAGATACAAAAGAACTGGAAGATGAAGGGCTGTACCGCAGGTTCTACAGCTTCGTATCCCCATGGCGCAGGGAAAAGACGGACCGGATGCGCTTTATGAAGGATAAGTGCCTCTCCCTCGGAGCAGGCGTACTGCTGGAAGCTGCCCTCCTGGAGGCCGGGGTGCGGGATCTTCAGTATTCTTCAGAGGAAAACGGAAAGCCCCGTCTTTCTCTCCGGGAGGATATCCGGTTTAATCTCTCCCACTCCGGCACAAAGGTTTTGTGCGCCCTGTCCGACCACGATATCGGCTGTGATGTGGAACAGATCCGGGACAAAGGTCCGAAAATCGCAGAACGTTTTTTCTTCCGTGAAGAATATGAAGCCCTGCAGAACTGCAGGGCTTCCGAAGAACGCAGGGTACTTTTTTTCCGTTTCTGGACCCTCAAGGAAAGCTTCATGAAGGCCACCGGTCTCGGATTCAGGCTGCCGCTGGACGCCTTCTCCGTCTTTCCGGGTGCAGACGGCATCACACTGCGGCAGCAGGTGGACAACAGACAATATTACTTCCGGGAATACGACCTGCAGGACGGATACCGCTATGCCGTCTGCAGCGCGGATAAGCCCGTCGGGGAAGCAGAACTGACCGTAATACACTTCCGGGACCTGGCCTCACGATGCTGCTGAAATTCTTTCATGCGGATAGGAGCGGACAGTTCCTCTGTCAGGGAATGTAATACTTTGTCATGAAATAGGTTCTGTCCCAGTCCACGATCTTTCTTTCTTCTTCCTTTACCGGATGGATGTCGAATTCATCGAGCGCCATCACCTTTTTGTCTTTCAGGTCATACAGCGGCCACTCATGAGCTTTTCCATCCGGGGAAATGTCTGCGGAAAGCGACGGATTTCCGCACTTTGCGAACTGAACCCACATCTTCCGCATGGTTTTGGAAAAGGTCAGGTCGAACACCCTTCCGGCATCCGCTGCCATCTCCGGATGATTGAACACGGACGCAAGCTCTATGGCGTGTCCGCATTTCATAATCGGGTCCGGAGATTCCGGCGTAAAGTAATAGGTATAGCATCTGCCGCCGGCTTTGGTCTGGTTCTCCGAGAGCCGGATGATGGGTGAATTAAACCAGATCTGACTGAACAGGGCTGCCTCCTTGTCGTAGGTTTCTCCCGGGAAGTCTTCGAAAAAGCTCATAATCCGCGCCTTTTCATCCTCCGGAAGCCGGGGAAGCATGGTTCCCATGCGCGCCTCGGCCCATTTCTTCCAGCCATCAAGCCCGAAGCTGAACACAAAGAAATTCATCTCATCCTTGTTGCAGCCCACGAGGAAGGTGATATCCTTCGCCGCGCCGTTCTCATAGGCCTCGAACGTGTCTGCGGGCAGGTGAATCCCATCCCTCTCCGGGAACTGACGCATGAAGATCTCGGAACAAGCCGTCTCCAGGAGCTTTTCGCCGCTGACCTTAAGAAGATCAGAGACGTTTTTGCAGCCGAGCGCCGCCATCAGTTTATCCGTGCACGCGATGGCTTCTTCCGGGGATCTCGTCTGGTTTATGCAGCCGCTCTGGGCGATAACCCGCCCGAAGTATTCATGGGAGCCGGGAACCAGCGGAAGCAGCGTACAGCTCGCCCCGCCTGCGGACTCTCCGAAGATCGTCACATTGCCGGGGTCCCCTCCAAAGCCCGCGATATTCTCGTGGACCCACTTCAGGGCCATCTTCTGGTCCAGGAGTCCCAGGTTCTGCGCGTCCGGATATTCTCCGCCGTCCGGCAGGTGGGACAGGTGCAGGAAGCCGAGGACGCCCAGCCGGTACGCTATGGTCACGACGATGACGTCAGGATTCTCCTTCACGAACTCCAGGCAGTCAAACATCGGGTCAACCGTGCCGCCCGCCTCGAAAGCGCCGCCGTGGATCCAGACCATGACGGGCTTCTTCTCCCCGGGTTCCCCGTCCGGCCTCCATATGTTCAGGTACAGGCAGTCCTCATCCATGTCGTAGAGGGAGCCCGTTTCCAGCACACCGTTCCCCCAGGCGCTTTTCGCATTGTAATAAGCCTCATACACGCTGTCGTCCGGAACTGCGTCCACCGGCGCTTTCCAGCGGAGGCTTCCGACGGGCTGCGCCCCGACATAGGGGATGCCCCTGTAGACAATGATATTCTCCGTCCTTCTTCCGACGAAGGTTCCATTCACGCACTTAACCGCCAGCGAGCTGTCGTACTCTCCGTCGGCAAGCTTCCTGTTCTCGCCGCCGTACAGGGCTCTAAGCTGGTCTCTTTCTTCACTCATATGCGGGACACTCCTTTCTCTTACGGTCGGTATACCTCTTCTCCGTCCACGATGGTGGCCACAAGGTTCGCCTCTGCAACCTTCTCGATGTCGTCATGCAGAAAATCACAGTCATACACCGCCATATTAGCCAGCTTGCCGAACTCGATGGAACCCATGCGGTGCTCCTGATGCCACTGGCGGGCCACATTGATGGTCATGGCGCGCAGGGACTGCTCTCTGGTGATGGCTTCTCCGATATTGCGCGGACTGTCCTTTCCGCCGAGCACATCATCGGGATATACGCGCTTTTCCGCCGTATAAATGCTGTATTTGATATTCATCAGCGGAGATACCGGATAATCCGAGTGGAATACCACGTTCGCCCCGGCATCGAAGAAGGATTTGATCGGGTAAGACTGGTCCGCCAGCTCCTTGCCGACATAGCCGCACTCTACTTCATAGTTGCCCGGTACCTCCGGAGTCCACAGCGGAGCCACCGCCGGGATGGATCCGGTTTCTGCCATACGCCGGATATCTTCGTCCGTCACAAAGTGCAGATGTGCCAGAACGTTTCTCTGATCCTTATCTCCGGTGATCTTCTCCGCGTCCTCGATGCAGCCCAGCATGAAGTGGGTCGCGCCGCCGCCCTCGGAGTGGACATGGACCGACATTCCCTCCCGATCCGACTCCACAAGCATCTCTACCATCTTGTCATGATCGTTGAAGCGTTCCACGCCGTGGTAGCCCGGCTGATCCTCATAATCCTGGTTCTGCCATCCCGTATGGGCCTCGGTGACGCCGTCCAGGAAGGCCTTGGGACCGATAATATGGAAATACTCGCCGCTCATGGTGGCGCGCTGCTCCGCGATGCGGGCGACCTCCGCCTTCGGATCTTCGATATTGTCTGTGACGTACATATAGGCGTAGGTGCGCAGCTTAAGCTTTCCTTCCTGCTCCAGTTCATAGTAAGCCCTGGGCGTATCCCTCCAGGCCACTTCCACGCCGGCGTCGCCTACCGCGGTAAAACCGCCCTTCAGAGCGAAATCCTGCCATGCGAGGATATACTCCTTGGCCTCATCCAGGGTGACCGGAAGCTTCGGCGTGATCTCAAATACGGGGCCTTCGCAGATGTAGCCGTCCGGTTCGCCGTTCTTATCCACGTGTACCTGGTCGTAGCCGTATCTCTTTGCGTAATCCGCATCAATGCCGAACATTTCCAGGGCTTTTGTGTTGAACAGCATGGAATGTCCGCCGGAGGAATGCATGATCAGCGGTTTATCGGAGCAGATCTCGTCCAGATATGCCTTGCTGACATATTGCTCGTCTTCCATCCATCCTGCAGCCATATAGAAGGTGCGCTGAGGATTATTCTCTATGTATTCCTTCATGATCTCCCGGTATTTGTTATAGTCCGTCATGCGCACCTGGGCCAGGTTCGCCTGCCCGATGGCGCGGTTCCCGGCCAGATAGCCGTGGCTGTGGGATTCCAGAAAGCCGGGATAGATGTAGTTTTTGCCGTAATCCAGCACCTCAGCGTCGGCGCCTGCCAGTTTCTTCGCTTCTTCGGCACTGCCGATATAGGCAAACACGCCATCCTTTACCAGTGCCGCCTCAGCAAATGGTCTCTTTTCATCCATGGTGATGAAGTTGCCGAGAATAACCTTCTTTTTCATGACTATGTTCCTCCTTCAGATCTGAGATGCATAATAATCGCCATATTAATATAATTTTAACTCACCTGCCCCGATGTCAGGCAAGAGGGTTTTCCAGAATGGCAAATCGGATTTTTCCCCGGACTTGATTTTGTCAGTGCACCGGGGTATCTTTGAAAAGGACGGGAGGAAGTGCGAATGAATATTCTGTTTGCGGAAACACTGAAAAAACTCAGAAAGGAAAAAGGATTGTCGCAGATTCAACTGGGAAACCTGATGTTTGTGAACAACTCCACGGTCGCCCGCTGGGAAAGCGGCCGCCGGCTTCCGGATGCCGCCATGATCACCCGCCTCTCCAAGGTCCTGGATGTGGATGTCAGCACGCTGCTCTCCACTGCCGCCGAAAGTGACGAATCGCCCAACATTATCATGGTGGATGACAACAAGGCTATTCTCTCGGAAAGTCTGTTTGTGCTGGAGGATGTCATTCCGAACGCCGCCATCACGGGATTTAACCTCCCGAAGGAGGCGATTGAATACGCGAAGGTGAACCGGATTGACCTGGCCATTCTGGATATCGAGCTGGGAACTGCCCACGGCTTTGATCTCTGCAGGACGCTGCTGGAGATCAATCCCTGCACCAACGTGGTTTATCTGACCGCCTATCCCGACTATTCCCTGGATGCGTGGGACACCGACGCCTGCGGGTTTATGGTCAAGCCGCTGACCCCGGAGGGAGTCCGCAGACAGCTGAAAAAACTTCGCTATCCGTTTTCTATGGGAGGCACGGACACGTGAACCACTGGACTGAAATTCTCTACTTTTCCATCTTCGGCGCGGCGCTGGTATCAAGTGTCGTCGGACTGCTGTTTACCGCCGTCATGCCCGGCATCGACCGCTGGAGCAAGCGTTTCTTCTCGCTCTATTACATAGTTTTTCTGTTTTGCTGCCTTGCCGGACTCATGGAAATGGCCGTTTACTACTTTCCCGTCCCCGGCACGGTACTGCATGGCATTATTCTTCTGGAATCCATGCTTCTCCCAATCCCGCTGCCCATGCTGACGGTTTTTCTTCTGCACTGCTGCGGCGAGGACCCGCGTTCGGGCAGGCTGTTTCACATCGTGATCGGCCTGGTGGCCGTCTATTTCCTCATGCTTTTCAGCACTCTTTTAACCGGGGCTATCTTCTATATCTCGCCGGACGGGCATTTTTGCCGGGGACCTCTGTACCCGCTCTGCCCGCTGCCGCTGATCGCGGTTCTCCTGTGCAATCTCGCGGGAACAATCAGACGCCGGAAGCAGATTTCGCGCAAGGTCTTTCTCGCTTTCCTCATCGCCATACTGCCCATCATGGCGGCAATGATCGCGCAGCTGTTCTTCGACTTTTCCCCGTCGTCGACATCAGCTACGTCCTCTCCGCTCTGGCCATGTACGGCTTCATCCTGTCCAACCAGATTGAACAGGACCGCCGCCATCAGGAGGAAATCGCCCTGCAGCAGCAGGAAATTGCCCTCCAGCATAGGGAAATCGCGCTCCAGCAGCAGGAAATCGCCCATGAGCGGGCCAGCATCATGGTGCTGCAGATGCGCCCCCACTTTATCTACAATACCCTTATGACCATCCACAGCCTCTGCAGGCTGGACCCGCAGAAGGCCAGGCAGATCATAATCGATTTTACCAATTATCTGCGCAGGAACTTCAACGCCGTCGCCAGCGACAGCACCATCCCCTTCTCCACGGAGCTGGAGCACACCCGCGCCTACCTGGCCGTAGAACAGGCCCAGTATGACGATATGCTTGTCGTGACGTACGATACGCCCTTCATCAGCTTCCGCCTGCCGCCGCTGACCCTGCAGCCCATTGTGGAAAATTCGGTAAAGCACGGGATGGATCCCTATTCCGGACCGCTGCGCATTTTGGTCCGGACACGGCACACGGATTCCGTAACAGAGATCCTCGTGGAAGACAACGGCCCGGGATTTGACCCTTCTGACCCGGACAAACCGCATACCACGCTGACAAACATCCGGCAGAGGCTTCATCTGATGTGCGGCGGCCATCTGTCGATTGCTTCCGCAGAAGGCGGCGGAACCGCCGTGACCATAACGATCCCCGACGGTTCCGATCCTGCAGTATAAGATTCCTGGTACCTCCCCCTGATAACACCGCCGACAAGCCCGCAGAAAAACACGGCCGGCCAGACCATCCCGAATGCGGCTGCCGCTTCGACACCGAGAAAGTTTCCTAATAAAAGCGTCATCCTGATATCCCCGTCATACTATGGGAAATGCAACATCCTGGTAAACCACGACCTCGCCCTCAGACTTCGTGCAGGCTTTTATCGCACCATCCTGCGAAAAGATAACAGCAACGGAGTTCTCCAGGATGTTGCAGAATCTGTAGCACGCCCGATGGCGCATGCCATTATCATTAAACTTCTTCCCCGCATCAATACGGCCATCGGAGCACACAAACCGCATCACGGGCGGCTCCAGATTAGTAAAGTCCGTAATTGCCTGTGCGCCGAACCCAATCAGGTCCATATTTTTATTGAGCACGACACCGCCGTCAACACAGGAAAGTTTTGCAATGATATCCGCATAAACAGAGAGATTCTTTTTTCTCGCTGTTTCGGAGCTCAGATAATCTCCTTTGCTTTCATCGAAGAAATGCGCCGGAAGTCCGTATTTCACATCGATAATACCGGACAGCGGCGGTTCATTCGGAACAATAAAAAGATGTCCCCCATGTTCATAGGAACTGATCAGGTTCATGACCTTATATAAGAAGGAAAGTCTGTCTGCCTCCGTAATGTCTGAACCATTGCGCAGCTGATCCGCCACAAGGGTTGAGGTAAATGTATCTGTCCGGTAATGAATGATTTCTCCTGCCGAATAGAGGACCAGGGGGGTCTCTCCGAAACAGAACTCAAGCTTTCCCGGCTTGCTGACCATAATGTTCGGAATCCTCGGCATTCTGGTTCCGCCGGAGGCAAAGGTCATCCGGTTCTCAAACAGAGAGGTATATGCGGACAGGATCCCGATAATGGTGTAAGGCTTTTTTGAAGCATCCAGCATAAGGTAGCTGACATCTGCATTCAGCGCCGGCGACAGCTTATGCAGCTTTCCCGTGCTTAGTTTGATCTCCTCGGAAAACCGGAGCACGCGCGAATATACATAGGGCTCCAGATATTCGGAATCCGGAGAAATAAAGCATACACGGAACGTAGAATACCTTCCTTCTTCCTGCAGGCAGCTTACATTCAGCAGAATACTGCAGATTTCCAGAAGGGCTTCTTCCGGCGGGAGCTTCTGACCCTCTTCCAGGTTATCGGAATACCGCATGTAATCCTTGATTATTTCCTTGACAAACTGACGCACATCCGCCATATACCAGGCCTCCGTCATAAATAGTGTTCATTTTCCGGCTGTTCTTCACGTAAAATATCCCGTCAGAAAATCCGTCCTTCCGTCCCGTTCCGCCGTATCAATCAGGTTAATGCCTCTGTCCAGAGCTTCCCGGAGTGTCGCGACGGCAGCCTCCCTGTCGCAGGCCCCCCACAGACTCACATCAGCGTATGACCAGGTGCCGAGGCTCAGCCCCGACACCTTTGTTTTTCCGTCATTCAGCAGGGTATAGTCCATACTCTTCCTTTCTGAAGCCCGCAGGCCTGTCAGATGAAATAATACTTTGTCAGACCGTACATTCTCTCCCAGTCCAGAATCTTCCGCTCGGTCTCCTTTTCCGGATGAATATTGAATTCATCAAGAATCATCACATACTTGTTCTCCGTATCGTAAGCAGGCCATTCTTTCGCCCTGCCGTCAGGAGACTGCTCCGCGGTGAGGGAGGGATTGCCTGTTTTTGCAAACTGAATCCACATCCTGCGCAGCGTCTTTCCGAAGGTCTCATCGAATCTTCTTCCCGTGATGAGCGTCTCCTCCGGATGGTTGAATACGGTGGATATCTCTATGGTATGGGCGCATCGCATCAGCGGAACGGAAGATTCCGGCGTAAATAAATAGGTGAAGGATTTTCCGCCGCCCATGGTCTGGTTCTCCGACATCCGGAACATCGGCGCCACAAACAGCATCTGCTCGAACAGGCGGACATCCACGGGATATTCCGGGGTTACATCCTTTGCCTCTTTCCGGAAGCTTTCCACCAGTCCCCGCTCTTCCTCTGTCAGCTCCTTCATCCGCTTTCCCATGCGGTCATCGGAAAATGCCTGGAAGACCTCCGCACTCATGGTGTAGGTGAAATATCCCCCTTCGTCCTTGTTGCAGCCCTGAAGTATCCCGATATCCTTTGCTGCGCCGCTCTTATAGGCCTCATACGGGTCGAAAGGCAGATACTTCCCGTCCCGCTCCGCGAATACCCGCAGCGCGGTCACCTCGGATGCTTCCAGAAGTTTTGCCGTTTCTGTCTTCTGCAGGTCTGCCACGGTTTTACAGCCGAGCTTCTCCATCAGTTCGTTCGTGCAGGCGATGGCCTGCTCCGTCGACCGTGTGCAGACAGGGGATCCGCTCTGGGAAATGACGCGCTTAAAGTACGCATGGGAGCCTTCCACCAGCGGAAGCAGAAGGACGCTGGCTCCGCCTGCTGATTCGCCGATCAGGGTTACGTTATCCGGATCGCCGCCGAAGAAAGCGATGTTCTCATGAATCCACTTTAAAGCCATCATCTGATCCATGATGCCGAGATTCTGCGCATCCGGATATTCCTGCCCGTCCGGCAGATGAGACAGATGGAGAAAGCCGTACACGCCGAGGCGGTACTCGAGGGAAGCAAAGACAATATCCTGATTCTCGCTGACGTAGCTGGTGCCTTCCTCCCGCGGTTCGGCCGTGGAGCCCACCTCAAAAGCGCCGCCGTGGATCCATACGATGACCGGCTTCTTTTCCGCGCTCTGCTCCGCCGGTTTCCACACATTCAGATAGAGGCACTCTTCACTCTGGGGATAAAAAGACCCGATCTGCAGGGGATCTCCGTTCTGGCAGGGAACAGTCCCGAAATAGTATGCTTCGTACACGCCGTCGTCGGGCGCAAATTCCACCGGCGCCTTCCAGCGGTACTCTCCGACAGGCTGTCTTCCGACAAAAGGAATGCCCCGGAAGGCTATGACATTATCCTTCTTCTGACCGACGAAGGTGCCGTTGATGCACTTAACCGCCAGGGATTTGTCATAATTTCCGTCCGTGATCCTGTGATTCTCCCCGTACAGCGCTCTCACCCGCGCCATGTTCTTTTCAAGTTCTGTCATTGTCTGTCTCCTTTCCGCTAGTTCTTCCGGGCACCTTCCGGATAAAATGCACGCCCTCCGTCATCACTCTCACGGCATCCCGGTAGGTTGCGCTGACGATAAACACCTGATAATCATTGGCCGCCAGATATGACACCAGCGAAACCATCGGCTGGAAATATGCCTCCCCGTACTTCATGCCCTCCTTTTAAAAGATCGTATCTGAAATAACCATGATGCTTCCCGCGGCAATGCCAAACAGGAAAAAATACTGTTCCGAACTGAGTTTTTCCTTCATGATGACGCGCCCTGCGGCCATAACGAGAAGCGGATATGCCGCCAGAAGGGCATCTGTCGATATGGAGTTGATCGCCATCGCAAAGCTGTAGAAGCCGATTCCGATATTATCCGCAAGCGCTCCGAGCATCATCGGGGCACTGCGCCGGCCGAAGGGGTTGAACGGCTTCTTTTCTTTCCACCAGATGTACAGCCAGAAGCCCAGCGCAATTACGGCGTACTCTGTTCCGACGATAATAATAGAGTCCTCCTCCGGCATCCCGCCGCCGTAATTCGTATCCAGGCAGATCCCCGTGACGATGGTTTCCAGCGCGTCCACCAGAGAAAACAAAACCGGAAAGATCAATGTGCCCAGGCCTGTCGTCATCCAGGTTTTGCCCCGGTACTCTCCTCTGTTCCGGAATTCTCTGTTCCGGAATGCCGACAGCAGGATCATGCTTGTCATTATCACTGCAATTCCGGCGGCCCTCATGGGCGTTAAGAGCTCGGCAACCGAATCCGCTCTTCCCAGAACCAGATATACAATGACCAGCAGAACGGTGGATGTTCCGCCGCTGATCCCCTGTACCGGAGACTGCACCGTTACCTCATTGTAAAGAAAGCCTTTTAAAGAAATTGTATTGATTACAGCATATAATATGCCGAACAGGGTCATCGGCCAGTAGCGAAGGGCGCTTTCCCAAATGGAAAATGATTCCGTCCGTATCATGAGGAAAACTAAAGCAAGTCCAAAAAACACTGTTCCGATACAGACGGAACCTTTCAGGCAGACATGTTCTTCGCCGCTCTCATAAATGCCGATTTTATAAAGTATATCCGTTGCCGACCACAGAAGGACCGCTGCGGTAACAAGAAATAACCAGATTGTATTCTGCAAGCCGTCAATCTCCATTTACCATAGAAATGAGGTTATCTTTCCGCATATGCCGGGCTGCCGTCCCAGACGCCGTCAGCGCCCACGTAGTAGCCGTCCGGTGTCCGCTCAGACCGATACATGCGTCCCTGGGTTCAAGCTGTTCCGAGGGATCATTCATCCGATCCACATATTCCTGGATCTTTTCATCAAGACCGGGAATACCTATATGCGTCAGAGCGAGGCTTTTTATCTGCTCTGCCTTCAATTCCTCGGTATTATCTACGAAATTAAAGTCTTTTATGGCTTCCTCAACCAATGCTCTTACGCTTGCTTCTGTGAGGTCGACGGCAGCATCGGGCAGCGGCGTGATATATTTTCCGTACTCAGTGAACCATGCAGTGATCTCGCCGGTGATGATACCCACCATATCAGGGTTCTTTACCGCGACCATTTTGTTGGCCATACTGTTGAAGCATCTGACCAGTGCATCGGTAGCTTTATCCAGATCTTCTATCCATGCATCCAGATACATTACGGCAGCAGCCCTGGTGGACTTCCCCTCTGTGTGATTATGTTGATTTCATCTCAGCGGAAGTCCAATCTCCTGCTGAAACAAGCGATCCGTCAGGATGCCTACGAATCGATTATATCCGCAATCCGGCTCACTTTCAACCCTGCCGGAGAGGCCGCTGCCTGACCTGCTCAGCTCTGATTTTCAGACGCAAGGCCCATCATGGTCAGGGAATATTCTCATTTGAGTATCCGGGAAATTCCATATATAATAATCGATATATGAAACATCATCAGAAAGCATCAAAAAAACGGAGGTACTGTGACCAGTGAAAACATACAGACTCGCCGTGATCCCGGGCGACGGCGTCGGCCCGGAGGTCATCAAGGAATGTGTAAAGATTCTCGATACTGCAGCAGCCCTGGACGGGCGCTTTGCCTTTACCTATGAAGAATTCCCCTGGGGATGCGAATACTATCTTAAGACCGGGGAAATGATGCCGGCGGACGGCATGGACATCCTTTCCGGGTTTGACGCGATTCTCCTGGGGGCGGTGGGCTTCCCGGGAGTGCCGGACCACATTTCTCTCCGGGATCTGCTGCTCCGGATCCGTCACGATTTTGATGAATACATCAATCTCCGTCCGGTAAAGCTGCTTCGGGGCGCAGTCTGCCCCCTGGCCGGCGTCACCCCTGAGGAAATCAACATGACCTTTATCCGGGAAAACAGCGAAGGCGAATACAGCGGCCAGGGCGCCTGGCTGTATAAGGGAACCCCCCAGGAGGTAGTCATCCAGGACGGCGTATTCTCCCGGAAGGGATGCGAGCGGGTGATCCGCTACGCCTATGAGCTGGCAAGAAAGGAAAAGAAAACCCTGACCAATGTGACCAAGGGAAATGCCCTGAACTACTCCATGGTATTCTGGGATCAGATTTTCAGAGAAGTGGGGGAAGAATACCCCGATGTAGAAACAAAAAGCATGATGGTAGACGCCGCCGCCATGTTCATGGTGAAGGACCCGGCCCGGTTCCAGATTGTGGTGACCTCCAACCTCTTCGGAGATATCCTGACGGACCTCGGCGCCGCCATCGCCGGCGGCATGGGACTGGCAGCCGGCGCAAACCTGAATCCTGACCGGAGATTCCCATCCATGTTCGAGCCGATTCACGGCTCTGCCCCGGATATCGTTGGCCAGGGCATCGCCAATCCCCTGGCGGCAATCTGGTCTGCGTCCCAGCTGCTGGACTTTTTCGGCCATACGGAGTGGGGCGCAAAGATCCTTGACGCCATCGAACAGGTGTTAATAGAGGGAATTCATGTCACCACCGACCAGGGAGGGAATGCCTCCACATCTGAGTGCGGAGATGCGGTAGCGGAATGTCTGTGGAAGCAGAACAGGTAAGATGGAAGCCGTAAACTACCCTACAGTGCCTCCAAGGGCGCCGGACGGTCTATGACCAGGCATGCGGCGTATTACCTTGCCCCCTGCAATCTCCGGGTGAACTCCATTCATCCGGGGCCGAGCTGGTCGTGGACTGCGGCCATCTGGTCAGCCTTACCCCATTCTTCAGGTTATCCTTGACGAACCCCCATCCCCCTTCGTTATGATAGTTGACAGATACATAGAACTCACATCAAGGAGGAACATCCTATGAGCAATGTACTTGTCATCACAACCAGCCTGCGCCCGAGCAGCAATTCCGATATCCTGACAGAGCGTCTTATCGCCGGAGCAAAGGATGCCGGCCATCAGGTCGAGGAAATCAGCCTCAAAGGCAAAAATCTGAAGTTCTGCATCGGATGTCTGGCCTGTCAGCAGACACAGAAGTGTGTTCTGAACGATGATGCCATAGAAATCGCAGAAAAAATGAAAGAGGCCGACACCCTGGTCTTCTCTACGCCCATCTACTATTACGAGATGAGCGGCCAGATGAAGACCCTCCTTGACCGGATGAATCCGCTCTACACCACGGATTACAAATTCCGCAGAGTCTATATGCTCTCCGTTGCCTTTGAGGATGAAGACTATGTTCCCCAGAAGGCGGAAAGCGGTCTCGAAGGCTGGGTAGACTGCTTTGAGAAGGCGGAATTTACGGACTCCCTCTTTTGCGGCGGTATAGGCGGCCCCGGTGAGGCATCCGCCAAAAAGGAAGCCCTCGTCAAAGCCTACGAATTCGGCAGATCCATCGAGTAAGCACTGTCAGAACCGCTAAAGCAGAGAAAGGATGTTATTTATGAAGACCCGAAGAATCTTGCGTTCCATGGCAGCTTTAATGATAGCTTCTGCTATTCTTTCAGCCGGCACAGCCTGCAGCGTTCAGGCTGTGAAGACGGAAACGACGCAGGAAACGGCTCAGGCATCTGCAGAGCAAAGCGAGGCATCCGCGGAGCGGAGCGAGGCTTCCCTGGAGCTCAAAAAATTACTGGAAGACGATCCGGAACTGACGGCGCTCATGGAAAAATCCATTCAACAGGCTGCCGCGGTCAATCCGGATCCGGATACCAATCCTGTCCGCAGCATTGATGCATTGTATGACCTGATCGACTGGAACGTAAAGGCCATGCCCTGGAATGTTCTGACAAAAGCCAAGTATCCTTCTGTCTTTGAAAGTAT